>NATW01000117.1 GCA_003094555.1 gamma proteobacterium symbiont of Ctena orbiculata
TGACGATCGTTATCCAGGCCGAACCCTGGTACTCGGTACAGTATCTGATCCCCCTGCTGGGCATGTTGCTGGGCAACACCATGTCGGGCGTGGCCATCGCCCTGGACCACCTGACCCATAACGCCTGGCAGCAGCGGCATCAGATCGAGGCGCGACTGATGTTGGGGCATAGCTGGGAAAACGCCATCCGGGAGCTCAGACGGAGTGCATTGCGCAGCGGTATGATACCGATCATCAACGCCATGGCGGCGGCCGGCGTGGTCAGCCTGCCGGGCATGATGACCGGCCAGATTCTGGCGGGCGCCCCCCCGTTCGAGGCGAGTAAATACCAGATACTGATTATGCTGCTGATAGCAGCGGGTACCGGCTACGGCGCCATGGCCGCGGTATGGATCGGCTCAAAACACCTCTTCGATGATCGGGAACGACTGCGCCTGGATCGACTCAGTGGCGCGAAAAAATGAAAACATATCCGGTCAGCCGCAACTATTATTTCAATACGTAGGGTGGGGCCCTGCCCCACCGAAATAGCTCAAGAATAGATCTGAATTGGTGGGGCTGGGCCCCACCCTACAAGCTACTTACGAATATCGATTCAATCCGTAGGGTGCGGCTTGCCGCACCCTACGCAAGATAACCATTTGCGTTTATTCGCGTTCATTTGCGGACTTATTTTTTTATGGATCAAGAGGTTTCCCTTTCGCCTCGTATCATCTTGATCACCAGCAGCACCACCGGCAAGCCATGCATCAACAGGTCGAAGATATCGATAGGACGCTGCAGGGTACCCGCCGCCAGCATCTTCAACTTCTCCCAGAGATGGGGCTCCGGCACGAAGGGGGCCAGTCCGAGCAATATCGCCGGCAGGGCGATCATCCGCAGGGGCAACCTGTCCAACCAGTTAAACATCTTCACACACCTATAAAATTGCGCTCTTCATTTTACCAGGTTTACCTGAATGGGAATGGCAATGGATTGGTACAACATCATGAACATCGTGTAGGGTGCGGCTTGCCGCACCGTTTAACCATCCGGATAGACCCGCACCATGCTGATGCTCGTAGATCGGTGCGGCAAGCCGCACCCTACGCAAGATAACCATTTGCGTTTATTCGCCTTCATTCACGGACTGAAATTTTAATCGATAGAGTTCAGCATCCACTTCACTGAAACAGCAGGCGATAATCTCGTCAAACGCCTCTTTCCATGCCTGCATGACACTCAATGCCACCGCCGCCGCGTCCCCTTTCGGGTAGCCGTAGACCCCGGTGCTGATGGCGGGAAAGGCTATGCTGCGACAACTATTCTCTGCCGCCAGCCTGAAGCTGTTCTCATAACAGGCGCGAAGCAGATCGGGTTCGCCCAGTTCACCGTTGCGCCATACCGGGCCCACGGTATGAATGACCCACTTGGCCGGCAACTTGAAACCGGGTGTGATCCTGGCCTCACCGGTCGGGCAACCGCCAAGCCCTTTGCAATAGGCAAGCAGTTCCGGGCCGGCTGCCCGGTGGATGGCGCCATCCACACCGCCTCCCCCCAATAGGGAGGTGTTTGCGGCGTTCACGATTGCATCCACCTTCAGCTTGGTGATATCTGCAGTTACAATAGCTATCTGTCCCATACTCTATACCCACATGTCCTATACAACGCTAAACCTGCTGCTGGCCCTGATGATGTTACTCTGGTTCTGGCGCGATACCCTGCGGGTTCGTGAGATCGCCATCCGGATCAGTCGCAACACCTGCAAAAGTCATGGGGTCCAGTTTCTCGATCAGACCGTGGCCCTGCATCGACTGGGCATACGCTGGCTTCGCAGCGGACTGAAACTGCGGCGCGTGTATGCCTTCGACTATAGCCTGGAAGGCTCGGGCAGGCGAACCGGATATGTGGTGATGATGGGCACGGAAAATGTCAGTCTCCATATCGATCTGCCCACAGCGGGGGTTGATACCGAAGGGGAGTGAACTGGGCGGATCAGAGGCTTACTTGACCACCTTAAGCGATGGCCGCTTACCCGGCGGCGTTGAAGGGTCGGGTTCATCACCCGGATCTTGCTCCAGGTCCACATCCTCTTCGGGAAACAGCATACCCTGGCCATTCTCCTTGGCATAGATACCCATCACCGCATGGGGAGGAAACAGGATATCCTCTGCTTTACCGCTGAACCTGGCGCTGAAACTGATCCATTCATTACCCACTTCGAGGACCGAGACAGCGGATGGATCCACATTCAGGATGATACGTCCCTGTTCCACAAACTGATGCGGGACCACCACACCCTCGACTTCAGTATTGACCATCAGGTAGGGCGTCATGCCGTTATCCACCAACCAGTCATACAGAGCCCGGATCAGGTAGGGACGGTTGGAAGACATCTCAGTCATATATCAACCGCGCATCTCCTGCTCGGCCTCGGAAAGACTCTTGATGAAAGATTCCTTTTCGAACAGGCGTTTTGCATATTCATGCAGTCCGTCCGCACTCGGGGGAATCTCCACGCCCAACTCCGGCAGGCGCCACAACAGTGGCGCGATGGCGCAATCCACCAGGGTGAACTCCTCACTCATGAAGAATGGCTTGGCATTGAACACCGGCGATGTGGAGATCAGGCTTTCACGCAGCTCCTTGCGCGCCTTTGCGGCCTCCTTTTTACCACTCAGGATTACATCCATCAGACTGTACCAGTCGTTATCCACACGATACATCAACAGGCGTGAGGTGGAGCGTGAAACCGGATCCACCGGCAACAACGGCGGATGGGGGAATCGCTCGTCGAGATACTCCATGATAATGCGGGATTCGTAGAGCTTGAGATCCCTATCCACCAGGGTGGGAAGCGTACCGTAGGGATTGAGCTCCATGACCTCTTCGGGTACGTTCAGCGGATCGATATCAGATACTTCGTAGGTGATATTCTTCTCTGCCAGCACCAGTCTGACTCGATGACAATAGGGATCGGTGGGATCCGAATAGAGGGTCATCACTGAACGTTTGTTCGCAACTGCCGCCATTTATAGCCTCTCTCCAGAATGTCCTTGGTGCCTGGCTACTAGCCTGCCTGGCTGCGGACAAATAATGTTGTGACATCAAAAAAGGCGCACAGTATAACGCAACTGTGCGCCTTTTTGGCAGATCATGTCGAAAGAGTTTTAGTGAACGTCCTTCCAATACTCCTTCTTGAGCAGGTAGGCCAGGACAAAGAATACCGCAATAAACAGCAACACCCACACACCCAGGCGCTTGCGTTCCATCTGAATCGGCTCGCCGATATAACTCAGGAAAGCAGTCAGATCCCTGGCGACCTGATCATACTCCTGGGCACTGAGCAAACCGGGGCTCACGGGCTCGAAATGTTCGAAGACCTCGTGCTCGTTACCCTGCGAATCCTTCTCCAGTTTGAAGACCGCCTTCTGAGGACCCTGCAGTTCCCACAACACATGGGGCATGCCCACATCGGGAAAAACGATATTATTCACGCCGAACGGACGTTTCTCATCCAGATAGAAACTGCGCAGATAGGTGTAGATCCAATCCACACCCCGGGCGCGGGAGATCACGCTCAGGTCGGGGGGAGGACTACCAAACCACTCCGTACCCTGTTGTTCGGTCATGGCAATCTTCATGGTGTCACCGATCTTGTCAGTGGTGAACATCAGATTTTCCATCACCTCGGTTTCACTCAGACCAAGATCCCTGGCCATACGGTTGTAGCGCTGATAATAGGCCGAATGACAACTCAGGCAGTAGTTGACGAAGTACTTGGCGCCACGCTGCAGCGAGGCCTGATCACCCAGGTCGATATCGGCATCATCAAGATGCGCCCCACCTCCGGCTGCAATTCCCAGCAAAGGGGCCGCGGCTAATAAAAGTGCAACAATCAGCTTTTTCATTCGGTCACCCTCTCTGGCACGGGTTTGGTCTTGTCCAGCTTGGTGTAGATCGGCATCAGCAGGAAGAACGCGAAGTAGTAGATGGTGCCGATCTGGGCCATCAGCTTGTAGAGATCCGTGGTGGGCTTTACCCCGAGGTAACCGAGTATGATGAAGTCGATGACAAAGAGCCAGAGCATGACCTTGTACAACATGCCTTTATACCTGATCGATTTCACCGGACTGCGATCCAGCCAGGGAAGGAAAAACATGATCAGGATAGAGGCGAACATGGCGACCACGCCCGGGAAGGCGGAACCCGCGATCGAAGGTACGGCGCGCAGGATCGCGTAGAAGGGGGTGAAATACCAGACCGGCGCGATATGTTCCGGGGTCTTCAACGGATTGGCCGGTTCGAAATTGGGGTGCTCAATGAAATAGCCACCCATCTCCGGGGCAAAGAAGACAACCGCGGCGAACAGAAACAGGAAGCCCGCCACGCCGGCGATATCCTTCACCGAATAGTAGGGGTGGAAAGGAATACCATCAGCCGGTGCCGTGTCGCTCCAGCGGTTGCCTTTCGGACCCTTCTTGATCTCGATGCCATCCGGATTGTTGGAACCCACCTTGTGCAGGGCGACGATGTGAATGAACACCAGCGCAGCCAGCAGGAAGGGCAACAGGAAGTGGAGGGCGAAGAAACGGTTCAGGGTGGCGTCGGAGATGACGTAGTCACCACGCACCCAAACACCCAGGTCGGGACCGATCACCGGTACTGCGGAGAAGAGGTTGACGATAACCTGTGCTCCCCAGTAGGACATCTGGCCCCAGGGCAGCAGATAGCCGAAGAAGGCGGTCGCCATCATCGCCAGATAGATGATCACGCCGATGATCCAAAGCAGTTCGCGTGGCTTGCGATAGGAGCCGTACATCAGACCGCGGAACATATGCAGATAGATCACCACAAAGAATGCGGATGCCCCGGTAGAGTGCAGGTAGCGGATCAGCCAGCCCCATTCCACATCACGCATGATGTATTCAACGGAGCCAAACGCCAGATCCGCATCGGGCTTGTAACTCATGGCCAGCCAGACGCCGGTGACGATCTGAATCACCAGTACCAGCATCCCCAGTGAACCCATGAAATACCAGAAGTTGAAGTTCTTCGGCGCATAATATTCGGCCAGGTGCTCGTTCCAGACCTTGGTCATGGGATAGCGATCGTCTATCCAGCCCATAAAATTTTTCATCATACTCATCAGGCTGCTCCTCCATCGGCACCGATCAGGACCCTGGTATCAGAGAGATATTGATAGGGGGGGATTTCTAGGTTCTTTGGTGCAGGAACGCCGGCGTAGACACGCCCGGAAAGGTCGAAACGGGAACCGTGGCAGGGACAGAAGAATCCGCCTTTCCATTCGGGCCCCAGGTCTTCCGGCGCCACTTCAGGGCGATAGGTAGGGGAGCAACCCAGGTGGGTGCAGATGCCGATCGCAACCAGATACTTCTCTTTGATCGAGCGCTGGGTGTTCTTGCAGTAGTCCGGTTGTTGCCCCGCGTCATCCGAGTTGGGATCGAGCAAAACACTTTCCAGTGAAGTCAGATCCTGCAGATTCTGCTGCGTGCGGTGTACGATCCAGACAGGCTTACCCCGCCATTTGACGCGCATCAGCTGGCCGGGTTCGAGCTTACCGATATCCGCCTCCACAGGCGCGCCAGCCGCCTTCGCCTTTTCGCTGGGGGCCCAGGCCGCCAGGAATGGATAGACCACAAAACCGGTGCCAACTGCCCCAACCACACTGGTAGCAAGCGTTAGGGTACGTCGCTTTTTCAAATCAACGCTATCTGCGCTCATATATCGACTCCACAGATACTGAAATGAGCTGGATTTGGGCCAAAGGGTCCGTGCACAGCCCCATATTCAGGACATTAGAATATAGTTAATAAACCATGAAAATTAACCGAGCATTTTCCATTATGCGGCTTTGCAGGTCAAGGTGGATTAATCGTAATAATGTAATCTAAAAGACAGTGTTACAACGGAGTAACAATCAAACCGGATTTTCCACATCGACAAATCGATACTCGAGGGAAAATCTTTCGGCTAAATGTCTGCCCAGGGCCTGTACACCATAGCGCTCGGTGGCATGATGCCCGGCCGCAAAGTAGTGTATCCCCAACTCCCTTGCCAGATGTACGGTCTGTTCCGAGATCTCCCCTGATATATAGGCATCCAGTCCCTGCCCGGCGGCCTCCAGGATAGCGTCCTGGGCGGCGCCGGTGCACCAGCCGATGCGTTTGAGTGGGCGTTCATTCGGCGCAATGTGGGTCGGCCGGCGGTGCAGACGGTCAGCGATGCGCTGTGTAAGCTCTGTCACTGAAATGGGTTCGGACAGTGACGTTTGCCAGATCAGTGAGCCCTCCGCAACCGGATTCGCCGGCAGCAGGCCGAGCCGCTCACCCAGCTGTCTGTTGTTGCCATATGTCTGGTGGGCATCCAGCGGCAGATGGTAGGCCAGCAGCGCGGTGCGCTGTCTGAACAGGGCGCCCACCCGGTTGGCCTTCAATCCACGCAACGCCAGCCCCTCGCCCTTCCAGAAATAACCGTGATGGACCAACAGGGCGTCCGCCCCCCACTCTTCCGCCGCCTGGATCAGTGCCTGACAGGCGGTGACCCCCAACATCAGTTTTTCCACCTGTTGGGCAGCCTCCACCTGGAGACCGTTTGGACAGTAATCGTTAAATTCGTCCACCTGCAGCACTTCATTGCAGTAGGATTCGAGCGATAGGAGATCAATCATGCTATGTTTGCCAAAAAACAGATATCAGTTTGTCTAGATTACTCAATTCGATGCGTATACAAAAATTACTTTCGCTGCTGCTGACTGCCTTGACCGCCGGACTGGCAGGGGCCTTCGTGGTCCTTTTTATGCTCCCTGAACGGATCGAGGAGAGTCCCACACTCAAGCAACCCCAATTAACCGAACCCTCAATTCAGACCCCGATCCAAACCGGCCCCTTCTCATATGCGGAAGCGGTGGCCCTGGCTGCCCCCTCCGTGGTCAACATCTTCACCGCCAAGATCACTACCGAATCCCAGTCGCTACGCTTTCGGGACCCCCTGCTGCAGCATCTGTTTGGCAATATGTTGCCAGAAAAGACCCGCCAGCGCCTCGATACCAGCCTCGGCTCGGGTGTCATCGTCTCGGAGGACGGCTATCTATTGACCAATCACCATGTCATCGAAGGGGCGGATGAGATCAAGGTTGTCCTGGCCAACGGCAAGAGCGTCAGTGTCAGCATCGTCGGCAGCGATGCGGAATCGGATGTGGCAGTTTTGAAAATCGACAGTGACGCCCCGCTACAGGCCATCAGCATCGACCGCACCAGCGCGCAACAGGTGGGGGACGTGGTACTGGCAATCGGCAATCCCTTCGGCGTGGGCCAGACGGTCACAATGGGCATCATCAGCGCCACCGGCCGTTCCCACCTGGGGATCAATACCTTCGAGAATTTCATCCAGACCGATGCCGCCATCAATCCAGGCAACTCCGGCGGGGCCCTGGTAAATGCCCGGGGAGAACTGATCGGTATCAATACCGCGATCTTTTCCAAGACCGGCGGCTCCCACGGTATCGGCTTTGCCATACCCTTCGACCTTGCAGAAGGCATCATGCAGCAACTGATCACCAGCGGGCATGTCATCCGGGGGTGGATAGGCATACAGGGGCAGGATGTGTCGGAAAAACTGGCCGAGGCCTTCAGCCTGCACAATGCAGAGGGAATACTGGTAACCGGCGTCATGGAGGATGGCCCCGCAAGCAGTGCGGGATTGAGACCGGGGGACGTTATCACCCAAGTCAACGACACCAAGATAGAAAACTCCCAGCAGCTGGTCCAGCTTATCGCCAGTCAGCCCCCGGGTACCCGTTTGACCATCGGCGGCTGGCGTGGGAACGAACAGATTCAACTGGAGACCGTCTCCGGGGAGCGCCCCAACCTGGAATAGTGCATGCTGCTTGATACCGCTTCTCCCATCGGCGTCCTATACTTGAGAATGGAGAAGAGGAACACAACTCATGAAACACGCCGAAGAGATCGAAAGGATCATCGATACCGTCGGCAAGACGCTCGCCAACAAGCTCTCGCCAACGGAAAGAACCCAGCTGCACCAGGCCTTGATGAAATCCCTGGACGAAACCCCTGTGGGTGGTGACATGCCTCAATATAAGGAGGTCACGATTCTGCTCTCCGATCTGCGCGGTTTCACTGCCATCACCGAGCGATACCCGCCGGAAACCATCATCAATGTCCTGAATCTCTATTTCTCCCGGATGTGCGAAATCATTTTCAGTTTTGGCGGGAGTATCGATAAATTCATGGGCGACTCAATCATGGCACTGTTCGGTTTGACTGAGCAGAGGGATGACGACCTGGAACGGGCCATCGCCTGCGCAGTGGAGATGCAGCGTGCGATGATCGAGATCAATTCGGAAAACAGCAAACAAGGCTATCCAAGACTGTTCATGGGCATCGGCATCAATACCGGTAAGGTCGTGGCCGGACATCTGGGCTCTGAACTCCATCATGAGTACACCGTCATCGGGGACGAGGTCAATCTCGCCTCGCGTATAGAGGCCTACAGCCTGCGCGGACAGATCCTGTTAAGTGACCGCGCCTGCAGAATGGCCCAAGGATTCATCGAGACATCCCCTCCGAACCAGGTAATGGTAAAAGGCAAACAGGTACCCGTTTCACTCTATGAGCTGCAGTCAACCAACCGGCCTCGTCACCTGGAGGTTCCCCGGGTGGAGTCGCGTCGCAGTCCGCGTATCGAAGTCGATTTTCCCATCGCCTTCCATCCGCTGCAGAATAAGATCGTCCTGGATGAGGGCTTTTCCGGCCGCGCCATCGACCTCAGTTACAATGGACTGCAGGCCGATCTACCGGTGGAACTCGATATCCTCTCGGATATCCGGATCACTCTCTATACCTCACTCATGAGTGAACAGAGCAGTCATATCTACGCCAAGATCCTCGATTGTGAAAAGCACGAAGGCAGTTGGCTGAGTCGCATGGAGTTTACCGGCATCGATGACACCGGCCAGGCTGCGATCAAAAACTATATCGACCAGACCATTGGAAGACATTAAATCCCAATCGGCGCCCGCCAACCGTTTCAGTTAACTAAATAAAGAGTGAATAGTGGTAAAGTCGCGGTTTTCTCAAGATTTCGTTATCATTTTTGGTCTTTTTTGTTTTAGGGCCTGTCAACTCTGATCCAATCGGCTCTGTTGCACCTGAAAAAGCGCCAATCAATGCGCGAGGAGAGAAGTTTGGTGAATCCATATCAACGACGAGCAATAGCATGGATAAACTGATAATTCGCGGGGGCAACCCCCTGTCGGGCGAAGTACGCATTGCTGGCGCCAAGAACGCCGCCCTACCGATCCTGGCCGCTACCCTGCTGTCCGAAGGCCCCATGCGGGTGAGCAACGTTCCCCATCTGCATGACATCACCACCACCATGGAGCTGCTTGGAGGCATGGGCGCCTCGCTCATGGTGGATGAGAAGATGGGTATAGAGGTCAACTCCAATACCATCACTGAATTCAGCGCCCCCTATGAACTGGTGAAGACGATGCGCGCCTCCATCCTGGTGCTGGGCCCCCTGTTGGCCCGCTTCGGCCGGGCCGACGTCTCCCTCCCCGGTGGCTGCGCCATTGGCTCACGACCGGTCAATCTGCACATCGAGGGGTTGCGCGCCATGGGCGCCGACATCGAAGTGGAAAACGGCTATATCCGCTCCCGCTGTGAACGCCTGCATGGGGCGAGAATCGTCATGGATATGGTCACGGTAACGGGTACGGAAAACCTGATGATGGCCGCCGCTCTGGCGAAGGGCACCAGCCTGATCGAAAACGCAGCCCGTGAACCCGAGGTGGTGGACCTGGCGGAGTGCCTGAACAAGATGGGGGCCAAGATCTCCGGTGCCGGCTCACCGAATATCACCATCGAAGGCGTGGATAGTCTGCAGGGAACCGAATATGAGGTACTTCCCGACAGGATCGAGACCGGCACCTTCCTGGTGGCCGCGGCTATTACCCAGGGCAGCATCAAGATACGCGACACCCGCCCGGAGCTGGTGGATTCGGTACTGCAGAAACTGCGTGAGGCGGGGGCCGAAATCGACCTCGGCGAGGATTGGATCAGCCTCGATATGAAGGGCAATCGTCCCCAGGCCGTGGATGTCTACACGGCGCCCTATCCGGCATTTCCCACCGACATGCAGGCACAGTTCACGGCACTCAATTCGGTGGCCGAAGGGGTTGGCATCGTCACCGAAACCATCTTCGAAAACCGCTTTATGCACGTGCATGAACTGCAGCGCATGGGCGCCCAGATCAAGCTTGAGGGAAACACCGCCATCTGTACCGGGGCCAACACCCTGACCGGCGCGCCGGTGATGGCCACCGATCTGCGTGCCTCGGCCAGCCTGGTGCTGGCCGGACTGGTAGCGGAAGGGGAGACCCTGGTCGACCGTATTTACCATATCGATCGGGGTTATCAAAACATCGAGGAAAAACTGGCCGGCCTGGGCGGTGAAATCAGACGCCTTCCTAGTTAGGAGCTGTCAGCTACCAGCCAGACCCGGTATCCAGCTGGCCGCTCGCTGCTGGCCGCTGGCCGCTGGCCGCTGGCCGCCAGTTAATATATCCTTCCAGCTCCAAACCCGTGCCAAACATAAACTGAGCCATGAAATTCGACGCACCCATTACCATCGCGCTATCCAAGGGGCGCATCTTCAACCAGAGTCTGCCGCTGCTGGCCCATGCCGGCATCGAGCCCGCAGACGATCCGGAGACCAGCCGCAAGCTGATCCTCGACACCAACCATGAGCTGGTGAAACTGGTCATCATCCGCGCAACGGATGTTCCCACCTATGTGGAGTACGGCGCCGCCGACCTGGGTATCGCCGGTAAGGATGTGTTGCTGGAGCATGGCGGCGAGGGCCTGTATGAGCCCCTGGATCTGAAGATCGCCCAATGCCGCATGATGACGGCCGGTTACCCTGACAGGAATCAAAACAACGGACGCTTACGCATTGCCACCAAGTATGTGAAGAGTGCGCAGCGCTTTTTTGCCGCCAAGGGGGAGCAGGTGGAGATCATCAAGCTCTACGGCTCCATGGAGTTGGCACCCATCGTCGGTCTCTCCGACCTGATCGTGGATCTGGTGGAGAGCGGCAACACCCTCAAGGCGAATGGACTGGTCCCGCTGGAACACATCGCCGACATCAGTTCCAGGCTGGTGGTCAACAAGGCCTCCTGGAAGATGAATCACAGCCTGGTCATGCAGCTGATCGATGCCTTTCGGGACGCGGTATCGCAACCCACAACCTGAACATATCGGTGGAATCCGGAATGAGCGACATACGCAAACTATCGACCGCTGATGCTGACTTCCAGCAACAACTCGATGCGCTGCTGGCCTGGGAGTCGGTTTCAGACACCGGGGTCAACGACACCGTGAATGAGATCATTCGGGCGATTCGCAGCGAGGGTGACACTGCCTTGGTGGCGTTCACCAACCGCTTCGACCGCTGGCAGGCAACCCAACCCGGTGATCTGGAGATTCCACTGGACCGCCTGCAACAGGCCTGGAACAGCATACCGGCGGCACAGCGCGAGGCCCTGGAGCTCTCCGCCAACCGCATCCGCGCCTACGCCGAACATCAGATCATGGACTCCTGGTCCTACACCGAACCGGACGGCACGGTGCTGGGTCAGCAGGTCACCCCCCTCGACAGGGTCGGTCTGTATGTACCCGGGGGCAAGGCCGCCTACCCCTCATCGGTGTTGATGAACGCCATCCCCGCCAAGGTCGCCGGGGTGGCGGAACTGATCATGGTGGTGCCGACCCCGGATGGGGAGCTGAATGAACTGGTACTGGCCGCGGCCCATGTCTCCGGGGTCGACCGGGTGTTTGCCGTAGGCGGCGCCCAGGCGGTGGCGGCCCTGGCCTATGGCACCGAGAGTGTTCCCCCGGTGGACAAGATCGTCGGCCCGGGCAACATCTATGTAGCCACCGCCAAGCGGGCGGTGTTCGGACAGGTGGGCATCGACATGGTTGCGGGTCCTTCGGAAATCCTGATCATCTGCGACGGGGAGACCGATCCCGACTGGATCGCCATGGATCTCTTCTCCCAGGCGGAGCACGATGAAGATGCCCAGTCGATCCTGCTCTCCCCGGATGCGGACTTTCTGCAGCGGGTGAGCGAAAGTATCGACAAGCTGCTGCCGAGCATGGAGCGCCAGGAGATCATCGCCACCGCATTGCGGGTTCGCGGCGCCCTGGTGCAGGTGAAGGATATGGCTGAAGCGGTGGAGGTGGCGAATCACATCGCCCCGGAACATCTCGAGCTGTCGGTGGCCGATCCCCAGGCGATGGCCAAACAGATTCACCACGCAGGCGCCATCTTCATGGGCCGCTATACCGCGGAGGCGATGGGTGACTACTGTGCCGGGCCGAACCATGTCCTGCCGACCTCGCGCACCGCTCGCTTCTCGTCCCCCCTGGGAGTGTATGATTTTCAAAAGCGTTCGAGTTTGATCATGGCCACAGCAGCGGGCGCCGACAGCCTGGCCAGAACATCGTCGGTCATGGCCAGAGGCGAAGGACTCACCGCCCACGCCCGTTCTGCCGAGTATCGATTCAAACAGACCAAGGAGTAGGCGGGACAGGTCCCGCCGATTTAAACAAGGCAAACAACCGAATCAGGACACCCTCACCATGAGCCGCTACTGGAGCCCGATCGTCAGTCAACTCTCACCCTATGTCCCCGGGGAGCAGCCGCGCATCGATGACCTGGTCAAGCTCAACACCAACGAAAACCCCTATGGGCCATCCCCCCGTGTGATCGAGGCAGTCAATCAAACGGCTGACGATGGGTTGCGTCTCTATCCCGATCCAAGCTCAACCCTGTTACGTGAAACCGTGGCGGACTACTACGACCTGACACCACAACAGGTCTTTATCGGCAACGGCTCCGACGAGGTGCTCGCCCACGCCTTCTTCGCTCTCTTTCAACAATCCCAACCCTTGCTGTTTCCCGATATCACCTACAGCTTCTACCCGGTCTATTGCCGGCTGTATGGCATCGAGTACCAAACCATTCCCCTGGATGCTGGATTCAACATCGACCTGGAGTCCTATACCCAAGCCAACGGCGGCATCATCTTCCCCAACCCGAACGCCCCCACCGGCATGCTGCTGCCGCTGCAAAAGATCGAGTGGTTGCTCAAGCACAATCGGGATTCGGTGGTGGTCATCGATGAGGCCTATATCGACTTCGGGGGTGAAAGCGCGGCGACCCTGATCGATCGTTATCCCAATCTGCTGGTGACCCAAACACTCTCCAAATCCCGCGCCCTGGCCGGACTGCGCATCGGCTTGGCCATGGGCAACACAGAATTGATCGAGGGACTGATCCGGGTCAAGGACAGTTTCAACTCCTACCCCATGGACCGTCTCGCAGGAGCCGCGGCCATCGCTTCCTTCAAGGATGAGGACTATTTCAGGGATAGTTGCCGGCAGATCATCGAGGCCAGGGAACAACTCAATCGTCAGTTGCAAGGTCTGGGATTTCAGGTACTCCCCTCCGCCGCCAATTTTCTGTTTGCCCACCACCCGTCCCGAGAGGCGTCGGATATCGCCACGCAACTACGCAAGCAGGGAGTGCTCGTCCGTCACTTCCGGCAACCGAGAATCAGCGGTTTTCTACGCATCACCATCGGCACCCCACAGCAGAATCAACGCTTGGTAGAGGTCCTCGGGGGGTTGGGACTATCGGCCTGATCCGTTGGAGAGCCAGTTAAAAAAACCCGTCCTGTCATCAGCCGAACCCGGGCAGATGACTGGGGAGTATGCCAACCCATCGCTTATCCTTACAGGCACATTTAAATCGCTCAAATGACAAGAATAATTGCTTTGTTGCTGGCGTATCTGTTTCTTGCGCTTGCGCTTATCGGCATCTTTCTTCCGGGATTACCTACGGTCCCGTTCTTACTTCTCGCCGCCTGGTTTTCAGCAAAAGGTTCACAGCGTTTGCATAAATGGCTGTATGAGCATCCGAAATTCGGCAGCATCCTAATAAACTGGGAGCAACAGAAGGCTATCTCCAGGGGCAGCAAAATTATTGCGATATTGATGCTATGTGGGAGCTGGTTTATTCTTTACCATTACATGATCAGTGTATGGATGTTCGCTGGGATTACAGCCATTTTTTTAGTGGTCTCCGTATATTTAATAACCCGCCCGGAACCTCATTAAAGATAGAAAGCGATTTCATAACCAGCCGCGAACGGCAACAGACGCTCTAGGCACTGGCGTTACACCTATACAATGGCGGGCACTCCCAATCTTGTGCTGGAGGGCGGAGCAAGGTATCTCTATAAAGGCGAGTTGGTTAGCTCTCTGGAGGAAGCGATTACACCGGATTCTATGCAAACATATACAGAATGGATGGAAACATACTGTTTCAGGCTACACGCCAAGTAAACAGATCATGCCACCACCTGTGACAAGCCGTGAAGAACTGCCAATGCTCGTCGATGCGTACCAGCTGAAACCCTAATCTCATGCAAAACAGACACAACAAGTTCTCCGCTTTAATATTAACATTCAGCTTGATGCTCCCTACTGCCAGTTATGCCGGCATAGAAACGCTATTAATTGGAGAACAACAAGGCAATTGCACCATTCGTGTTACTCATGACGCAACACCCTCGTCTATGTTCGGCACCCTTGTGTTTCGATCATTTGTCGTCATTGACAGCGTGCACCACCCCTGCGCAGCAACCAAATCTCATGTCAGGGAGACCCTTAGCAAAGGCATAGCTCAATACATTGCCTATAACAACCTAAAACCCATCACATCGATCATGGTCGGCAAAATTAGCCATTTTCCGTGGATAAAATCTGACTGGCTCAATAAAAGTCAGTCAGGCAGTTACGAGAAGATGTCTAGAAGCGACTTCAATGCACTGGTGAGCTCTGAAGCCATTTCCGAACCCTTTAAAACAGCACTAAACAAAAACGGGCTCGAATTTGACGGTGCAAGTTGTGAAAAGATGCAATTCTACGACAATGGCCATCCTATGGATGCGTTGTGTTGGTTTAAGATAAAAGGCAGTTAACAAGAAGAACTAACCGCGTCAGTTTCATGCCGCGCTCAGCACCCTAAACCTCCGCCAGCAACCGGTCGATCATCGACGAGGCCTGCCCCAGGTAGCCGCTGCCGAAGAGGTTGAGGTGGTTGAGGATATGGTAGAGGTTATAGAGGATCTTACGCGTCGAGTAACCGGGCGCGAGGGGCCAGGCCTCCTGGTAGGCATCATAGAAGCGGCTGCCGAATCCGCCGAAGAGTTCGGTCATGGCCAGATCCGCCTCCCGGTCTCCATAGTAGACGGCGGGGTCGAAGATGACCGGATCGCCATCCTTGGTATAGGCCAGGTTCCCGCCCCACAGGTCTCCGTGCAGCAGTGACGGTTGCGGCTGATGATCGATGAGCACATGGAAGTGCTGCAACAGGCGTTCGCCCTTGTGCTGCAGGGTGCCGCCGTAGCCGTTGCGGGCGGCAAGGCGCAGCTGAAAGCCAAGCCTGTGATCGCGCCAAAAGTCGATCCAGTTGTCCGCGGCCTGATTCTCCTGGGGTGTGGAACCAATGGTGTTGTCCCGAAACCAGCCGAAGTCGGGCTGGCTGTCGCGATGCATGGCGGCCAACTGACGACCTGCCAGCTCACTGCCACCGCGCCCGCCATGCCCCATCTCGATGTGCTCCATGGCCAGATAGGATTGATTCCCGCTCAGGCCGGAACAGAGGGGCTCCGGGACCCTTATGGTATGGGTCTGGGCCATCGCCCTCAGACCATCCGCTTCCGCCTCGAACATATCCAGCAGGGCGGCGCTATTCAGTTTTACGAAGTAGGTCCTCTCCCCATCCGTCAAACGCACCCCCTGATTGATACATCCACCGCCCACCTGCCTGGGTTCCAGGGGATTGAACGGCTTGTTGGATGCCTGCGCGATGTGTTGCGCAATGATTTCCCATTGAGTCACGACACTGCCCTCCCTCGCCTCTGCTGATTTTGCGGATTAATACTATCCACCGTTCCTCCCCTTGCCGAATACACCTGGATCATCATTCTCACAGGATGTATGAAAATCCGGGTTAATCACAATCAGTGAAAAATAGTATTGTCGCACTCGTGCGACAACTATCTCCAACCCCCCCAATGGCAGGATGATTTGCCCCTGCGTAAGCGGTTACTGACGTGCAAAGCCTTGTTTATGCACACACCTTGTCGTGCTGCAATACAGCATCGACTGACCTGAATTTATAAACACATTAGAACAATCTTATATGCCATAACCGCTTGTAAAAATTAACATAAATCAAAATTGGCGAAAAACTGGTCAAATTAATAGGAATCCAGTGTAGACAAGGCCTTTGGCCTCATATCCTGAAATTACGCACAAAGTTATCCACAAATGTTGTGGAAAAAAATAATTCCTATCCACCCATGTTGATTTAGGTAAAATCCCACCTCCTTTCTACACCCATGATACAGTCTCCGGCATGGCTTCAGACCCTATATTACAGATCGCTTTGCCTGGTCCCTTAAGGGCGCTTTACGACTATCTGCCACCCACCGACCCAGCCCACAACCCAAGCATCGGATGTCGCTATCAAATCCCGTTTGGACCCAGCAGCCGCACCGGTGTCCTGATCGCGGTGAAAGCCCAGAGCGATGTGCCACCGGAGCGGCTCAAACGGGCACTGCAGCAGATCGATCCACAACCCCTGCTTGCAGCCCCGGATCTACGCCTGTTGCATTGGGCCGCAGGCTACTACCAACACCCCCTGGGTGATGTGATCTTCCATGCCCTGCCCGTCACACTGCGTAAACAACACAGCGGCTCCAGGATCAGACACAATGGGGTTCGTCTCACTGCCTCGGGCAAAACAGTCAACCCGGAGTCCCTGCGGCGGGCGCCAAAACAACTCGCACTCATGCAGGCCCTGGCCCAGGCAAGCGACGGCCTGGATCGTCCAACCCTGCTGAACCGCCACCGGATCTCCCAGGCGGTGATCCGTACCCTGTTGGAGAAGGGTTGGATCGAGGCCTGCCCAATCCCGGAAGCTGTCCACCCCGTCACAACCAATCCGCACAGCATAGACCTCAACCAGGAACAGGGTGAGGCTGTCGCACAGGTAGAGCGAAATCTGGGCAGCTTCAAACCCTTTCTGCTTCAGGGCGTCACCGGCAGCGGCAAGACCGAAGTCTACCTGCGCCTGGTGGAACAGGTCGTCGCCCGGGGTCAACAGGCGCTGCTGCTGGTACCGGAGATAGGCCTGACCCCGCAGCTGTTACAGCGTTTTCAAACGAGTATGGGTGCGGGAGTCGCCGTACTCCACTCCGCCCTGGCCGATGGGGATAGGGAGCGAGTATGGCAGGGGGTCAGACGTGCACATCGGCCGATCCTGATCGGTACCCGCTCCGCGGTGTTCACCCCCATGCCCAAGCTGGGCCTGATCATCGTCGACGAGGAGCATGACCTCTCCTACAAGCAGCAGGAGGGCTTTCGCTACTCGGCCAGAGACCTGGCCCTGGTACGGGGACAGCAGTGCGGCTGCCCGGTGGTGCTTGGCTCCGCCACCCCATCGCTGGAATCCCTGCGGAATGCGGCTGAAGGACGCTATAGCCGCTTGAATCTAACCCAACGGGTGGGCAATGCCCGCATGCCGCCAGTGAAACTACTGGATATACGCAGCGTCCATCTCGATGGCGGTCTTTCACCCGCATTGATCAAGCAGCTGCGACAGACCCTCGACGCGGGAGAACAGGCGCTGCTGTTTCTCAACCGGCGCGGTTATGCGCCGATGCTGACCTGCCATGCCTGTGGCTGGCTGACCGATTGCCCCCGTTGCGATGCACGCATGACCCACCATCGCCAACTGCGGATATTATGGTGTCACCATTGCGGCCACCAGCGCCCTGAGCCGGTCCACTGCCCCAGCTGCGGCAGTCCGGATCTGCGCCCATTGGGACAGGGAACCGAGCGTGTGGAAGAGACCCTGCAGCGCCTCTTTCCCGATACCCCCCTGGCACGTATCGACCGGGACTCCACCAGCCGCAAGGGGTCGTTGGAGCAGCTGCTGTCCCGGGTCAAGGCGGGCGACTTTCCTCTCCTGTTGGGTACCCAGATGCTGGCCAAGGGCCACCACTTCCCCGCTGTCACCCTGGTTGCCATATTGGATATAGACCAAGGACTTTTCGGTGCCGACTTCCGTGCCTCTGAACGTATGGCGCAACTGGTGGTGCAGGTGGCAGGCAGGGCCGGTCGGGCTGAGCGTCCGGGAAAGGTATTGATTCAGACCCGCCATCCGGACCACCCCCTGATGCAGTTGCTGACCTCCAAGGGTTACGATGCCTTTGCCGCAGAGGCCCTTGACGAGCGGCGCGCCGCCACCTTTCCTCCCTACTCCCACCAGGTACTGCTACGCGCGGAATCGACCAAGGCCGCAGATCCGGAAAACTTTCTCAATCGGGCGATCGAGGTTGGCAGGGCGCTGCCTGGCAGCGAACCCCTCGAATTTTGGGGACCGGTACCCGCACCCATGGCGCGCAAGGCGGGAAAGACAAGAGCCCATCTACTGATTCAATCGGCCCAACGCCAGCCGCTGCATCAGTGGCTGGCGAAGTGGGTCTCGGAGATCACGCAGTTATCCGCTGCGCGCCGGGTACGCTGGTCAATCGATGTGGATCCCCAGGAGATGCTCTAACCCTCGCATCAGTTCCCCCCACCCGTACCCTGTAACAGGTTGGACAGGTCATCCTGGGACATATTGAAGATGCCGCCCTCTTGCCGGTCATACTCTGTCACCACGTCATCCATGAAGAGCATCCAGACAGCGCCTTTATCGGTACCGCCATCATCGTCAAGGCTCGCACCAACGGCCATGTCGTTCAAATCGTCACCGTCCAGGTCGCCCACCAGGGCGATGGAGCCGCCGAACTGATCGCCCCCATCCAGGTCGCCATCAAAATTACCCTCGGTAGAGGATATCTTCGAGGTTGAGACGACCTCACCGTCGATCTCCAGAAACAGGACCCAAATCGCACCCTTTTGCGCTCCGCCATCATCACTCTGCTTGGCGCCGACGGCCAGATCATCGGTGCCGTCATCGTTGATGTCCCCAAGATTGGCCAGGGCATTGCCAAACAGGTCGTTATCACTCAACTCTCCATCGAATGAGGCGCGGCTTTGGGATATGCGCTTCTTCGACGCCACCGTACCGTCGTTGTTCATAAACAGAATCCATACCGCGCCCCGGTCGGTTCCACCATCATCACCACCACTGACACCCACGGCCAGGTCGGTCACCCCATCCCCATCCAGGTCGCCGATCTCTGTCAAGGCACTGCCGAAATGATCTCCATCGTCCAGATCAGAGTCCAGGTCACCCTCATCGGAGGAAACCTTTTGCGACGAAAGCACCGTGCCATCACTGTTCATAAAGAGTATCCAGACGGCACCCCGGTCGGTCCCTCCATCATCATCGTTGGGTACACCCACCGCCAGATCCGTGACACCATCGTTATTCAGGTCACCGATATTGGCCAGGGAGTGGGCAAACTGATCATTGTCATCCAGATCCCCCTCGAACTCTCCCTCATCATCCGAGATCTTCTGTTCAGACAGAACCGTACCTTCACCATCGAGAAACAGGATCCAGACAGCCCCCTTGTCGGTGCCGGCATCGTCATCCAGCGGGGCACCCACCGCGATGTCCAGAAAACCATCGTTGTTCAGATCCCCCAGGGGCGCGACGGCACGGCCAAACTGATCCCCGTCGTCCAGGTCGCCGCTAAAATCCCCGTCGTCCTCCGAGATCTTCTGATGGTTGTCCACCTCTCCGTCACTATCCATGAACAGAATCCATACCGCGCCACGATCCTGCCCATTGTCGTCACTGAATGGGGCGCCCACGGCGAGATCGGTGACGCCATCGCCCTCCAGGTCTCCGATATTGGCCAGGGCCAGACCGAACTGATCACCCTCATTCAGGTTACCGTTGAAATTGCCGCTCTCTTCGGAGATCTTTTGCTCGCTATCAACATCGGTCGAATAGGAGACTGAACAACCGGTGACCATCAACACCAAACAGAGCGCGATGGGGTAGAGGTGCAACAGAGGCAGGTGTTTACTAGCTATGTGATACATAAAAATCCCTTATCGATAACCTGTCCGGGTATTACGGCTCCACTCGAATGCGAATGGGTAAAGTCTACCCTTCATTCAGAGTATAAGGTATATCCATACAAATCCATTTGGCGTTTACCTCTATTTACACTGTCATCTCAGGAAAGTTCCGTGCAGACAATGATACTGGCCCGTAAAGCGCCAAAACCACAGGTGTTTAATTTAACCTCATGCCTGGCACAACCATGCAATTGGGCTATTCCGGTTTATTAAGCTTTAATTGAAGAAAACATAGCCAAAAACGCTTATGAAGAAAACAGAGTTTTCCGATTACCGTACCGCCGCGGATGTGGACTCCATTCGTCACTCGTTCCTGGACAATCTCTACTTTGTTCAGGCCCGCTTTCCCGAGGTGGCATCCCTGAATGATTTCTATCTGGCCCTGGCATGGACCGTACGCGATCGCCTGTTGAGCAACTGGATCGACACGGCGAGCACCTACTACCGTCAGGCAAGCCGCAGCGTCTGCTACCTCTCCGCGGAATACCTGCCCGGTCCGCACCTGCGCAACGCCATGCTGGCCCTGGGCATCGAGCCGCAGATCCGTAAGGCCATGACAGCGCTTGGGCTGAATCTCGATGAGATCGCCGCCCAGGAACCGGAACCCGGTCTCGGCAATGGCGGCCTGGGCAGGTTGGCGGCCTGTTATCTCGACTCCCTTGCCACCCTGCAGATCCCTGCCATCGGTTATGGCATTCGATATGAGTTCGGCATCTTCGAACAGGCCATCAGGGATGAGCGTCAGGTGGAACTTGCGGACAAATGGTTGCGCGGCGGAAATCCCTGGGAGGTCCCCCGACCGGAGATCAACTTCGAGATCGGTTTCGGCGGCACTACCGATCACTACAGGGATGAGTCCGGCCGTTACCGGGTGCGCTGGCACCCCCAACGCCTGGTCAAGGGAGTGGCCTATGACACGCCGATACCCGGCTATCGCGTAGCCACGGTCAATCTGCTGCGGCTGTGGAATGCGCAGGCCTGCGAATCATTCAACCTGGATGCGTTCAACCTGGGAGACTACGAACGGGCGGTTGACGACAAGATCGCCTCGGAGACGATCAGCAAGGTGCTCTATCCCAATGACGAACCGATGCAGGGCAAGCGCCTGCGCCTGGAGCAGGAGTTTTTTTTCTGTTCCTGCACCATCCAGGACATCATCCGCCTGCTGCTGCAACAGAACAGCTCTCTGGAACTGCTGCCGGAGAAGTTCGCCATCCAACTCAACGATACCCATCCGGCGATTGCGGTGGTGGAGTTGATGCGGCTGTTGATCGATGTGCATGAAATGGACTGGGACAACGCCTGGAAACTGGTTCGCAGGACTATCTCATATACCAACCACACCCTGCTCCCCGAGGCCCTGGAGACCTGGCCGGTGGAACTCTTCGGCGAGATCCTGCCGAGGCATCTGGAAATCCTCTATGAGATCAACCGGCGCTTTCTGGATAGGGTCAGAGTGAGTTCACCTGACGATATCGATCTTCTGGGGAGACTCTCCCTCATCGATGAAAGATTCGGCCGCAGCGTACGCATGGCCCATCTGGCATCAGTCGCCAGCCACACAATCAACGGTGTGGCAAAGTTGCACAGCCGTCTGTTGCAACAGCGTGTATTGAAGGATTTCCATACCCTGGATCCACAACGCTTCACCAATGTCACCAATGGGGTAACCCCTCGTCGCTTCCTCATACTGGCGAATCCGGCCTTGACCGGGTTGATAAACGATATCATCGGTGACGCCTGGACAAAGGATCTGGCACGTCTGCAGGAGCTGGAGGAGTGGGCCGGTAAAAGCGATTTTCAAGCGGCCTGGCGAGAGGTCAAGCTGCACAACAAACAGCTGTTGGCACAGACCATCCGCGACACCTCGGGCATTGAAGTGGAGGCAACCAGCCTACTCGATTGCCAAATCAAGCGTTTCCATGAGTACAAACGCCAGCACCTCAACATCCTGCACATCATTGGTCGTTATCTGGATCTGAAACAGGGTTTGTATCCCGACGCACCCGCACGAACCTGGCTCTTCTCCGGCAAGGCCGCCCCAGGCTATCACTTCGCCAAACTGATCATCGAGTTGATCCACGCTGTCGCCAACAGGGTGAATGCCGACCCGGATGTTCGCGATCGCATGCGCATCGCCTTCCTGCCCAATTTCAATGTCAGCAGCGCCGAGAGGATCTACCCCGCCGCCGACCTCTCGGAACAGATCTCAACCGCAGGCATGGAGGCATCGGGCACGGGTAATATGAAGTTCGCCCTGAACGGTGCCCTGACCATCGGCACCCTGGATGGGGCCAACATTGAGATTCGTCAGCGGGTGGGTGCAGAGAATTTCTTTCTCTTCGGCCTCACCGAATCCGAGGTGGCGACCCGGCGCGCCTGCAATACCCAACCCCGCGATCACTATCTCAATGATCCACAGCTGCGTGCCGTGATCGATGCCATTAACGATGGTCTGTTTTCCGCTGGTGACAGTAACAGGTTCCATCCCCTGGTGGAGAATTTACTGGGGCATGACCACTTTTTTGTGCTAGAGGACTACTCAGCCTATCGAACAAGCCAACAACATGTGGATCATGTCTGGAATGACAAGTCCAAATGGACACGGGCTTCGATCTTGAACACCGCCCGCTGTGGCTGGTTCTCATCGGATCGCGCCATTAAAGAGTATTGCGAACGGATATGGCGGGTTTCTCCGGTCGCGATCAAGCAGCAATCCGCAACCTGATGGAACCCTGTTTGGCCGGTCTAACTCAGATTCGCCAACTCGCTGTGGATTACGTTGATATCCTCGTGCCTGACATCCTTGCCGGTCATCAGGAAGATCACATGCCCACCGATATTCTTGGCATGACCGCCGATACGTTCCAGGGCGCGCAGGGCCAATACGATATCCACCATGTGACCGACACTGCGTGAGTCCTCCATGATGAAGGTGGAGAGCCGGCGTAAGGCGCCCCGGAACTCATCGAACAGTCGCCCCTCCTTCTCGATGACAGCCATCGCGGCCTTGCTGTCCACATCCACAAAGGCACGCAGGCTCAGACTCAGCATCTCATCGACGAAGCTGGCCATATCGTAGATATCGCTGAGGATCTCATTACTTGGTGGCGGCTTACCGTTGTCGTAGAAGTGGATGGTCAGGTTGGCGATCTTGCGCGCCTCGTCGCCGACCCGCTCCAGGTCGGTGATGATCTTCTGCACCGTTAGGATGTCGCGCAGATCCTTGGCCATCGGCTGACGCTTGGCGATCAGGCGGATGATCTCCTCATCGGCCCTGATATCGATCTCGTTGAGTTCCCGGTCCCGGTCGATGACCAGACCCGCCTCCTTGGTATCCTCGTCCCGGAGAGTCTGCACCGCCCGACGCAGCTGATCCAAACCCAGCTCACCCAACTCGACTACGAGTTTGTTGATGCTATCCAGTTCTTCGGAAAAGGCCTTGACTGTATGTCCGCTGGTCATGTCATTCATCTGTTTTATCCTTAACCGAAGCGACCGGTAATATAGTCTTCGGTCAATTTATGCCGGGGATTGGTAAAGATCTGGTCCGTTTCACCCACCTCGATCAACTTGCCGAGATGGAAATAGGCGGTGCGCTGGCTTACCCGCGCAGCCTGTTGCATAGAGTGGGTTACGATGGCGATCGTGTAGTTTTCCCGCAGTTCGTCGATCAACTCCTCGATCTTCGCGGTGGCGATGGGATCGAGGGCGGAACAGGGCTCGTCCATCAGGATAACCTCCGGACTGACCGCGATGGCCCGCGCGATGCAGAGGCGCTGTTGCTGGCCACCCGAGAGGCCGGTGCCCGGCTGGTCGAGACGATCCTTGACCTCCTCCCAGAGACCCGCCCGGATCAGCGATTTCTCAACGATCTCATCCAGGTGCTTGGTATCATCGCTCAAGCCGTGGATACGCGGACCATAACCGACATTGTCATAGATCGATTTAGGAAACGGATTGGGCTTTTGAAACACCATGCCGACGCTGGCGCGCAGCGGCACCACATCCAGGCCTCCGTCGTAGATATCCTGGTCGTCCATCTTGATCTGACCGGTTACACGACAGACATCGATGGTGTCGTTCATGCGGTTGAGACAGCGCAGGAAGGTCGACTTACCACAACCGGAAGGGCCGATCATGGAGATAACCTGGTTCTTGCCGATATCGAGATTGACATCGAATATCGCCTGCTTCTCACCGTAGTAGACATTGACGTTTCTGCAGGTCATGCGGGGATCATCCACGTAGATCTCCCCGATTGTCCCGCTGCCATGCTGTTCTTGTGTTGCCTGCATATCAGCCTCGGTTGCAGCATCTGGATTTAGTGGTTTGGCAACCACGCCACTTTCGTTGACTAACTCTTCCATACTAACCTCGCTTGCGTCGGCCTACCAACGCCGCTCAAATTTCTTTCTCAGCCAGACGGCCAACAGATTCATGCTGATGAGGAAAGCCAACAGCACCATGATCGCCGCGGATGTACGTTCGACAAACGCACGCTCGGGGCTGTCGGCCCAGAGGTAGATCTGCACCGGCAGCACCGCCGCAGGATCGAAAGGTCCGCCGGGGGTATCCACAATAAAGGCCACCATACCGATCATCAGCAGCGGCGCGGTCTCACCCAGGGCCTGGGCCATGCCGATGATGGTGCCAGTTAGCATTCCCGGCATCGCCAACGGCAGTACATGGTGGGTGATCGTCTGCATCGGTGACGCCCCGACACCGAGTGCCGCCTCACGAATCGACGGTGGTACCGACTTCAAGGCAGCGCGGCTGGCGATGATGATCGTCGGCAGGGTCATCAGGGCCAGCACCAGACCGCCGACCAGGGGTACCGAACGCGGCAGGCCGAAGAAGTTGATGAAGACCGCCAGGCCCAACAGACCGAAGACGATGGAGGGTACCGCCGCCAGGTTGTTGATGTTGACCTCGATGATGTCGGTCCAACGGTTCTTGGGAGCAACCTCTTCAAGGTAGACCGCCGCGGCCACCCCCACCGGGAAGGAGATCAAGAGGCAGATCAACAGGGTGAAGAAGGAGCCGTAGGCGGCACCCTTGATACCCGACAACTCGGGCTCACGGGAGTCACCCGCAGTAAAGAATGTGGTATTGAAGTACTTCTCGATGCGATCTTCCTCCTGCAGCGACTGGATCCACACCATCTGGTTATTTTTGATGCGCCGGTCGCTCTCGGGAACATTCAGATCGATATGCCCCTTGATCAGCATATCCACATCGTCGTCCGCCACCAGCCAGACACTCTGCCGAGTACCGATCAGGGCGGGATCCTGCATCACCATATCCCGCAGCTGGTAGCTGGCGCCGGTGCTCACCAGGCCATACAGGACCTTCTTCTCCCGACGATTGGAGACATCCGGGAACATCTCCCGCAGGGTCTTCTTCACCAACCCGCCGTAGTTGGCCCCGGAGAGTACCTCAGGGTCTGTTTCCCCTACCGGCGCGATCAGCTCCGGATCGAAGTCGATATCGAGCTTCACATAGGTCTGCTGAAAGGCGGTGTAGCCGTTGGCGAATATGCTGATAAACAGGAACGAGACGAACACCAGGCCGAGAACGATCGCCCCCAGACCTATTCTCTGAAACCGCTTTTCCTGACGATAACGGCGATCCAGACCTTTCTGGACCCGGACCATAGTCCGGTCGTGTTGTTGCTGCTGATTATTCATATTGTTCACGATATTTACGCACGATGTGCAGAGCGATCATGTTGAGGGCCAGGGTGATGGCAAACAGCACCAGGGCCAGGGCGAAGGCCGCCAGGGTCTTGGCGCTGTCGAACTCCTGATCACCCACCAGCAGGGTGACGATCTGCACGGTTACCGTGGTCACCGCCTCCAGCGGATTGGCTGTCAGGTTGGCGGATAGGCCGGCGGCCATCACCACGATCATGGTCTCGCCGATGGCCCGGGACACCGCCAGCAGCACACCGCCGACAATGCCAGGCAGGGCGGCCGGAATGATAACCTGGCGAATGGTCTCGGAGCGGGTCGCGCCGAGGCCGTAAGAACCGTCGCGCATCGCCTGGGGTACCGCGTTGATAACGTCGTCCGAGAGTGAGGAGACAAAGGGGATAATCATGATGCCCATCACCACACCCGCGGCGAGGGCAGACTCAGAAGAGACACTCAATCCCAGACTGGCTCCCATATCGCGAAAGAAGGGGGCCACTGTGAGGGCCGCGAAGAAGCCGTAGACAACCGTGGGAATACCGGCAAGCACCTCGAGCACCGGTTTTGCAAGGGCGCGAAAGTGTTTGCTCGCGTACTCGGCCATAAAGATCGCCGACATCAGGCCGATGGGCACGGCCACGAACATCGCGATAATGGTAATCAGAAAGGTGCCCGCAAACAGCGGAATGGCGCCGAAAACGCCGGAGGATCCGACCTGGTCCGCCCTGATCGCCGTCTGCGGCGACCACTCCAGGCCGAAGAGGAACTCAGTGACCGGTATCTGTTGAAAGAAACGGATCGACTCGAAAAGAACCGACAGTACTATACCGATGGTGGTAAAGATCGCCAGCGACGAGCTTGAGACGAGGAAGAAGTTGACCGCCTTCTCAACCCGGTTTCGGGCACGCTGATGGCGACTGATGGAGCGTTGCGCCAGCAGTCCACCCAGAATTGCCACCGAGAGGGCAATCACGAACAGGGCCATATCGCTGATATTCAGCAGTGAGGCGTAGTGGTCGGCGGCACCCTGCATGGTCTCGTCAACTTCCTGCGAGACGATATCACCCTGGGCCAGGTTGCGGATATCGTTCATCACCAGGTTGAGCCGCTCCGGGGGAAGCTCCTGGATCTCCTGGGGCAGGCTGTCAACCACCATGCCCGTGACCACGGCACCTTCGAAGGAGACCCAGAACACGAATAGAATCAGTGCCGGAATCCCGCACCAGAGCGCAGTGTGAAGTCCATAATAGGAGGGCAGCGAATGGAGATCTCTGACCCGGCCGCTCACCAGACTCAGGGAGCGCTTACGGCCCATGTAGTAGGCCAGTGTCATCAGGCCTAATAAAATAATGATCAGCGTAGACGAATGCATGACAGTTCCCAGGAAAGAAAGCGGCTGTCCCCGATTCGAGAGACAGCCGCTCCTTCAGCTCACATAAGACTTTAGAGTTTCAGAGAAGTCTTGGACTCAACGTCGCTCTTGAACGCCTTACGCTCTTCGACAGGCATCGGGATCAGGCCCTTGTCGGCCAGATAACCGTCATCACCCCAAGCCTTGTCGCTGGTGAACTCGGCCAGATACTCATCGATACCGGGGATCTTGCCCATGTGCGCCTTCTTTACATAGAAGTAGAGCGGCCGCGAGACAGGGTAGCTGCCGTCGGCGATCAGCTCGAAGGTCGGCGCGACACCGTCAACCAGCGAGCCCTGTACCTTGTCGGAGTTCTGATCCAGGAAGCTGTAGCCGAAGACGCCCAGGGCACCCTTGTTGGCTTCCAGTTTCTGTACGATCAGGTTGTCATTCTCGCCGGCTTCGATGTATTTGCCGTCCTCACGCACGGTGTGGCAGACCGACTTGTACATCTTCTTGTCTTTCTTCTTCATGGCCTTGATCCAGTCAATCTTCTTACAGCCACCCTCCATCGCCAACTCGGCGAAAGCGTCACGGGTACCGGATGTAGGAGGAGGACCTAAGACTTCGATAGCCATATCGGGGAGATCTTTGTTGACATCCTTCCAAGTCTGATAAGGGTTGGCAACCAGCTTGCCGCTGGTGGGATCCTTAGGATCCGGAACCTCTTTGGCCAGGGCCAGGAAGATATCCTTACGGGTGACGGAGAAACGGGGAGCAGCCTTGGAGTTGGCCAGTGCGATACCGTCGTAACCGACCTTCACTTCGATGATATCGTTGATACCGTTACCAGCGCAGCGCTCGACTTCGGACTTCTTGATCCGACGCGAGGCGTTGGTGATATCGGGATGCTCGACGCCGACACCAGCGCAGAACAGCTTTAAGCCACCACCGGAGCCGGTAGACTCGATCTTAGGGGTTTTGAACTTGGAGGTCTTACCAAACTGCTCTGCAACCACGGTAGCAAAAGGGTAGACGGTTGAGGAACCGACCACGCTGATGTAGTCCCGAGCTGAGGCCATGCCAACGAAACCGGTCAGTGAAAGTGCGACCGCTGCTGATATCAGCTTTTTCATGTTTCAATCTCTCCTTCGTAGAGAACCAGTAAGTAAAAACTGGCGTGATGATGTATTCAGGCGCTAGAGGATAGGCCGTTAAGATGAATAGAAAATGAGATTAATATTACGGTTTTATTACAAAAACGACGGTGAGAGTAATGTCTTCCACAATAGCCCTTCAGCTGTCCTGACCATGGGGAGAACTGCATAGGAGGATCTCCGTACCAGTAAGGGTTTCAGACTTTGTCCGAGAATCGATACCCGGCACCGCGAACCGTCTGTAGCAACTTATCCTTGGCGGTGGGTTCCAGAGCCTTGCGCAGACGCCGGATATGCACATCCACGGTGCGCTCCTCGATGTAAACATTCGTGCCCCAGACCTGGTCCAGTAACTGCCCCCGGGTGAAGACCCTCTCCCGATGGGACATGAAGAAGTGCAACAGGCGAAACTCGGTGGGACCCAGTTCCACAGCCTCACCGTCCGAGGTGACCCTGTGGCTCACCGGATCCAGGGCAAGACCGCCGCACTCGAGCAGATCCCCGGCAAGCAGGGGCGACACCCGGCGCAGGATGGAGCGGATTCTCGCCAACAACTCCCTGGCTGAGAAGGGCTTGGTGACATAATCCTCGGCGCCGATATCCAGGCCGCGAACCTTGTCATTCTCTTCGCCTTTGGCGGTGAGCATGATAATCGGGATGGAAGCCGTCTCCCGATCCTTCTTCAACCTGCCAGCCAGTTCCAGGCCGCTCATGCCAGGTAACATCCAGTCGAGTAGAATCAGATCAGGCTTGGATTTGCGTATCTGATTGATGGCTTGGGTCGCATCTTCGACGAAATCTGCCTGAAACCCATCCTGCTCTAAAATAAACCGCAGCATCTCACCGACGGCAGGTTCATCATCAACAGCAAGTATTCTCGGGACTGTCATCGCTGTGTCCATAGTGTGTATGAAGGCAGCCATTAAACAGGAGATTTGTTACACAACGATGACAATCCCCAATTCCACAGGGATATTCATTTCAGGGGCCGCCGGGGCAGAACTGCCACGCTGGCGGCTAAACAACTGCCTCGCTGACCACGGCCCCCGTGTGGCCCACCGGCTGGTTACGGGTTGCGGCAGCGATCACCGCATCGAAGAGCTCGGGTTGTGGCCGCCAGAACATGATACCGACACCGTCTGATTGGGTGTGGGTGACAATTCCCATGATCATCCAATGCCGACCGCCATAAAAAAACTCCAGCTCGACCATGGCACCCGACAACATGGTCAGACTCCGGGTTGCCAAAAAAATCCCCTGCATGGAGCAGTTGGCTGCATTCGCTGGAAATACCTGCTGCTTGCGATAGCGAATATAGACTTCCCCTTGCATGGGGTAGCGTTTACTGTAGCGTCTCTCGACAGACATGATCTCTTTTTCCTTGGTACTCATAATTCAAGGCAAGTGTAGAAACCGGGAATGACAACCGCATGACCGGGAAATGAACCATTTCTGACGGATTTTTAGACACCCCACTCCCCTGGACAGCCCGATTCCTGGTATCCTTGCCGCCCTTGAAACCGGCAAATCCACAGACACGATGAAGAAGCAGATCGAGCAACTGGTTACAGCAGCACTGAAACAGCTGACCTTGGACGGGGTGATTCCCCCGGAGACGGGGACTCCGCCCAAGATTGAGCGCACCCGGGACAGCCAACATGGGGATTTCGCCACCAATATAGCGATGGTGCTGGCCAAGCCTGTGCGTACCAATCCCCGGGAACTGGCGCAGATGATAGTCGACGCCCTGCCCGCGTCCGATCTGCTCGAACGCTGCGATATCGCCGGCCCAGGATTTATCAATTTCACCCTGACCGCGACCGCCTATCACAGCCTGATACCCGCCATCATCAAACTGGGCCAGGGTTACGGGCGCAGTGACCTGGGTGAGGGTAAGCGCATCCAGGTGGAATTCGTCTCCGCCAACCCGACCGGCCCGCTTCACGTGGGACACGGCCGGGGAGCCGCCTACGGCTCGGTGGTGGCCGATCTGCTGCAGGCCGTCGGCTACGATGTGCATCGTGAATACTATGTCAACGATGCAGGCCGCCAGATGGATATCCTGGCAACATCGGTCTGGCTGCGCTACCTGGAGCTGTGTGACGAGAATCTGACCTTCCCCGCCAACGGATACCGGGGGGACTATGTGTGGGATATCGCCGCCACACTTCACCGTGACCATGGCGAGACCTACAAGCATGACGCGGAAACGGTTTTTACCGGGATTGCTGCAGATGAACCCGCCGGGGGGGACAAGGAGGCGCATATCGATGATCTGATCGAGCGCGCCAAGCAGCTGTTGGGGGACAACCGCTATCGTTTCGTCTTCGAGTTGGCACTCAACACCATTCTCGACGACATCCGTGATGACCTGGGGCTGTTCGGTGTCAACTATGAGGAGTGGTATTCCGAGCGCAGTCTCACGCAGAGTGGCGCTGTCACCCGTGCCATCAAGCGACTGCGCAGCAGCGGTCACCTCTATGACAAGGATGGTGCAGTCTGGTTTCGCTCCACTGACTATGGGGATGAAAAGGATCGAGTAGTGATACGCGATAACGGTCAGACGACCTATTTCGCATCCGATATCGCCTACCACATGGATAAATTGGAACGCGGTTTCGAGCGGGTCATCGATGTCTGGGGCGCCGACCACCATGGCTATGTACCGCGGGTCAAGGCGGCCCTGCAGGCATTGGGTGACGACGCTTCCAAACTGGATGTGTTACTGGTGCAGTTCGCGATCCTCTATCGCAACGGTGAAAAGGTCCCCATGTCCACCCGCTCCGGTCAGTTCGTCACCCTGCGGGAGCTGCGCAAGGAGGTGGGCGCGGATGCGGCCCGCTTCTTCTATGTGATGCGCAAATGCGAACAACACATGGATTTCGATCTCGATCTGGCCAAGTCCCAGTCGAATGACAATCCTGTCTACTATGTGCAATATGCCCATGCCCGTATCTGCAGTGTATTTCTGCAGGCAAGCGAGCAATCGATTCCATTCGAAAGTGATCCTTCCGTGGTCGACTACGGCTTGTTGAACGAACCCCATGAGCAGGCATTGATCACCAGCCTCGCCAAATATCCGGAGATCGTAGAGGCAGCGGCGCTGCACGAAGAGCCTCACCAGCTGACCCACTATCTGCGTGAACTGGCCAACGATTTCCACACCTACTACAACGCCCACAAATTCCTGATCTCAGACACTGCCCTGCGGGACTCCCGGTTACAGCTGATCCTGGCAACCCGACAGGTTGTACGCAACGGTTTGAATCTGCTTGGCGTCTCTGCACCGGAAAAGATGTGACATCATGGCTGACTACAAGCACCGCGCCCAGAAAAAAAAGAACAAACGCCAAAGCAGTGGAAACTGCCTGATCTACCTGTTCGGCGGTATTGTCATCGGCGCCTTCCTGACGGGGCTGGCCTGGTTGAGACTCGGACCCGGCCTCTCCAGCAACACGGTACCAGGCGTCCCCAAACCCCGGCCAGACGCCACCAAGCAGGAGCAGTCGAACGCATCTAAACCCACCTTTGAGTTTTACACCATCCTGCCCGAAATGGAGGTGGTGATACCGGATGAAGAGATTGTCACTCCGGAGGGTGTCAGTGATAGAAAGATACCCAAGGAGGCCGCCACCCCAAGCAAAAGGGAGTCAGGCAGTTATATCCTGCAGATGGGCTCATTCAGGAAGCATCGGGATGCGGACCGACGCAAGGCAAAGCTCGCATTGATCGGGATAGAGGCGGAGATCCAGAAGGTAAGCATCAACAACCGGGACACCTATCATCGTGTCCGCAGCGGCCCCTATCGGAGCCAGTCCCGCTTGAATGCGGTCAGGCGCCTCGCCAAGGACAACAATATCAACAGCCTGGTCATCAAGCTGAAAAAGTAGCCTGTCCCGATGAGAGGGGGATGAGACCACATGGAGAAGCTGGCAAAAGCCTCAGCGGCTCAATGCCTGTTCAGGCGTTCGATCCAGACATAGAGTTCCATGGCAGCCGGATCACAACGGGTGCAACTGGTGCCGCAATTGGCCTCAACCTTGCGTTGTTCGACCCTGCCCTTACGTACCCACTGCTGCAGCATACCCCTCACCGCATCGGGATCCGCATCCACATGCAATGCGATATCGGCCAGGGTCGCCTGGCCGCGTTTGGATAGATAGTCCCTGATCGTGGTCAGCATCATTGCAGGTTCAGGCCCCCACCTCGGAAATCAACTGTTGCGAGCGTTGCGACCAGTATCTCAAGCCACCGATAATCGCCACCAGCAATACCAGCAGACCGATGATCCAAACAAATGCGCTTTGCGGATGATCGGCATAGGTCGCCAACTGATAGAAGAGACTTGCACTGATGAAGGCGATGCCGGTGGACCAGGCGACCACGAAGGCCGCCCAGCGTGGGCCTGCCTCACGCCGGATGGCACCGATAGTGGCCACACAGGGGGAGTAGAGGAGGATAAACAGCAGATAGGCAAAGGCCCCGGCCCGGCCATCAAAGCGAGCCGCCATGGCGCCAAATACCCCCACATTGACCTGTTGCACCTCGGCAGCCGCCTGGGCACTGCTGATATCGCCCACATCCATGGCGAGGGGATCGGTGAGCAGATCCTTCACCCCGATGAGGTTTTCCGGCACAGTCACCAGGGCTGCAGCGATCGCTTGCCAGAAATCGAAGGCCTGATCACCCGCGGCTATCCCCGCCTCCTCATTGGCAAGATGGGTATATAGTGCGTCGAGGGTTCCAACCACCGTCTCCTTGGCCAAAATACCGGTGAAGACACCAACTGTTGCGGGCCAGTTGTCCTGATGTATACCCATCGGCGACAGCAGGGGTGTCACCGCCTTACTGATGCTGCTGAGCACGGAGTGTTCCGTATCCTCGTTACCGAAACTGCCATCGGTACCGATGGAGTTCAGGGTGTTGATCACCAGCACCATCAGCACGATCACCCTCCCCGCCTCCTTGATGAACAGCTTGACCCTGTCCCAGGTACGCAACATGACCCCCCTGATGGTAGGCATATGGTAGTGGGGCAACTCCATCATGAAACCCGCGCTCTCACCGGAGAGCAGGGTCTTCTTCATGATCATCCCTGTGAGAATCGCCACCACGATGCCAATGAGATAGAGGCCGAAAACCAGGTTCTGCCCGTTCGCCGGAAAGAAGGCGGCGGCAAACAGCACATACACCGGCAACCGGGCGCCACAGGACATGAAGGGATTCATCAGGATGGTCAGTTTTCGTTCTCTCTCACTCTCCAGGGTACGGGTCGCCATCACCGCCGGTACGTTACAACCAAAGCCGACGATCATCGGCACGAACGCCTTGCCCGGTAGTCCTATGGAACGCATGAAGCGATCCATGACAAAGGCGGCCCTGGCCATATAGCCGGAGTCCTCCACCACCGAGAGGAAAAGATAGAGGGCGGTGATGATGGGTATGAAGGTGGCCACCACCTGAATACCGCCGCCGGCGCCGTCGGCCAGCAGCACGATCAACCAGTCCGCAACCCCCATCGATCCCAACACCTGGCCGAAACCGTCGACGAAGATGGCGCCTGCGATACCGTCGAAGAGATCGATGAAGGCGCCACCGATATTGATCGCGAACATGAACATCAGGTACATCACGGCAAGGAACACCGGTATCCCGAAGAGGCGGCTCAATACCACCTTGTCGATACGATCACTCATGGTCTTCTCAACCCGGCCAGGCAGTTGGGTCACATTCTGGGAAATGGCATGGGCATGGCCGTAACGGGTATCCGCAATATGGATATCCGGGTCCTCGTCAACACGATCCTCGATCACCTCCTGCCACTGGTGGACCTGGGTCTGCAATGCCTCATCGGCATAGTCCAGGGCAAAGCGGTCACCCTCCAGCATCTTCAACAGCAGCCAACGCCGCTGCGAGTGGCTCTTATGCTTGGCCTGATGCAGGGCAGGCTCCATCGCCATGATCGCCTGTTCCACCACTTCATCCTGGGCAAGGGCGAATCCGCCACTCACTTCACCGGCGGCCAGATCCTGAATCGCGGCCTTCAGTTTGGTAACACCTTCACCACTTACGGCGACGATGGGTACCACGGGACACCCCAGGTCCTGGCTGAGACGTTGGATATCGATATTGATACCGCGCTTGCGTGCCACATCCATCATGTTCAGGGCCAACAGCAGCGGCACCCCCATCTCCAGCATCTGAACGGAGAAATAGAGATTCCGCTCGAGATTGGAGGCATCCACGATATTGACGATGAGATCCGCATCCCCGGAGAGGAGATAGTCCCGGGTCACCTTCTCATCCAGGGAGGTGGCATCCATAGAGTAGATGCCGGGCAGGTCGACCACACTCACTTCCGTGCTGTCGATGCTGAAGCGACCCTCCTTCCTGTCCACCGTCACCCCTGGCCAATTCCCGGTACGCTGACGAATCCCTGTCAGCTTATTGAACAGTGCGGTCTTGCCACAATTGGGATTGCCCGCAAGGGCGATGGTCAGGGGATGCTGTGAGGGTGCAGACTCCGGAGAGCTCTCTTCATGACAGGCCACGACTACACCTAGGCCCGTTTGTTTGCATCTTCAAGATCGAGTGGCAGCATCAACAACTTCTCGGCGACCCCCGCCCCGAGCGCCACCCTGGCGCCCTGGTTGGCCACCACCACGCCGGCACCACGTCGTTGTATCAACTCGATTTCAGAGCCCATTCTCAATCCTAAACTCAGCAGTCTGTGGACCAGATGCCTGCCACCCATGATGCGCTTGATCCTGGCACGACGACCCACCGGCAGCCTGGCCAGGGAGATCAATTCCTCTGTAATGGTGCTGTCGGAGGCCACAAACGATCCACAAACCTTTAAATGTTAATGATTCTCATTAAAGCAGGGAATCGGCCTGCTTGCAATCGGCAAACCAGAGTATATCCCAATTAACTAATATGCTTCCTGCACAGCAGGTCGATCCGGTGCGGCTTGAGAAACTCCGCACCCCGGGGGCCCAGATGTTCCATGAATGCCGCCCTGATCTTGGCATAGCGCTGCTGGTCGATCTGCAGCTTGGTATGGGTAACTTTCAGAAAACGGGATTCAAACACCTCCCAGGAGTCATATCTGCCGGGCACATTTAGGAAATGCTGACCCAGCAGGGCCATATCATCTCTCTCGGACAAAGACCGAATCGCCTTGAAGGCGATCTCTCTGACCCTTTTCTCGTCATGCACCAGGCTCATCAATGCATTGAACTCACCCGCATAGACAGGCTCTGAAAAATAGGCCCTACCGCCAGGTTTAAGCACCCTGGCAACCTCACTCATCGCATCGGGCATGACCGACTCGGGTACATGGTGGAGTGATTTCAGCATCATCACCACATCCACACTCTGATCAGGTTCACTGATCGATTGCGCCCCTTCCAGGCGAAAGCTGACATTGGTCACCGGGTCGTGCAGATTCTTCTCATGCTGAACAGCATCGACCTCAGTGGCAATAAAATGACAATCGGGATGTGCCTGTGCCAATTGACGGGTAATCCAGGCACTGCCGCAGCCTAACTCCAGGACCTTCGAGCCACTGAAGCCCAGCAGCTGTTCCATGAGTTCGATTTCTGTACCCGTTCGGGAGGCCGCCTGATTATCCAGAACCATTCGATTTGCTGACATACCGCTACTGCTCAAGTATATTAACCGACTATTACAAAGTGCCCATCCAGAGACAACCACAACCTGCGTAGACACCAGTGAGTCATCCCTCGCCGGCGATAGGGACAGCACATAAGCCCGATCTACTCAGGGATGCGAATTCAGGACGTCGACCAACAATCAGCCTCAGGTGTAGGCCAGCATATCACCTGGCGGTGGTGGATGGACACCCAAGGTTGACATCAATAAACGCTAAACGACAGGTATCCCAATCGTGCCCTTTACAGGGATTATCAACTGGTTAGACCGACTGCGTCTGCAACTCTCGCGTCACGATGCGCTGGTGATTCTATCCGTTTTAGGATTGATCTGCGGCTTCGTTACTGGGATTGTCATCATACTCTTCCGCCTCCTTGTCGAGTCGACCCAGGCCAGCTTTCTGCCCGGCGGGGAGGTGGAGAATTATGAAGCCCTGCACCCCTTGATACGCCTTGTATTGCCCATCCTCGGCGGTCTGCTGCTCGGATTTATCTTTCTTCGTTTTGCCAAGGGCCTGCATGTACTGGGTATTCCAAGGGTGATGGAACGTCTGATCTACCACCAGGGCCATATCTCCCTGCGTGGTTTTATGCTGCAGTTTTTCGGCGCCGCCATCGCCATCATCAGCGGTCACTCGGTCGGTCGGGAAGGCCCCCATGTGTTTCTCGGTGCCGCCAGCGGCTCCCTGCTGGGACAATACCTATCACTGCCCAATAACAGCATTCGCACCCTGGTCGGTTGCGGTACCGCGGCCGGCATCTCCGCCTCCTTCGATACCCCACTGGCAGGAGTCATCTTTGCCTTGGAAGTGGTGATGATGGAGTACACCCTGGTCAGCTTCATTCCGATCATGCTCGCCGCTGTCAGCGCCAACAGTCTCTCGCTGATCGTTTTCGATGGTGAACGGGTATTCGATACCGCGATCATTGAATTGGGCTCCCTGCATGAGCTGATTTTCATCCTGCTGCTGGGCCTGGCGGCCGGTGTGGCCTCGGCGGCCTATGTCAGCCTGATCCAGTTGATCTCAGACAAGACCCAGAACATGACATTTTGGATGCGTAACGCCGCTGCCGGCGTGTTGATCGGCCTGATTGCCCTTGCGGTTCCCCAGGTGATGGGGATCGGTTATGACACGGTCAACCAGATCCTGCTCGGTGAGCTGGGGTATTACCTGATACTGACCCTGGTTGTGATGAAGATTGTGGCAACCGCGGTCAGTATAGGTTTGGGTATACCCGGCGGCACCATCGGACCCGCCCTTTTTATCGGCGCCGCGGTTGGCGGTGTTATCGCTCCCCTGCCCGGTATGCTATTTGAGGGCCAGGTATCCGACCCCGGAGTCTATGCATTGATCGGTATGGGGGCGGTGATGGGGGCCGCCCTGCAGGCGCCCCTGGCCGCATTGACCGCCATCATCGAACTGACCCACAATCCTGAGATCATCATGCCGGGGATGCTTGCCATCGTCATCGCCAGCCTGGTCAACAGTGAGCTGTTCGGTAAATCATCGATGTTTCACACCCTGCTGGAAGCCACGGGCCTCAACTACCATACCGATCCGGTGATGCAATCCTTGCGCCGTATCGGTGCGGCAAGCTTTATGAACCGAAACCTAGCCCGGGTACAACCTCAAATACATCGTGATGCGGCAAGACTGCTACTCGATAAGAATCCTGAGTGGATAGTGATCAAGGGGGAGCAGGATCAGATGGCACTGATGCCGGCAGTGGATCTGCTGCGCATCCTGGAACAGCGAGGGGAGGAGGAGTTCGACCTGCTTTCACTGCCGGCCACCCGCTATGAACTGGCCCCGCTACGCATGCAGGCAACCCTACAGGAGGCGCTGGAATTATTGGACAACAGCCAGGCGGATGCACTCTATATCGAGTGGTACGATGAGGACCACTACTGGCGCATCCAAGGTATACTCACCCGTCCTATGATCGAATCGGCCTATCACTTTTAGTGATGCCCTCATCATTGGAAAAATAGCAACATTTAACGACCAAAAAGCATAAAATAGCAGATTGGCAATGCAGCTTTGCAAGAAGGGGGCAACATGAGCGAAGACAACAAAAACCCTGAAACGATCTTAATCGATGAACAGCCTGTCAGGCTCGACGAACTGTTGAGCGACTACGAGCGCGTCAAACAGCAGATTGCGCAAGAGAAAAAAGACAACAATAAGGCGATTCGACGATACAAAAGGGAGGAGGAGCTAAAGCCCTACCAGGCTGAGCTGATTCGTCTGCAGCAGTACCTGGAGAAGACCGGGACCCGCATGATCATCCTCTTCGAAGGGCGCGATGCCGCGGGCAAGGGCGGCACCATCCGTCGGGTTACCCGCTATATGAACGAGAAGCATTATCGGGTGGTTGCCCTGGGCAAACCCACCGATGAACAGAAGACCCAGTGGTTTTTTCAGAAGTATGTCGCACAATTTCCGCGCGGTGGTGAAATAGTGCTGTTCGATCGCAGCTGGTACAACCGTGCAGTGGTCGAACCGATCTTCGGATTCTGTTCCAAGGAGGAGTATGACGACTTCATTACCGGCTGTCCGGGATTCGAGAAAGACCTGGTTCGACAGGGCACCATTCTGGTGAAGCTCTACTTCTCAGTCACCAAGGAGGAGCAGGCAAGACGCTTCGCGCGACGCAAGACGGATGCCCTGCGTCAGTGGAAGCTCTCTGAGATCGACGTTCAGGCCCAGGACCGGTGGGACGACTTCACCAATCAGAAATATGAGATGTTGAAAAACACAAACACCACCCATGCGCCCTGGACCATCATCCGCTCAAACGACAAACACCTGGCCCGCTTGAACGCCATGAAGGTGATCCTCAACTCGGTGCCCTATGATCGTCTCAATCACGATCTCGATTTCGTGCCCGATCACGAGATAGTGATCTCCGGCTCCCGGGAGTTGGAACTGATGGAGGCACAACGTCTGCAACAGGGCAAGTTCGTTCACTGACAGGGCTCAAAACGGGCGGCCCGTGTCGCCCGTTTCCATTGAATAGAGGCGCGGACAGAGCCCATGCCGACAACAACCGAGCTGATCCTGCTTGCCCTGGCCTGGTTGGTCTATTTCCTGATTCACTCCCTGCTTGCGTCATTGTGGGTAAAAAGGATGCTCGCGCAAAAACTGCCAGCCGTCATGCCCTGGTACCGACTGCTCTTCAATCTGCTGGCTCTGCTACTGATCCTACCGCCCCTCGCCATGCTCTGGTTCTACCGCTCCGATCCTCTGTGGCAGTGGCAGGGGGCCATGGCATGGCTGGCATACGCAATGATGATCCTCGCCGTCGCCGGCTTCATCTGGTCGATGCGCTACTACGACAGCAAAGCCTTTCTCGGCATCCTGCAACTGCGACGCCGGCAACAGGATATTGAAGACCAGGAGCAGCTGCATATCTCCCCGCTGCACCGTTTCGTACGCCATCCCTGGTACAGCCTCGGGCTGGTCCTGATATGGACTCAGGAGATGGATCCTGCGCGCCTGATATCGGCCCTTATCATTACAGCCTACCTGGTCTTGGGATCGCGTCTGGAGGAGACCAAGCTGCTGCTGTTGCATGGGGATCTCTATCGCTATTACCAGCAACGTGTACCGGGACTCATACCGCGGCCCTGGCGTTATCTGACGCAAAAGCAAGCCGAACGCTTACTGGCCGGAAAGGAACTTTAAGCCAAAAGAGCTGGCGTGAAGGGTTCACCTCGCGCCATCACCGCCGTCAGGGTCAAACGCCGCTGACCTGACGTGCGGTGAGACCAGACACCCTACTGGTTAGGGTCCCAAAAGTTTTGTGGTGGGTAAGGTACCGGCCCTGGCCCATAACCGTAGCCTTGGCCATAACCGTAACCTGGGCCATACCCGGGAGTCATTCTCGGTGCAGAATCACCCTGATGCATGGCACAACCCTGATGGCCCATGCCACAACCCTGTCCCATTCCACCGCTGTGCCGCATGCCCATATGGCGCCGGTGCATGGCATGACAAGCCGCACGCTCTTCGTCGCTCATTCCCTCGATCACCTTCTGATGCTTGGCCCACTCTTCTTGCATCGCCTTTTGGCGGGCTACCCAGGGTGGGGTTTCAGGCAGCTCCATACCCATCTCCTCGGCACGGGCACGCATCTCCTCATGGCGCTGCTGGCGAAAGGCCTCCCGCTCCTCTTCGGACATGGCCATCATCTTATTACGATGGGCCATGCGCTCTTCCATGCTCGGGCGCATCATCTGCCCCATCTCCGAACGCCAGGGGGGGCGCTCCGGCAGCATCACACCTGCCTCTTCGGCCCGTTCTCTCAAGGCTTGATACTGCTCCTCACGGGCCTTCCAGTGTTCTCTCATAGCATCTCTCGAGAGGGACTCTGCATCAGAGGCCTCACTAGCCACTGCAGCAGTTTCAGTCTCCCCTGTCCCGGTTTCCGCTGCTGGTGATTCTGGGGACTCGGTGGATACCTCGGCCTCAACGGCTGCCGTTTGCATAGCAACATCCTGGGTGCTGGCTGTTTTCCCCTCTGGGGATACTGTTTCCTGGTTTTGGTTCTCCCCCTCTTCCGCCCACAGCCCTGGACTGAGCGATAACAGTAACGCGAAGGTCAGGGCTAGTGCTTTGTTGTTGTACATAGGTGCTCTCCTCCAGTGATCCTGACTAAGACACTGATTTATTGTTGGAACGGTGGTTGAATCAAAAAACTCTGCTTAATTCTTGCTTCCTCAAATCTCTGACAGGCCTACTTTTCAGCTGTGGCGGGGGCCTGCTCACTATTCTTGTTCTTGGCCTTGAGAGATGCAACCTTTTGCGCCAGTTCCGCCAGCAGACCCTCCATGCCCTTGCTCTTTACCAGATTCCGGAAAGAGGTGCGATAGTTGCTCACCAGACTCACCCCGTCCACCGCAACATCATAGGTGTACCAGTCATCATTGCGAAACCTCATCTTGTAGCTGACCGCAAGCTCCTTGTTTGCGGCCACGATGAAGGTCTGCACATTTGCCAACTTGCCTTTGGTGCGCTCCCTGCCCATACGCACTGACTGATCGCTATAGGTGTCAATGGCTGAGAAGTAGGTCTGCTCCAACAGCTCCCGAAACAGGGTGATGAACTGCTCACGCTGAGGTTGCGAGGCCTTGCGCCAATTGGCTGCCAGGATGACCTGGGACATGGATTCATAATCGAAACGCTTGCGTACGATCTCTTTCACCTGGTCGCGACGATCCTGTCTGCTCAAGGAGGGATCCTTCAGCACCTTCAACACCTGGTTTACAGTCTCTTCGATCCGCTCTGAAGGTGTGACCTTGGCTACGGCGGAGAGACTGAAGGCAAAAAGAAATATAAGAAGAAGCGTGGCTGATAATCTGTTCATGGTTCCCTATTCCCCTAATTCCAACCTGTTATTGTGACAATACAAACACAGAAAGGTGCTTATGTTAATTTGATGACGGGCTATACAAAAACTCAATTAATACTATATAAGCTATTGAATATAAAGTATTTTAATCACGAATATATTATTTGCAACATGCATTCTAACCCAGGGGCGGCCAGCTCAGGCCATATAACCCTACAGGTTTACAATTCACACTGTTAACTAATCGGTCGAGTCAACCGCTATGGAGGGATCTATCTTGCTGGAAATGAGCAGCAGATCCCCACCGGACCTGAAATAGTTATCCACATCCCAACAGATACCCACCCGTTTGCCTGAACCTTCACATTCACCGGGGACGTAGTGACTGTAGTCAAGCACTCTTCTCTCCCCTCCAGCGGGCAGTTGAAGCCGATAGGTGATGCGTATTTCATCCCGGTTGTCGTGGTCAAATAACTGCGCCACGTGTTTCCTGTCCTGCTCATGGACCAGATTCAGGATTGACGCCGGAACCGGTTTAAACCCCCCTCTCTCCTGCCCTGCCATGAGATACATCTCATCATCCCATTGGCAGATCTCATCGGTCGGATCCCAACTCCACGCGCATGAGGGCAGCACCTCACTCAGAAAGTCCACCTGCTGACGTAAAGACTTGGCACGATAACGATAGCGCTTGGTCTTGTGTTTCAGACTCATCAACTTCTGTTTCAGCAGATTCTCTCTACGACGCAGGCGCCTGATGGATCGCTTTGTCTTACTCCGATGATGAGCCAATGCCTTTTGTGAATGCCGCCTCACCACCCAAGCCAACAGCAGGCTCCATAGCAACATAAACAGCCCCCATGAAATGTGGGTGACAACATCGCCGCCCTGCTTCACTGGAGATTCAACATCCTGCCAGTGATACCAGATATCATGCATATCCTCTCTACTGAGCCTGTCCAGGCCTTTTTGCAGCAGACTCTGCAGCACCGGTTCCGTGTAAAGGGTTGCCACCGCCACGTCCACCGTCATATCAAGCCGCATCATCTCTTTCAGTCCAGCATAATTCTCCGTGGTTGAGAGCAGATGGTTAACGCTTGCGGCATCGCCAAGGTAGGCCTGGGCCCGGTCAGCGATAACCGCTTGCAGTGCCTGACCCAGATCGTTGAAGGCCATGACGTTCAGGGAGGGCAGGAGGTGGGGTATCCCCTCTTCCCAGATACTTCCGGTGACAACCGATATCTCTAGGCCGTCCAGCGCAGTCAGCTCTTTATCGGCAATCCTGTCGGTGGTGAAGAGGGCCGCGGGAAGATTCAGATAGGGACGGGTGAAGTGGAGGTCTGGGGGGGAGAGGTGGGTCTGAACAGCCGCACCGATCATATCCACAACACCCTCACGCAAAGCCAGCAGCAATGCCTCCTGATCCGGGAAATGTTGTATCTGCAGCTGCAGACCCAGTTTATCGGCCAACGCCCTCAGGTAATCGGGTACCAAACCCTTGGATTGGGACCTTTCAACATAGAGGATGGGTGGGGTCATCGGAACCACACCCGCCCTTAGATACTGATGATCTGCCAACCACCCCTTTTCAGCGGGATTGTAACGTGAGACCTGTGCCACTCCCTGGGAGCAGATTGCAAAACCCAGTAGACAGAGGCCAATAAATCGATACCACACCCTTGCGATTCTCCGATCTGTCTGCCTATAGGGCCTGTTAACGGGCCCTAGTTCAATATATATACCTGAAACCGTTATCATGCCATGATTTTGTATCAGTTGGGATTGAGGTGGGATTTTTGCGACAGAACACAGATCTACGTCCTTGGCGGATCAGACTGGCAGCCGACATCATCCACAGGGGTGGTCTGGTGGCCTATCCCACTGAAGCGGTGTATGGGCTGGGGTGCCATCCCCTGGATCGTGATGCGGTATCCAGGTTGCTGGTGCTGAAGCAGAGGCCCATGGCTAAGGGACTGATCCTGATCGCCGACAAGATAGAATCCCTCTACCCCTATATCGGCAGCCTGTCAGAAGAGATCATGCAACCGGTTCGCGAGAGCTGGCCCGGCCCCGCAACCTGGATCATCCCGGCGACACGCAATGTACCCTACTGGTTGACTGGGGAGCACAGCACCCTGGCAGTGCGGGTTACCGACCACCCAATCGCAGCGGCGCTATGTGGTGCAGCGGGGACCCCCCTGGTATCGACCAGTGCCAATATCAGCAGGCATCCGCCAGCCCGCAACCCCCTTGAGGTTCACTTACGCTGTGGCAATGGGATTGATCTGATCCTGCATGGCAAGACCGGCGGCCTGGAGCGTCCAACACCCATCCGTGAAGCAGTGAGTGGCAGGGTGATTCGGGAATGAAAAAAAGCCCACCCGGGGAGGGGTGGGCCTAAAGCGCTATATTTCAGCGCCGGAGGAGGATCGAAACCATTAATACCAATTACCCTTTATTACGGCGCGAGATGAGAAAACTTGAGGGATTTTTCACACTTTCTAGCCAGTCGGACCGAAAGCTTGTAACTTATTGAAAAAGAATATAATTAATTGATTATTAAAATGACTGAACCCCCTCCGTGGGTGTCAAGTTGTGAATTAAATTCAGCCTCTGGGCTATAGTTTTCAGCCCTCGTGCGCACCAGTCAGGTGGTCCCCCAGATGCTCCTCGATCCACCCCCTCAGCCAATGGCTGGCCCTGGAACCATGAAAGCGCCCTGTTTCATCACCATCGACAAACAGAATCACGGTGGGAAATCCACGCAGGCGATAGTGCCCGGCCAAGCGCATATTATCGTCAACCTCGACCTTGGCCAGCACGACCAGCCCCTCCAGCTCTTTTACTACCTTCTCCAACGCCGGTGCCAGGGAGAGACAGGGAGCGCACCACTCAGCCCAGAAATCCACCACCACCGGCTGCTGCCGCGATGCCTTCAGGACTTTCTCCTCATAGGTCGCCTCCGTGACATCGTAGATATAGGGCGAAAGCTGCTTTTTCTGGCTCATAACTCGCACACTGACTGATTGGTGAGTGGTTCAGGGCGTGCATGATAGGTTATCTTAGGGGTTTGGCCCAAACCGAAAGAGAATTTGTGATGTCCAGCAACAACACTCGATCACCTTTTCCCACCACACGCATGCGTCGCATGCGGCGTGACGACTTCTCTCGTCGTATGATGCGGGAGACCCATCTAAGCCCCGCGGACTTTATCTATCCGGTATTCGTTCTGGAGGGTGAGGGGGCACGGGAGGCGGTCCCCTCCATGCCCGGCGTGGAACGCATGAGCATCGACCTGTTGCTGGCAGAGGCGAAACAGATCGCTGGACTGGGCATCCCGGCGATGGCGCTATTTCCGGTTACCCCCCTATCCGTCAAGAGTGAAGATGCACGGGAGGCCTATAACCCTCAAGGGCTGGCGCAACGGGCTGTACGGGCTATCAAACAGGCGGTGCCGGACCTGGGCGTCATTACCGATGTCGCCCTCGATCCCTTTACCACCCATGGGCAGGACGGTCTGATCGACGCCAGCGGCTATGTGATGAACGATGAAACCAAAGAGGTCCTGGTCAAGCAAGCCCTGTCCCACGCCGAGGCCGGCGCCGATATAGTCGCTCCCTCGGATATGATGGATGGGCGTATCGGTGCGATTCGGGATGAACTGGAGACGGGTGGCTACATCCATACCCGCATCCTCGCCTATGCCGCCAAGTATGCCTCCAGCTTCTATGGCCCCTTCCGCGACGCCGTCGGCTCAGCCGCCAATCTTGGCGGGGGTAACAAGTACAGCTATCAGATGGACCCGGCCAACAGCGACGAGGCCCTGCATGAGGTGGCCCTGGATCTACAAGAAGGTGCCGACATGGTGATGGTAAAACCCGGCATGCCCTATCTGGATATCGTCAGACGCGTCAAAGAGACCTTCCAGGTCCCCACATTCGCATACCAGGTGAGTGGCGAATACGCGATGCTGAAGGCTGCATCGCAGCATGGATGGCTGGATGAACGGGCGGTAGTGATGGAGTCACTATTGTGCATAAAACGCGCCGGTTGCGACGGCATCCTCACCTATTTCGCCAAGCAGGCGGCGGAGTGGATGCAATGAGTTTTTAGGCTCGTCTTCTGTAGAGCTGATCATTTAACAGAACAAGTACCATCGGGTCGTCATGGATAAATACGCAGTAATCGGTAATCCCATCGAACACAGTAAATCACCCGAGATTCACCGGGCGTTCGCCGAACAGACCGGTGAGCCTGTGGAATATGGCCGCATCCTGGGAAATATGGATGATTTTCCGGCTGATGTACGGCGTTTTGTCGCCGAGGGAGGCCTGGGTCTCAATGTCACCGTCCCTTTCAAGGAGGAGGCATGGCGCCTGGCGGATGAACTGAGCCCGAGGGCGCATACAGCCGGTGCGGTCAATACCCTGATTCTGCTGGAGAACAATCAAATCAAGGGAGACAACACGGACGGTGCCGGGTTGGTGAGGGACCTAAGCGTCAACCAGGGCTTCCGCCTGGAAGGAAAACGGCTACTGATGCTGGGTGCAGGCGGCGCCGTACGAGGTGTAATCCGACCTCTGCTGGAGCAGCGACCAAAGCGGATAATCGTCGCCAACCGAACCGCCAGCAAGGCCTATTCTCTGGCTAACGGTGCCGCCGCCTATGGTCAAGTGGCCGGCTGCGGTCTCGATGAACTGGAGGGTATGCAGTTCGACCTGATCATTAACGGTACGGCAGCCGGACTTACCGGGGAGGTGCCGTTGATTCCCGACACCGTACTGGCCAAGGGTGGCTGGTGCTATGACATGCTCTACGGCAATCAGGCCACCGCCTTTCAGGCATGGGGTTATCAACAGCGCGCGGCGCGTTCCCTGGATGGGCTTGGGATGCTGGTTGAGCAGGCGGCGGAGTCATTTCGTCTATGGCGGGGAATTCTGCCCGAAACAGCGCCGGTCATCGCCATGCTGCGTCGCTGATGTCATGCCTGATTCCGATGGCGTTGGGCCAATTTCACATAGTGTCCCGCGTTATATGCCATGATCTCCAGCTCCTGATCACTCAGCGGACGCACCCGCCTTGCGGGTTGACCCAACCAGAGGTAGCCGCCATCCAGACGCTTTCCCTGGGGAACCAAAGCACCAGCACCCAACATCGTCTGCGGCTCTATCACCGCCCCATCAAGAATTATCGCCCCCATGCCGATAAAGCAGTTGTCTGCGACCTCACAGCCGTGTAAAAGCACTTTGTGGCCAACCGTGACGCCCTCGCCGATGATCAATGGGCTGCCACCGGGCTGATAAAAACTGTCGTGGGAGACATGCAGCACTGAGCCATCCTGGATATTGCTCCTGGCGCCGATGCGGATCCGATTCACGTCACCGCGGATTGCGCATAGGGGCCAGACCGAGGCCTGAGATGCGATTGACACATCACCGATGACAACGGCACTCTCATCCACATAGGCATCTGCAGCGATGTTCGGATAAGCGGCTTCAAACTGACGTGGTTTTGGCATACAAGATTGAGGATTCTGATCTCATGGAAATTGTTAGCTTCGTCCTGATAGGGACAACCATCGCTATCCTGATCTATGGCGTGCTTATTTACAACAACCTGGTGCGCTTGAAACACGATGTCTCAAAGGCGTGGTCGAACATCGATGTTCTGTTGAAACAGCGCCACGATGAACTGCCGAAACTGGTGGAGACCTGTAAACAATACATGAAATTTGAGCAGGAAACCCTGGAGAAGGTGATGCTGGCGCGAAGCGCGGTCAATAACGCCTTGCGGCAAGGTGATGTGGCTGCAGTGGGTGCCGCAGAAAGCCAGATGCGTCTGGGTCTCGGTAACCTGTTTGCAGTGGCGGAAAACTACCCGGACCTGAAGGCCAATGAAACCTTTCTACACCTGCAGTCGAGAATAACCGGGCTTGAAAACAGCATCGCGGACCGACGCGAGTTCTACAACGACAGCGCGAATATCAACAACGTCCGCATCGAGCAGTTTCCCGACCTGATCCTGGCGAAACAGTTCGGCTTCAAAGCGGCGCAGCTGTTGGAATTCGATGAGACAGAATTGGCAGACGTCGATATGGGCGAAATGTTCAGCTAGGTACAATGATAGGAAGTCTAGCCAATATCGGCGACGGCTATTTCTGGTCCTGGACCCTGCTGCTGACAGTGTTGACCCTGATCGCGCTCTACTTCACCTTCCGCAATCTCCACCGAGCCCGGTTGATCGAGGATACACCCACCTCACTGATTCGATCGGCCCCCCAGGGTTATGTGGAACTGGTCGGCGAGGCGGCAATGATGGCCGGTGAGCCGGTGCTGGCCCCTCTCAGCGGCATGCCCTGTTGCTGGTGGCGTTACAAGATCGAAAAAAAGGGTGATAAGGGGTGGCGCGGGGTTCGCTCCGGCAAGAGCGACAGCCTGTTCCTGCTCAAGGATGCAACCGGAGAGTGTATCCTCGATCCCGAGGGGGCGAATATCAGCCCGAGTGAGAAGAGTATCTGGTATGGACCCAATGAGACACCCTCGGCCGGTCCCGATCGTGGCACTGGCACCACCCACCAGAAAGTCGAACGTTTCGGCGTACGCATCTCCACCAACAATACGTTTGGTGGTGACTATCGCTATATCGAAGAGACCATCGTCCCGGGGGACCCGCTGTACGCCATCGGACGCTTCAGCTCGATTGGTGAACTAGATCGCAAGGCCATGCGTGACGACATGATCAAAGGCCGGCTGCGCGAATGGAAAGCGGATCATGCAACCCTGCTGGAACGATTCGACAGGAATGATGATGGCCAGATCGATTTACATGAGTGGGAATCTGTACGCCGCAGCGCCGCGCGGGAGGTCACCCGTGAACAGATGCAACAGGATCAACAGCCACTCCATACCCTGAGCAGCACAGGGACCCACCGGCGCCCCCTTTTGATATCGACCAAAGGGGAGTTTGAGCTGGTGCGTCACTATCGCCTGCTCACACTCGCCGCACTGGCGGCATTCTTCATGGTGGGATCCGGCGCCGTCATATTTGTCACTTCCCATTTGTCCCGGCTCTGAACTGAACGGCGTATAGATCAAGCTCGGACAAGCTGCCCGGCAGGTGGCTGTATTTTCCTGATGCCATGTAAAAAAATAGATCGGAAACAGTAAGGCTGAATTTGGTACTGAGCTATTCCTACATCACCGCGGGAATGCGAGAATACGTCGCTGGATCACTGCGAAAACAGGTTGCTGAATGCTATTCCGGACGAATCTATTTGCCCTGATACTACTGCTTGGCATAGCGCCGCTGCAGGCCGAGAATATCCTTACGGATGACGCTTCCGATGATCTTCTCTATCAGCCAAAGGCCGCTTTCCAGGAGGAGCGGACACTTCTCCCGGAGAGGATCGACATGGATGATCTCCAGGAATTTGAGGTGGGCGCCGATAATCCCAGATTCAAATACTATGTGGAACGCGGCTCACTCCTGACCGGTGGTGACAAGGTCACCCGATTCGTAGTGGTTATCCGTTCACAGTCAGGTGCCACCAACACCTCCTACGAGGCCTTTCGCTGTGGTGAAAGACTACACAAGGTTTACGCTTATGGCAGCGCCGAGAAACTCTTTCCGGCAACGGAGACCCAGTGGCAGGAGATCCCCAAGGACGAGTCCACCGACTATCGCGCCGCCCTCTATGACGACCTGATCTGCAATCTGCTGACCGGCATGAGCAATCCATCCGAGGCCATCTTTCGCGCCATGGGTGAGAATCGTACTCTGAGCCATGACTAATTCGGAGCCCAAGCCATGAATCCCCTGATCAATATGCAAGGACTGCCACCCTTTTCCGCCATCACCCCTGAGATGGTTGAACCCGCCATGGATCAACTGCTGCAGGAGAACCGGCAGACCATTCAACAACTACTCGGCTCGCAGAAGACGTTCACCTGGGAAAACCTGGTCGAACCCCTGGAGCAGGCAGAGGATCGCCTGAGCCGCGCCTGGTCCCCGGTGAGTCACATGAATGCGGTAGTCAATAACGACGAGCTGCGGGCGGCCTACAATGCCGTACTGCCCAAACTTAGCGAATACTCCACCGAAGTGGGACAAAACAGTCAGCTCTGTGATGCCTATAAACAGGTGGCGGCTGGACCCGGACTGGATCAGGCCCAGCAAAAGATGCTGCACAACGCACTCCTCGACTTTCATCTATCCGGGGTCGATCTGGAGGAAGCCAAGAAGCAGCGCTTCAAGGAGATCAGCCAGGAGCTGTCCCAACTGACCACCAAGTTCGAAGAGAATCTGCTCGATGCCACCAACGCCTGGAGCAAACTCATCACCGATGAGTCGGCCCTGCAGGGCCTGCCGGCGTCGGCCCTGGCCCTGGCCCGCCAGACCGCGGCACAGCGCGACCAGGAGGGGTGGTTGCTGACCCTGGAGTATCCCTCCTATCTGCCGCTGATGACCTACGCCGATGATCCCCAGCTACGCAGGGAGGTGTACGAAGCCTTCGCCACACGCGCCTCGGATCAAGGACCGGATGCCGGACAGTGGGACAACACCTCAGTGATGGCGCGTATCTTAGAGCTACGCCATGAGCAGGCAGGCCTGTTGGGATTCTCAAACTATGCCGATCGCTCCCTGGCAAAGAAAATGGCCCGTTCCAGCGATGAGGTGATCGCCTTCCTGACAGATCTCGCCGAACGTTCTCGCCCGCAGGCAGAGCGTGAACTCAACGAGCTCAAGGAGTTTGCCCTGGCATCGTATGGCATCGAAGAACTGGAGGCCTGGGATATCGGCTACTATGCGGAAAAACTACGCCAGCAACGCCATAACATCAGTCAGGAGGAGCTCAAACCCTACTTTCCGGAAACCCGGGTAATTCCGGGGATGTTCGCGGTGGTGGAGCGCCTGTATGGGATTCGCATACAAGCGGTGGAGGGTGTCGACAGCTGGCACCCCGATGTCCGCTTCTTCGAGATCCGCGACCGAGACCACCACCTGAGGGGTCAGTTCTATCTCGACCTCTATGCCCGCCCCAAAAAACGCGGTGGTGCCTGGATGGACGAGTGTGCAACCCGGTTCTTCACCAAAACCATGGACCAGATCCCGGTAGCCTATCTCACCTGTAACTTTTCCCCCCCGGTGGATGGCAAGCCATCCCTGCTGACCCATGACGAGGTGTTGACCCTGTTCCATGAATTCGGCCATGGCCTGCATCATCTGTTAACCACGGTGGACTACCCCGCTGTTGCAGGGATCAATGGCGTTGCCTGGGACGCGGTGGAGCTGCCCAGTCAGTTCATGGAAAACTGGTGCTGGGAAAAACAGGCCCTTGATCTCATATCGGGTCATATCGACAGCGGCGATCCCATACCCGATGAGCTCTACCAACGCATGTATAACGCGAGAAACTTCCAATCCGCGATGCAGATGGTGCGACAGCTTGAGTTTGCCCTCTTCGATTTTCGCATTCACCGTGAATATGAGCCGCAACGGGGCGGTCGCATCTACGAGATCCTCGAAGAGGTACGCCAGCAGGTGGCAGTGATCACACCACCTCCCTGGAACCGGTTCGCGCATGGTTTCTCGCATATCTTCGCCGGCGGTTATGCGGCAGGTTACTACAGCTACAAATGGGCGGAGGTGCTATCCGCCGACGCCTTTTCCCTGTTTGAGGAGCAAGGAATATTCAATGCAGATACTGGACAGGCCTTTCTGCAGGCGGTATTGCAACAGGGAGGTTCCAGGGATGCGATGGAACTCTTCGTGGCCTTTAGAGGCAGAGAACCCGAGATCGAACCCCTGCTGCGGCATTGCGGTATCGCGGGTCAGGCATCAGCTCAGGATGTGCAAGGGTAAAAAAAACCGGGTGACGCTGGCGCGTCACCCCTGTCGGGCCAGTTGAATATAATACCCGACAAACACCACTGATCATTGCCTCAGACAATACCTTTCGCCGCTCTCGCAGTTTCGCAGTCGATTGGTAAGGCAGATCAACCAGTATTCGTTATTCTGAACAACGGGATCTAACCCTCTGCGACATAGTCATCCGTATCGTTGCCGCAGACTACTTTACGATCCTGCAATAGCATGTTCTGATAGATACTCTTGGTCACCTCGCTCTCGAAGTAGATCTCAACCCCATTCTCACCATCACCCTCATACAGACAGGGGTGTCCTTCCGTATCTGACACATCGTGCAGGGTAATGGGATCCAGGGTGGTTCGGATATTCATAATCGGCATCTCCCCCGAAGAATCACTTATCACCCTTTAAGCTATAGAAATACCCAGCAAAACAATCAAGTAAATATCGTCCCACAAACAAATGAGGAAAATGGGGAATTTACAGTGATCGCGCCGTTTTATCCTGGCTGACTATTCACCCTATTCAGCCAGTTGCTTTTTACAACAGCTTGCGCGTCGGTGAAATTCTTAATACCGGGTCTAAGCAGTTGTGAACAGCTCGAAGAAGAGCCAATAGACAAGGCTGGCCAATATAAGGCCGAAAAACATCACCGGCAGACCGGTGCGCATCCAAATCATGGGAGAGATTCTGGCCTCGGGCATGCCGCTCTTTTCCGATTCGCTGACCGCAATAATGTTTGCGGTAGCACCAAGATGGGTGCCGTTGCCTCCCAGACCGACCCCCAATGCCAAGGCCCACCACAGAGGGGCGATATTCACCCCACTGCTCTCGAGCCCGAGAATGATCGGGATCATGGTGACGGTAAAGGGAATATTATCGACCACCGCACTGAGTATCGCCGCCACCCACATCAGCAGCAGCCCGGTCAGCATCAGCATGGCGGGATCCTGTGCCAGAGTTGCCAGCATATGACCAAACAGATCAAGGAGACCCGATGACTCCACACCGCCCACAATGATGAATAAACCGGCGAAGAAAAACAGCACCGACCAGTTCACCGAGCCGAACAACTCCTCCATATCGGGACGCAGCAGCAGGAGTGCCACAGTGAGACCGATAAATGAGGCATAGGCCGGCAACAGATGCAGATTGTGATGGATAAAGAACAGCACCACCACGATAAACAGGGCAAACAGGACTCTCCTCAGACCCTGCGCATCCTTAATCGCATGTGTCGCCACCAGTTTCTTGGGATCCTCGCCGCTATTCACAAGCTGCTCACGGAATAGAAACAGCATCAGTCCCACCGTACCGACCCATACCACCAAAACCGGCAATCCCATATGCACCAGAAAGGAGTTGAAACTGATATCGGCGGCACTGCCGATCATCAGGTTCGGCGGGTCACCCACCAGGGTGGCGGCACCGCCGATATTGGATAACATCGCCTCCGCCATCAAATAGGGCATGGGATTGATCTTCAGCAGGCGACAGATCAGCACCGTCAGCGGCGCGAACACGATCACGGTAGTCACGTTGTCCAGGATCATACTGATCACACTCACCGCAAGGCTGAGATAGATCAGCAACAGCTTGGGATTGCCGTTGGCCCAATGGGTGATGTGCACGGCGGCGTAGTCGAAGGCGCCGGTAGGTCGCAGCAGGGCCACCAGCATCATCATGGCGGCCAGCAATAGAATCGTGTTGCCGTCAACCGCCAGTACCGCGGCCTCCTGGGTATAGAAACCCATCCACATGCCAACACCGATCATCACCACCGCCCCAAGGATAGCGGCGATCGTCCGATGCATCCTCTCTGAAAAGATCAACACATAGGAGACCACCAGCACCAGGGCGGAGGTCCACATTTCAGGGGTTATGGTCTGCATATGCTTGGGCGGCTACTCGACACAGCACTCTTTGGTGACAACCGCCCTGGCGATACTCATCCGGGTTACCACCCCCTGATACTCCTCCTCCTCGGTGACAAACAGATATTCGGTATTGTATTGCTCCATAATCGCCAGGGCCTTGATCGCCTGAAAATTGGCCGAGAGATGTATCGCATCGGGAAAAATATAGTTATCCACCGCCTCTTCCATCAGTTCGTCAGCACGCATGTGGGGGAAATCGAGATGTTCGATATCGTCACCGAGCAGATGGGCGCCATGGATCACATCCTCCGGTATACAGCAGAGCAGGAATAGATGTCTGACGGAGAATCGACCGCTCAGTTTACCCTCCGCATTCACATACGGAATACCCGGGACATCTTTCTCCACACACTCCAGCATCACCTCGCCAATACGCATCCCCGGGCGGGCGACTTTAGTGGGAATCGATATATGTTTGATCTTCATGGCGGTGTTTCATCCATCAGTGGCTTCATGGCGTGCAGCATATTGGCAAACAGATGCCGGTTCTGCCGCTCCTCCCTGGCCAGCAGCTGTTTGGTATATGCTCGCTGGGTAGGCGCGGTAAAGCAAGCGGGGCAGTTGTCGGGAATAACCGGCAGCCCCGCCTCGACAGCAAAGGCACCGGTTTGGGTCTCACGGCAGTAGACCAATGGCCGAATGATCCGAATATCCCCGGCATCGTTGAGATAGTGAGCCTTCATGGTACGTAGCTGCCCTTCATGAAACAGGGACATCAGCAGACTCTCCGCCAGATCGTCCAGATGCTGGGCCAGGGCCAGTACGTTATAACCCTCGCGGCGGCAGGTGGAATACATAATGCCACGCTTCATCCGCGCGCAGTAGGCACAGAATGAGTTGCCTTCCATGTTCTGCTTGGCCTCCTCCATGATCGGCTGCTCCGCATAGTGCCAGGAGACGCCGAGCGCATCATAGTAGGCCTTGAGCGGCGCCGGATCGAAACCCTCGATCTGCGGATCGACGGTGATCACCCCCAGCTCGAACCTGACGGGGGCATAACCCTTCAGGTGAAACAGGATCTGTAACAGCGAGAGGGAATCCTTGCCGCCGGAAACACCCAGCAGGATTCTGTCACCCTCTCGGATCATTTGGAAATCGGCAATCGCTCTGCCGACTTTGCGCAGCAGGGATTTCGGTGGCTTTTGATAGTCAGTCATCCCTGCATTCTGACATGAAGCCGGGACCTCACCAATGTTGTGCGTTGCATTTGATGATAGGATCAAGCATCTTTGAGGATGTCAGCACACCAGGGGATCAGACATATGGATATCTTCGTACTTGCCGTCTTGGCGTTTGCCATCGTGATCGTTGTCCTCGGCGCCAAACGCGTGCCTCAGGGAAACGAATATACCGTAGAGCGATTCGGTCGCTACACCAAGACCCTGCGCCCGGGCCTCAATCTCATCGTCCCGGTCATCGATCAGATCGGTAAAAAGATGAACATGATGGAGCAGGTCATGGATGTACCCTCGCAAGAGGTGATCACCAAGGACAACGCCATGGTAACCGTGGATGGGGTGATCTTCTTTCAAGTCCTCGATGCCTCCCAGGCGGCCTACGAGGTGAACAATCTCTACAGCGCCATCCTCAACCTGACCATGACCAATATCCGCACGGTGATGGGTTCAATGGACCTGGATCAGCTGCTCTCCCAGCGCGACACCATCAATACCCAGCTGCTGACAGTGGTGGATGACGCCACCACCCCCTGGGGGGTGAAGGTAACCCGTATCGAGATCAAGGATATCTCGCCCCCCAGAGATCTGGTTGATGCAATGGCCAGGCAGATGAAGGCGGAAAGGGAGAAGCGTGCTGCCATCCTGGAGGCGGAGGGCGAACGCCAATCCGCCATCCTCAAGGCCGAGGGCGAGAAGCAATCAGCGATCCTCCAGGCAGAGGGTGAAAAGGAGGCCGCCTACCGTGAGGCCGAGGCCCGAGAGCGCCTGGCGGAAGCGGAAGGCCGGGCAACCAGCGTGGTATCGGAGGCGATCGCCATGGGGGATGTGAATGCTATCAACTATTTTGTCGCCCAAAAATACACCGACGCCCTGCAGCAGATCGCCTCGGCAGAGAATCAGAAGGTCATCATGATGCCCCTGGAGGCGTCGAGTCTGATCGGTTCCCTCGCCGGTATCGCTGAAATCGCCAAACAGACCTTCGACAGGAAAGCCGAAGGAGCGGATTGATGCAGTGGTTGACGCAACTCGATTACTGGCACTGGCTGATACTGGCCATTCTGCTGATGATCCTGGAGGTATTCTCTCCCGGTGCCTTTCTGCTCTGGATGGGACTGGCCGCGGGGTCGGTCGGCCTGCTGCTACTGCTTATTCCCGGCCTCAGCTGGCAGTTGCAGATCCTGCTGTTTGCCGTATTGAGCGTAGCGACCATCGTCCTGGTGCGGGCCTTTCTGCAGCGCAGGCCCATCGAAACTGATCAGCCCCATCTCAACCGTCGGGGGGAACAGTATATCGACCGTACATTCACCCTCCAGGAACCCATCATCAACGGTGAAGGTAAGATCCGCGTCGACGACACCAGTTGGAAAATAAACGGGGAGGATTGTCCCACAGGGACCCGCATAAGGGTCACCGGCGTGCAGGGTGTGGTGTTGCAGGTCAGTCGAGATGAGTAGGCGCTCAACAGCTATCGAGCTGGGTTAAAAAAACTAGCAACTTTTTGGGAAAATCGATTCAAGAATCCTATACTTGATACCGATAAACTAAATAGACCTGCCACAAAATGTTGCTGTAATTCTCGATTATAGTCAGGCCAAACATTTGGGGAGTATCCTCAGCTCGCTCCCTTAATCAATAAACGACTCATGGATGAGCTGCCCTACCGCCTCCCGGCGGTAACGATAGGCGACCGATATGTACACTGAAACCCGTGCAGTACTATTCGTCGACAGCGACCGTAATCAGCTACAATCTCTCAAGCGCACCCTGCGTGAATTCAAAAAAAAATGGCAGCTTCACTATGCCGATGACGCCCAACAGGCCCTGGAAATCATGCAACAGGACGCGGTGGATATCGTTGTAAGTGAAACCCAACTCTCCGGCATGTCAGGCAGCGAGTTGTTGAAAGAGATTCAGCTGCACTATCCCAGTGCGACTCGGTTGTTATTTTCCGGACAGGCGATGCGCACACCCGCACAAGAGGTTGTACATCATGCCCATCAGTTCATCGCCAAACCATGCAATAGCGATGAGCTGATAAACATCCTGCAGCGGGTTTTCCAGCTGCGCAGTCTGCTGAACAACCCATCCATCGAAGAGATGATCAGCAGCCTGGGCACACTACCCAGCCTCCCCTCCACCTATCAGCAGATGATCACTGCCCTGCAATCCGACGCCACTACCGCCATGGATATCGGCAAGATCGTGGCCCAGGATATCGGTATGTCGGCCAAGATCCTGCAAATGGTCAACTCGGCCTTCTTCGGTCTGCCACAGAAGGTCGCCTCGCCGGAACATGCGGTGACATTGTTAGGCATAGAGGCGGTCACCAATCTGGCACTCACCGCCGGGGTGTTTTCTCAGCTCGATCCCAAGCTTATGGACGAGTTTCACCTGGAGCAGCTGTGGCACCACAGTATGCTCGTCTCGGGGCTGGTACAACGCCTCTCCAAGGCTGCCGGCATGAATCAGCAGGAGAGCCAGGTACCAATGTTGGCGGGTCTGCTGCACGATCTGGGCAAACTGGTCCTCGCCACCCATGATACCGATGAGTATCGCCGCATCATACAACAGACGGAACGGGACAAGCTTCCTCTGTATGAGATCGAATCAGAATCAATATGGTGTAGCCATGCCACCATTGGCGCCTATCTCATGGGGTTGTGGGGGCTCCCCTACAGGGCAGTCGATGCGGTTGCCCTGCACCACACAGTCGAGAGCCAGAGTCGTGAGCGCCTTGACTGTCTACTAGTGTATGCCGCCAATCTGCTAGTGAATGCGTCAAACCACAATCAATATAGCACCTACTACTCAACGCAACGATTGGAAGCCCTGCTGGCACCAGAAGAATTAACTCAATGGATAGCCATTTGTGAGGAGTATTTAAATGGAAAAACTGCCTGAAAAGGTCCTGATGGTCGATGATGACCGCAATCTGCTCGACTCCTTCCGACGTCAATTCCGTAAACGGGTCAATCTGGAAACCGCCACCAGCGGTGCAGATGGGGTACAGGCAGTACAGGATGGCGGACCTTTTGCGGTGGTTATCTCGGACATGCAGATGCCGAACATGAATGGGATAGAGTTTCTTTCCAAGGTACGCACAATTTCACCCAACACCGTGCGCATCATGCTCACCGGCAACGCCAATCTGGATGTGGCCATTGACGCAGTCAACGACGGTAATATCTTTCGCTTCCTCAACAAACCCGTGGAGACCGATCAGCTCTATCAAACCATTGTCGACTCCATTCAGCAGTATCGCCTGATCACTTCAGAAAAGGTACTCCTGAATAAGACCCTCAAGGGCGCAGTCGACCTGATGGCAAACATACTCAGCATGGTCAATCCGGTGGCATTCAGCCATTCATCACAGATCAAGCAGTACGCCCATACCATGGTTAACAGTCTCTCCCTGGAAGACAGTTGGCACTACGACCTGGCCGCCATGCTATGCCAACTGGGTTATATCAGCCTGCCGGAGGATCTGGTGCGTAAAGTCGCTGAAGGCGAGGAGTTGAGCCAAGCGGAAAACCAGCACTACAACTCCCATCCCGATATGGGGGCGAAGTTGTTGAAACATATCCCCAGGCTCGAGATTGTCGCCGACATGGTCAGGCGACAAAACGATGATGTGGGAAAAATCGAATTTCAGGGTAAACTGTCGAACGAGAACAAGGCCATTCTCGGTGGTCAGATCCTGCGTGTCGCCATTGCCTATGAACAACTGATCAGCCAGGGCAAGGATGAAAAGACAGCGATGGATGAACTCAAGGACAATCCCGCAAACTATGATCCGATACTGGTCGAGACCCTGGCCCTGGGTTCTCAGAACCGCAAGGTCGAGGTAATGACACTGCCAATCGACAAGCTCGAACCCGGACTGATACTAGATCAACCGATCAAGACGGAAGCCGGCACACTGCTGGTGGCCAAGGGCCAGACCCTCAGTCAGGCAGTGCTGTTCCGGCTTTTGGCGGCACAGGAAAGCGGGGTGGTGTCCGGATTGGTAAGGGTGTTCAAAGTTACTTGATAGCAACCCGCACTGTGCTCAATGAGCAACAGTCAAGATAAGGCAAATCCTGCCAGTCAGATATAACGACTCATTCAGGGTTACTGTTTAGGGGCAACCGCATCACGAATCGGGTGCCTTTGCCCTCTTCAGTCTCGAAAAACAGCTCCCCCTTATGCTTCACCACCACGATATCCTGGGCGATCGCCAATCCCTGTCCGGTGCCACTTCCTATATCCTTGGTGGTGAAAAAGGGGTTGAAGACATGTTCCTGCACATCTTTGGGTATGCCGGTGCCGGTATCCGCGATACTCATCTCCACGTAATCATCATTAAAGGTGGTGGTGATGCTGATCTTACCCTTCTGCTGCAACTTGGCCGCTTCGATGGCATGGGCCGCATTGATGACCAAATTGAGTACCACCTGGGAGATCTCTCCTCCCAAACATTTGACTTGCGGCAGACTTTCACCGAGTTTCAATTCCGTGTCCGCCACATATTTCCATTCGTTCTTACACACCGCGACCGCATTGCTGATAATCCGATTCATGTCCGCCAACGCCATCTGCTTGGAACCGGGATGGGCAAACTCTTTCATCGCCAAGACAATACGCGCCACCTGGCTGGCTCCGGTGATCGACTGCTCTATCGCATTGGATGTCTCCTCTTCCAGATAGGCCAGATCGATCTCTTCAATGGTCTCCTTCACCTTTGCCACTTCCGCCTCCAGTTCGGGCAGTGCCGAGGCCTTTTGCATGAGATTTGAGTAGACCTTCAGGAGTGACTCTATATCTTCTTGTGACTCCTTGATAAACCGCAGGTTGTCACCAACATACTGAATCGGGGTATTGATCTCATGGGCGATGCCGCCGGCCAACTGTCCTACCGCCTCCATCTTGTGGGTTTGATTCAGTTGACGTTCAAGACTTCTACGCTCCTCATCCGCACGTTTACGTTCGGAGATATCGCTGAAGGTGACAACCACACCCGCATCGTCGTCCTCTCTAAGCAAAGGTGATACAGAGTAGGCAATATCTACTTCCCGGCCCTCCTTGTGGTAAAACACATCATCAAAGCCAGTACGGGTCAATCCATCTTGCAAGGTCTGCTCGATTGCCGATTCCACAGTGTTCACCCTATCAGGATTTTTACCACCATGGACCATTTCGGAAAATCGCTGTCCCTCCATTTCTGCTGTATTCCAGCCTAGCAACCACTCGCTTTCGGGATTGGCGTACCTCACTGTGCCTTTCTGATCGAGTACCGCGAACCCTTCACTCATGCTATTCGTCACGTCACTCAGAAACTGCTCCTTTGCTCTCAATTCATCCTTTGTCCGGTTCAACGTTTGAAACTGACTCCGCAGTTGGTGGATCAGAAAGACACTGGTCAGGGAGATAAGAAAAAATCCGGCAACATGGATGAAGATCATCATCTGTTTGTACTGGTATTGCGAATCCAGTATCGGTTGTGCCATCACCTTGACACTGATACCGCCACGCACATTGCCCACTTTTTTTCCCTCATAACCATGACACTGGAAGCACTGCTCCTGCATGAATACAGGTCCCATATACCTGAAATATCCTGGCTCTTTTTTCAGGTCTTCTTGAAACACATATTCAGTGCCACTCTCAAATCGTGTGAGTGCCGCTACTTCCCATGGATCAGCCATGTTTTCCGGGTTCATCGGTTGAGCGGAAACCACGCTATAGGTAATATCCTCCATGACCTGTTTCTTTAATACCGTAGGGTCATTGGCCATCAATACCGGATTGATCTTGGTAAGCCTGACCATCTCATACATAACACGCCCCCGTTCAAAGGCGATATCTTTGACCGAGTGACGTATGAGTGAGAAATTCCATACGAGAGACGCGAAAGTCAAGAACAGCCAGAACAGTACCGGTATCAACCAGTAATATCTGGATTGCAGCAATCGAATCAACATATCCACCACCTATTCCAGGATAGGGTAGGTAATGCAGCAGGCTCCTTTTACGGTATGAGTACCAGCTTACCTAGCATCCGTCCTTGTTCGATCAATTTATGGGCCACTACAGCCTGTTCCAGGGGTAATGGATCACCGACATGAATCCGCAGCGATCCGCTATCTATCATTTCAGCACAATCACTTAGGATAGCGACCTGATTCGCCCTCGCTTGAGGAAGATGGCGTAACATCGGTGTCAGCATCAAGGTAAAGCCAATCCGCAGATTACGATTCCGTGCCTCCTTCCACTCCACAGACGGCCCCGGGTCGAGCAGAGTGACAAGATCCCCATAAGGTGAAGTGGCGTTTATGGATGCCTTGAAAACATCCCCCCCCACGGTGTCGAGCACCACATCAGCACCTGCACCGTCGGTCAAGCGTAGTACCTCGTCCACGAATCCGTGATCCCGATACAGAATCGATTCATCCGCGCCGAGGGCGGCAACAAATGCCTGCTTCTCCTCTGTACTCACCGTGGTCAACACACGTGCACCCGCCTGCTTCGCCAATTGAATCGCCACATGACCGACACCACCCGCGCCTGCATGCACCAACAGGGTCTTCTCTTCGGTTAAGCGCGCACGCCCGAACAGTGCCTCCCAGGCGGTGATCAAAACCAACGGGGCAGCGGCGGCATGGACGAAATCGACAGATACCGGTTTTCTGCAGCATACCGACTCCTCGATAACGGCATATTCCGCGTAATTACCCTGTAAACCTCCCAGTCCACCATCGCAGTACCAGATCTCGTCACCTGACCGAAACTGGGTCACCTGACTGCCGGTCTCGACCACAACCCCGGCACCATCACAACCCAGCACCGCCGGTTCTCCAGGGGACACAAACAGGCCTCTGGCGCGAAGCTTGGTATCGATGGGATTCACCCCAGCACCCTGGATACGGACCTTTAGCTGAGTCGCAAGTGTTATTTCAGGCGTGTCGACCTCTTCAAGGGAGAGGACTTCAGGACCTCCGGTTTCTCTCATTACCACTGCCTTCATCTAGATCCTCCAATTGAATAGATCATCTAATCCGCACTCACTCCCTGGATTCACCCAACGGCGCCAACAAAAGATAAAGGATCCACGCGAACCATGAGACAAAAATAACCGCAAGAATCCAGAAAAGCTTTTCGGCACCGTTGGTTTTTCGCGACCGCAGAATCAGCAGAATGGGCAAGAACCATATGAATCCTGCAATTAACAGAGCTGTGAGGCTGAGCCCCAGAATGGATGTCATAACAATTCCCTTCAGTTATCAGGCTAGTTTGGAACCGTTGGAATCAATCTGCAAGTCTTGCACATTTTACTTTTTTCGAATTAAACACCACATGAGCGAAGTGATATTTGATCTATGATAGATTTGGTATTTAATGATTCAAACCAAACCCCGTCAGGATATGTCCTCAGCACTAGCTGCACATCAGATAAAGCTCAGGGAGTGCCATCAATGCGAGGCCATGATTGGGCCGGTAGTCACCGGTCAACCCGTTGCCTCACCCGTACTCCTGGTTGGCCAGGCGCCACCCCCTGCCCCACCCCTCTGGTGCCTCCACATGGCACCGAACCGAACCGGGAAAGGGTCTGCTGCAACAGGCACTGGGTTTAATCGGTCGGCATCGGGCCTGGAAAACCCTACTGGAGACAGATGCATACTAGGGTACTGATCAAGCTGCTCTAGCGCACATGGGTTTGTGTCTATGGGCGGCAGCAAGATAAAAAAGCGTATCACCGAGGAGGAAAGCATGGCAGAAGAGATCGGTAAATTCACGATTCACCTCGAACAAGAGGATGATTACGCCTTCAGGGTGAAATTCGATCTGAAAAAGGCGCCAGATATCGTCATGGATGAACCACCCCCACTGGGCGAACGCAATGGACCCAATGCCTCGCGAATGTTGGCGGCAGCAGCAGCCAACTGTCTCAGCGCGAGCCTGATGTTCTGTCTCGCCAAGGAGGATGTACCGGCAAATAACGTCCACACCGAAGTTACCTGCACCATGATCAGGAATGAGAAAAAGCGACTTCGCGTAGGTCGACTGGATGTGCGAATCACAGCAGACGACGAACTACTCGCTTCCAGGAAACTGGATCGCTGCATGACGCTGTTTGAGGATTTCTGTGTGGTCACTGCCAGTATTCGCGAGGGTATTCCGGTTGGTGTCGAAGTGGTAAACAAGGCCGGGGATCTTCTGCATAAAGCGGAGTGAGACAATGGGCCGGGAAATTATTCTGAAGACCTCAGAGGATGAATCCTTTAACGCCTACCTCGCCGGCGATGAGGCGGCTGAGTCTGGGGTGATGATTTTGCACGAGTGGTGGGGGGTCATGCCTCATAACCGGCAGTGGGCCGACAGTTTAGCCGACATCGGACACCTGGCACTGGTGGTCGACCTGTATGATGGCAGGACCACCGATGATCCGGAGTTGGCTGCGGAGATGATGCGCAACATCGATCAACCACGTGCCGAGCGGAAATTACAGGCCGCCATCGATTACCTGCATAGACCCGGCCGGCGGATCGCCACCTTCGGCTGTTCCTTTGGTGGCAAGCAATCGATGCAGGCAAGCCTGCTGCGGCCGGACAAGGTCAGTGCCACCCTGGTGGCCTACTGCCGCATGGAAACCGATGTGGTGCGCCTGAAAAGATTGTCAGGGCCTGTATTGGCCATCTATGCCCAGCAGGAGCGTAACTGGCCGCAGAAGCAGGAGGATTTCGAGGCGGCGATGAAGGCCGCGGGCAAAGAGACAGAAGCGGCCGGATTCGACGCCGCCCATGGCTTTACCAATCCCACCAGTCCACGCTATGACGCAGAGGCTGACCAGGCGTCATGGCAGTCTATTGTCGATTTTCTGCAGCGGCATCTGCGGGGATCGGGGAATAGCGATTCATCGCCTGCAGGAGACTCGTCTCCATAGGCAGACAGAGTATGGGCGGGTATGGGAACAAGCCGGAGGATCAGCTCGGGTAACAGACCCCGGTTCCTCCGAGCCCGCAATACCCGGCCGGATTCTTGGCCAGATACTGCTGATGATAGGCCTCGGCAAAGTAGAACGTGGGGGCGGACAGTATCTCCGTGGACACCGGCGCGGCCGTCACCTGTTGCAGCGCATGCTGATAGTGGTCACGGGACTCCTCGGCCAAGGCCTGCTGTCGCTCGTCGAAGGTATAGATACCTGATCGATACTGGGTTCCCACATCATTGCCCTGACGCATGCCTTGGGTGGGATTGTGTCCCTCCCAGAAGGATTCAAGCAGGGATTGGTAGCTGACCAAGGCTGGATCGAAGACGACCCTGACAACCTCATTATGCCCGGTCATGCCGGTACAGACCTCTTCATAGGTAGGGTTGGGTGTAACACCCGCTGCATAACCCACCGCCGTTGAGTAGACCCCGGGCAGCTCCCAAAAGCGTCTTTCCGCTCCCCAGAAACACCCCATGCCGAACAGGGCGAATTCGCACTGGTCGGGAAAGGGACCCACCAGGGTGTGTCCGTTGACATAGTGGCTGTCGCCGGGATGAATCGGGGTCATTCGACCCGGTAGGGCCTCACTCTGATCCGGCAACTTGGTTTTGCGACCCATTCCGAACATGGGATTTCTCCTGTAGGGATATCTGCAGAATATAGCGTTTCCAAACCCGGCTCAAACCCTACAGTCTTTAGCTCTATTTCACCACCCAAGGGGGCGTCTCAACAGCCTTGAAATGCCCTGGAAACTATTTGCCTTTGAGCTATCCTTCAGCTACAAAAGCATATACACGGCAACACCGGCCATAGCCAGCAGACCCGCCATGACAAAGAACAATAAGGGCATTTTCGGCTTCTGTTGCTGACTCTCCATCGCCTGGTGGGCCAGGTGTTGATCGAGCAGGCTCTCCACCGTCTCGGTGGCCACGGAATTGGCAATCTCACCCGCCACTTGGCTGGCGGTCTCATGCACCTGGGCCTCAAGGGACCCCTCGGTAATGACCCGGATATGTTCGATCATGTCGTTTTTTTCCGGTACTTGACTCAGGATCCGTTGTTCCTGATCAGACAGGCGTTGCGAGATGTCATCGGACAACTCTTTCATCTGTCCATAGATACTCGACTCGATCAGATCCCCGACGGTACGTTGATTAAGCTGCCTGACAAACTCATCCAGGTCCTGGTTGACCTGCTTCACCACAGACTCTCGAAGTGCATCGGTATCAACATGCTCCGCTTCGACCTGCTGCAGACCCTGCTCCACCACTGAGATAATCATCGGTTCAAGCTTGTTATCCAGGTAGGCCTGGACTGCGTTCTCTATACGATCCGCAAGGCTCTCCGCGATGACCTTTTCGGCTGCCTCACGGCCGGTCTCTTGGGCTGATTGAACAGCAACCTCTCTGGCTATACGTTTGATATCATCATCGCTGAGACCGCTCTGCATCACCACCGTCTCTGACCCTGTCCCTGCTGCCTTAACCGCACTTTCAGCTGCCGTCCCATGATCGGACGAAGCTGCCTCCACACTCGCCGCGACGTCTTGCTGGTGCTGCTCGATAAGGTTGATGATTACACCCAGACTCTCATCCGTCGGGGGCTTGGCCAGGATGCCAAGGGCGCCGTGGTCGACCGCGGCCTGCACATATTCGTCCCCTTCATTGGCGGTACACATGACCACCGGGGTGTGGGAAAACCTCGGATCCTTTTTAATCTCGGTAATAGTCTCCAAGCCATCCATGCCGTCCATCAGAAAATCGACAAAGATCGCGTCCGGTGTCGACTCTTTGAGACGTTCCAGGGCTTCTTCGCCCGACTGCGCCATCTCGACACCATCGAAGCCGCTTTTTTTCAGCATTCTACTGAGTACAATGCGCGCAGATTTCGAATCGTCGACTAGAAATGCTTGTTTTGACACGTTAAAAATCCCTCAAGAGATTTGGTTTGTATTTTTTTGTCCGGCTCCCGACCATGCATATGCGATCATCTCTTGTGTCATTAGACCGCTTGCGTTAAACCCTTGATAACAAAGGATATATCTAAACAGATAAGTTTATGCCAGCACCTCAATCAAGACTAATTTAATCCTGCTCGATAACCAGTTTAGTCGCATCGCGCAAGAGATCTCTCGCCTGCCTCCCGACAGCGCCTTATAATTGGCGGCTGTTTCCGATAAAACCTGAGTATCCAGATGTCACCCGCAACCTCGAAAACTGCTGATCACCCTGTTGAAACACTGCTTAAACAGCGCATTCTCATCCTCGATGGCGCTATGGGCACCATGATCCAACGACACAAACTCGATGAGGGAGATTATCGCGGAGAACGCTTTGCAGATTGGCCTTGTGATTTACAAGGGAATAATGACCTGCTGGTGCTGACTCAACCAAGCATCATCCGTTCAATTCACGAGGCCTACCTGGAAGCGGGAGCGGACATTGTCGAAACCAACAGCTTCGGCGCCAATCGCATCTCCATGGCGGACTATGAGATGGAGTCCCTGGCCTTTGAGATGAGTGAATCCAGTGCCCGACTGGCCCGGGAGGCTGCAGATAAATACACAAGCCCGGAAAAGCCCCGTTTTGTCGCCGGCGTCCTCGGCCCGACCAATCGCACTGCCTCCATCTCTCCGGACGTCAACGATGCCAGCCTGCGCAACGTCACCTTCGAGGCCCTGGTAGCGGCCTATATGGAATCTGCCCGGGGTCTTATTGCCGGCGGCTGCGACCTGCTGTTGATCGAGACGGTGTTCGACACCCTGAACGCAAAAGCGGCGGTTTTTGCCTGTGAACATGTATTCGACACAGATGGGGTCCGGCTTCCGGTGATGATCTCCGGCACCATCACAGACCAGTCCGGTCGTACCCTCTCGGGCCAGACAACCGAGGCCTTCTACAACAGCCTGCGCCATGCGAAACCGATCTCCGTCGGTCTAAACTGCGCCTTGGGCCCCGACCTGCTGCGTCAATATGTGGAGGAGATGTCGCGTATCGCCGATACCTATGTCTCTGCCCACCCCAATGCCGGCCTGCCCAACGAGTTTGGTGAGTACGACCTGGATGCACAGCAGATGGCTGAGTATCTTGCCGAGTGGGCGGATACGGGTTTCCTGAATATCGTCGGCGGCTGCTGTGGTACCACGCCACAACATATCCAGGCAATTGCAGAGGCGATGGAGGGTAGATCGCCACGCCAATTACCGAGTATCGAAATACGGTGTCGTCTCTCGGGACTCGAACCGCTCAATATCGGCGCGGACTCCCTGTTTGTGAACATTGGCGAACGGGCCAATGTCACCGGTTCTGCAAAATTCAAACGCCTGATCCTCAGCGAGGCCTACGATGAGGCCCTGGATGTCTGTCGTGAACAGGTTGAGAATGGCGCGCAGATCGTGGATATCAACATGGATGAGGCGATGCTGGACGGCGTTGCCGCCATGCAGCGCTTTCTCAACCTCTGCGCCGGTGAGCCGGAGATCGCCAAAGTACCGGTGATGATCGACTCATCCAAGTGGTCGATTATCGAGACCGGTCTGCAGTGCGTACAGGGCAAGCCCATCGTCAACTCCATCTCCCTCAAGGAGGGCGAGGAGCCCTTTCTGCACCAGGCCCGGCTATGCCGGCAATATGGGGCGGCAGTCATTGTCATGGCCTTTGACGAAACAGGCCAGGCGGACACCCAGGCACGCAAGACCGAGATATGTACTCGGGCCTACCGTCTGCTCACCGAAAGGGTCGGTTTCCCGGCAGAGGATATTATTTTCGACCCGAATATCTTCGCCATCGCCACCGGCATCGAGGAACACAACAATTATGGTGTCGACTTCATCGAGGCCACCCGGGAGATCAAGCTGAAGCTGCCCCATGCCCTGATATCGGGTGGCGTCTCGAATGTCTCTTTCTCGTTTCGCGGCAACAATCCGGTACGTGAAGCCATCCATGCGGTTTTTCTCTACCACGCCATCAAGGCGGGGATGGACATGGGCATAGTCAACGCGGGACAGTTGGCGGTGTACGACGATCTGTCGGAGGAACTTCGTACCACTGTGGAGGCGGTTGTACTCAACACCGACCAACAGGCGGGTGAACGCCTGGTGGAGCTGGCCCCCAAATATCAAGGCGATGGGGCGGTGGTGGAGAGCAAGGAGGATGCGGAGTGGCGATCCTGGCCTGTGGAAAAACGTCTCGAACATGCCCTGGTGAAAGGCATCACTGAATTCATCGTGGGCGATACCGAGGAGGCAAGGCAACGGGCCAAGCAGACCCTGGAGGTGATCGAGGGCCCCTTGATGGATGGCATGAATGTGGTGGGCGACCTGTTTGGCGCAGGTAAGATGTTCCTCCCACAGGTGGTCAAATCGGCCCGAGTGATGAAAAAAGCGGTCGCCTATCTGGAGCCCTACCTGGAGGAGGAGAAGGCCGAGTGCGGCGTGCAGAGCCAAGGCAAGATTTTGATGGCCACCGTCAAGGGCGATGTCCACGACATTGGCAAGAACATTGTCGGCGTGGTCCTGCAGTGCAACAACTACGAAGTGATCGACATCGGTGTCATGGTTCCGGCGGATACCATTCTGCAGAAAGCCCGGGATGAGCAGGTCGACATCATCGGCCTCTCAGGCCTGATCACCCCATCCCTGGATGAGATGGTCCACGTGGCGAAAGAGATGCAACGTCTGGGCATGGCGCAACCACTCATGATTGGTGGCGCCACAACCTCCATTGCTCATACGGCGGTCAAGATCGACCCGGAATATGACAACCCCGTGATCTATGTGGCGGACGCCTCGCGTGCCGTCGGCGTGGCATCCAACCTGCTATCGGCTGAACATCGCGATAGCTATACCGCATCGTTGCAGGAGGAGTATGAGGCTGTCAGATTAAGGCGTGCCGGCATCAATCAGTCACGCAACCTGATCTCGATTGAGGAGGCCAGGTCCAACCCGACCCCGATCGATTGGACCCGGTACATACCTGCACGCCCGAAACTTTGCGATCCCGATTTTGTGCCTCCGGAATTTGCCGACGTGGTGCGTCTGGATCAGGAGAGTGACAGCGGGAAGCCAGGTGCAAGTCTGCTGGTTATGAAGCAGATACCCCTATCCGAGCTGACCGCCTATATCGACTGGACCTTTTTCTTCCACGCCTGGCAGCTAAAAGGGCGTTACCCCCAGATACTGGATGATGAGCAGAAAGGTGAAGAGGCGCGAAAACTCCACACCGATGCCCTCGCCATGCTGCAAAAAATTATTGAAGAGGGCTGGTTGCAGGCGGCGGCCGTGGTCGGTCTCTTTCCTGCCAACAGCCGCGGCGACGATATCCTCGTATATCAGAATGAGGTTCGAGAGCAAACCCTGACAACCCTGCATAACCTGCGCAAACAGGGTCGCCAGCCTGGCGTGAAAGATCAGCGCGGCAAGGGCAATGGGCACTACAACGAATCCCTGGCCGACTACATCGCACCAGAAGAGAGTGGCACACTCGATTATATCGGCGCATTCGCCTGCACCGCCGGTATCGGTATCGAACAGAAAATCGACGAGTTTGAACAGGACCATGACGACTACCATGCCATCATGCTAAAGGCCCTGGCGGACCGGTTGGCCGAGGCCCTCACGGAGTGGTTGCACGAGAGGGTGAGAAAAGAGTACTGGGGTTATGCCCAAGAGGAGTCCCTAAACAACCAGGAATTGATAGCGGAAGGCTACACCGGCATCCGCCCGGCCATGGGCTATCCGGCCAGCCCGGATCATACGGAGAAGGAGCTGTTGTGGGAGCTGCTCTCGGTCGAAGAGCATACCGGGATCTGGCTGACGGAGAGTAAAGCGATGGTACCCACCGCCTCGGTCAGCGGTCTCTATTTCAGCCATCCCGCTGCCCGCTATTTTGCGGTGGGCAAGCTGAACAGGGATCAGGTGAGTGACTATGCGCGACGCAAGGGACTGCCCCTTGCCGAAATAGAACGTTGGCTTGCGCCCAACCTGGCTTATGAGCCTGGGAAGTAAGCAGACGGTCTAAGGCACGCCATTCCATCCCATGTTGGATCAGATCGATTATTTATCGAATGACCCTGGCATGGTATGGAATGAATGGACTTACAAACTGTTAATGCTCAAGCGACAGCAGCTACGGACGAACCACCACTCTCATGCATCACAGGTGAACCAAGTTCGGCGAATGAGAAGAGCTTGAAGGCGCGTTCACCGTTATAGTCTAGCACCCGTAGATCGTCGCTCTCGTGCAGGTCGTTGGCAACGACACTGAAATGCCCGCCGTAGCGCTCCTTGGCCAACTCATAGGGCACCTCGTAGGCAAGGAATTTTTCAATGCCCTTGCTCGCCAGCTTTTCCAATATCAGAGGATCCTCCATGGAGGCGTGGGATGTGAGAATCATCAACGGACCGCTTCCGGTCATCAGCATAAAGGTTTTCATGACTACCTCCCTCCCGCAGGAATTTGGATTGAAGGTCTACGTCTGTTCCTGTCTTAATTTTAGCTCGCTTAGAGTGGCCGGTCAGCCGTGTTCACCACTGATTCTCAGGCTGCCCCCTGGCAGGATACTAGTGCAAATTTATAATGCCTTGTTTATCCACAGGAATTTGAAAATGTTTCAATAACGCATTCTGGGTGGATGCATCCAGCGTGCCATTCAAGTCATAGCTGATGCCGGTGCGGCCCAGCAGGGCTGAATAGAGACCGATACCCGCCTGCAGCAGATCGATGGAGAGAGGAACGCTCAGCACCGCGCTGCCACCCTGCATGATATCCACCGGTTTTTCGATCAGACCCTCGGCGATTGCCAACCCGTTCAACTTGAGGTGGTAATTCAACTGCTCCAGCAGTAGAGAGAAATTGTTGGGATTGTCCACCTGCAACTGCAACAACAGATCGGCCTTCTCCAGGGAGAGCTGCTTGATCGCCAACGACTTGATCCTGAGCTGCGGTATTTTCGGCACCGGAAAATCGCCTTCGACATTGATGGGTAGGCGCAGCGAGCCAATCAACGGCATTTGAAAACCCAGTCCCAGATCGAGTCGATAGCTTGCCTGATGGGCGCTTTTCAACGCCTGATAGGTGCTCAGCAGCTGGCGGAATCCGAGTCGCAGAGGGACCTGGACCTTGCTGCCGCTTTTGGCGGCCAGGCTCAACCCCCGGGATTGTTGCCCCTTGAGAAATGAACGCTCAAAAAGCTGCAGATCGTAATCGAAACCGGTCAAATCGATGGCGAAGGGATTGGGATTATCTATATTCACATCGAATACCAGATCGAGTCCCTCCAAATCGAGACCGCTCAGCCTGACACCCTCAACCTGCGCCGTAGGTTTGCGCCCCTCCATAACCCGATCCACCTGCTCCAGGGAGGAACACCCCTGCAACAGCAAGATTGGGAGAGAGAGCACCAGAAACAGTAGATATCTGTGAGTCATCGGCAACCCCTGAAATGTATTCTTACGATTACCCACTATACTCGGGTGCTGAAACAACGTTCATAAAAACATCTTCGCATAACGTCTAGCCGCAGCCAACAATCCCAGCATCAGCATGAACATACCAGTGGCGCCACCGCCACCATAGTCATCCCGGGAATAGTCCTCCAATGGCAACACGGCCAGATCACCATCCTCATAGGGTCCGTAATTGACCTCGAGAAGATCATAATCCGCATCATAGAGCTCGATCAGGACATCGTAGTAACCGCTTGGATAGCCATCCAGCAACCGGGTTACCACCTCATACTCATCATCACTGGCATATCCCGAAACGGGAAACACATCGGTAGTGAAATAGTGGTTCCACGGACCTCCCTCCAAACTGAGGTAGAGCCGGGCATAGACCCATACCTCTTCCCCCGATGTATCCGCATCGAAAACCACCTTCAAACGATGATAAAAACCATCATCGTCATCATCCCTGCTGATCACGGAATGGGCATCGAAGATACTCAGGTGATCACCCGCAGGATGGGCCGCGGAGTTGCGCTGAGCGGTCGCCTCTATCCGACTGCCCGAGACGACCAACTCCTGAAGTTCATCCACATTGGCCTGATCAAGCTCCATCTCGCCTTTCTCGGCGCCGGTGCTGACTACTCCCTCCACGGATTGCGAGAGTCTGATGCCACCCTCAGTTGCAAATGCCTGCCCCCCGATCACAAGCATCAGCATTGCAAGTATAGGATACCACCTGATTTTGTCGTAACTACCCATGGCTGCTCTCCAATTCAATCCCGACGGTCCCGACGATGGCGGTGTTTATCCCGGTGACCATCGCGCCTGCGCTCGCCCCGGTAGGCACGGCCGCGACTCTCACTATGCCGGTACTCCCGGTGACGATAGTGGCGATCACCATGGCGATGGGAATGACCGTGGCGATGGGAATGACCGTGGCCATGATAGTGGTTCCAGGAGAGACCAAGGAACAACCCGCCCAGTAATCCATAGGGGTAGTCATAGTAATCATGGGCCTGGACCGGCGCCGCTGTGACCAGCGAGGCTGAGAGTGCGCTTGCCAAAAGAAGTGCTTTAGCTTTCATCATAGTTCTCCAAAGTGTATGAACTTATGAGTAAGCATATGGCGCCAAGCCTGAATGAAAGCTGAATGGAGCAGAAACCCTGAAAAGGGTTAAGTTTTTAGGTATGAGTTTTACTCATAGGGTGGATTAATAGTGTGGGTATACTAAAGGAGTTATGAGACCGGGGGCTTTTTTAACAGTCCGTTCTGATGCAACACTCGAGCAATCTTTCTGCTCTTCTCAGCCAGACGGCAGAGATCATTGAAGTTGGGAATGGCGCCATTGGCAAGTTTACCCTCCCACTCATCCAGTTCGGTTTCCAGATAGATCAGTACTTTGCTTGAACAGCCCTGGCAGGTATCACCACACAGCACCTCTTCAGGAAGATCGAAAGGGATATCCCTGCGCACACGATCGATCAGCTGGCGCATCGCCGTTCGGGTGTCCGGTTTACGATCTGTTTTACTCACTGATTGTATAATGCCACAGGCCCTAAGTTATACTGAAATGCGCTAGACGCTTTTTCCTTTTTAACAGTTTCGCCTCTACCAACTTCAGCTCCACTTTCATGCGCTTTTGCTTGCAGGCACTCTGCTCTTTTTTTAACCGATGGCGTAGATGATCCTTCCTCTTCTCGAGTCGTTTTATAAGTTGCTTTAGCTGATCGCGATCATTACCGGTATCTTTTTTCCCTTTCTTGAGATAGAGATGCAGCTGCCGAATTATTTTTTCAATCTTCATACTTCATACTTCGTTCTTCGACACCTGGAGGAGTGGCGGGTATTCCTTGTGAAAGCTTACTCCTCGACGACTTCCTCCGGCGGTACTACAGATTTCGCCATTCGCTTGGCAAAGTAATAGATCCGCTTTTGCTTCTCGATAATATCCACTTCAGTGGTGTAGGCGGCGATACGATTGGGTTCATTTGCAACCAGTCTCGAGGCCTGATGCAGCGCGGCGGACTCCGCCATTTTAGTGATCTCGTGTTTCATATCAATAACACTTTGCGCCACCTTGGTATTGAGTTGGGAAACCGACTGAACTGCACCATCCACCGCCTTTTTCACCACCTTGTGAAAACCTGTAAGCACCTCCTTGGTGGGTTCACTGATGGAAAAACCGTGTTCGATGCGTTCGTGGCCCAGTGCGACCATATTGGTTTCGATGGTGTCACCAATATTTTCCAGGTCACCCACCGCCTCCATCAAGGAGAGGAAATCCTCGGTCTGTTGATCCGTCATCGATTGTTTGCTGATCTTGCCAAGATAGTCGACGATCTGCTCATACAGGATATCCACTTCATCATCGAGCAGTGCCACGTCATCCAGGGATTTGTGATCACCACTGAGAATGGCCGGCATGATCTTATCCACCATCTCCATCACCCGCTCGCCCATATGCAACACCTCCAGTCGCACCCGATCCAGTGCCAGGGACGGAGTGGATAGAAGTTCGTCATCCAGATATTTTGCACTCACCGCCAAGCCCTCTTCCTCAAGCAGGCGATCGGGAATCATCCACTCCACCAAGCGGGCCAACTGAGCGGTAAACCAAATAAAGATTAAGGTGTTGGCAATATTGAAAATGGTGTGGGCATTGGCGATCTGACGCGGCGTTTCAGCGCCAAGACGATCAATACCCGAGAGTTCCGGATGGCTGGGCGAAATCATGGCCACCACCTCGGCCAGTTGGGGAATGAACATGATCCACAATACCACCCCTGACACATTGAATATGACATGCACCACCGCCGCACGCACCGCTTCCCTCGGTTTGCCGATCGATGCCAGCATGGCCGTGACACAGGTACCGATATTGGCGCCGAACGCCAACGCAATCCCGGCTGGCAGGGTAATGAATCCCTGGCTTGCCATCACAATCACGATAGCGGTGGTCGCCGATGAGGATTGAATCAAACCTGTGAATCCGGCAGCCACCAGTATACCGACCAGCGGGCTCTCCATACTGATCATCAAATCGAGAAACGGCTGGTATGTGCGCAGTGGCTTCATGCCATCACTCATGATGCTCATGCCGAAGAAGACCAGGCCCAATCCCATCAACATGGCACCGTAGTGTTTGAAGCGTTCCTGCTTGGATGCAAACAACATGGTAAAGCCGACACCGATCATCAACAGTGCCGCTTTGGTCACTTTAAAGGCAACGATCTGGGCCGTGATGGTGGTGCCGATATTCGCCCCCATGATGATGCCGATCGATTGCGACAGTGACATCAACCCGGCGGTGATAAAACCAACCACCAATACAGTGGTGACCGAGGAGGATTGAATAACCGCTGTAACGAAGGCCCCCGTGGCCGCTCCCATAAAACGATTGGTGGTCAATTTGGCGAGGATACCCTTCATACGTGCGCCAGCCACCGCCTTCAAGGCATCCGCCATCTGTTCCATACCGAACAGAAACAGGGCGAGTCCGCCAAACAACTTCATCCCCATCACGCCCCATTGGATTCCCACATCTGCAGCGCCATCCGCGAACACGGGCAGGGCGAAAAACAGGCCTGACAGGCCGATGAGAATGAAGGTTGGAAGGCTGAGGTTGGTTGGTGTTTTTTGCACAGGATTAAAGAGATTCATGTCATGATGCCTCTACTTGTGGTGGCGCTACCTTCACCACCATTACCGGTAGAGGGCAAAGCTGAACCACGCGCTCGGCCACGGATCCCAACATCAGATGTTTTAGTCCCGTCTCCCCTTTACTCCCCATCACCACAAATGAAGCATCGATTCTTTTCGCGACCTGTAGAATCCGCGTCACGGGCAAGCCGATAACAAGCATCCGCTCAGCCTTTTTCAGGCGCATTTTGGTGGGTTTTTTTTTGCGGAATTCCTGGATGAACTCCTCCAACATGATGCGTGCGGCATCCTGCATTCTGGAGAGTTTTTTCTTTTTAATCATGTCCGAATAGTATCCAGGCATATCCCCTGGATCATGCACCACATGCAGTACCACCACCCTTACCTTGAGACATTCCGCCAGTTCAAATGCCTTCAGTAGTGCCGCCTCAGATGCTGCAGAAAAATCGACAGGTACCAGGATCGGTTGTTTGCCAGTTTTGTCGGGCATGACCACTCTCCTCTACCATTTCATCATTCAAAGTATCGATTACCTCAGGTCTGTCGCTCTATTCTCACTTTCAGCACGGAACGCTCATCTGACTCGATCACGGTCAGGCGGTGACCCTGTTCCTCGATGGCATCGCCCTCTGACGGTATGTGACGCAGACGACTGACGATCAGGCCTCCCACTGTCAAGGCCTCCTCCACCGGAAATTCCACATGCAGGATGTCATTGATCTCTGAAATCGGCATTCTGCCGCTCACCAGATGGCTTTTTTCACTCTCATGTTCTATGTAGATCCGACGTTTCGGGTGGTATTCGTCAAAGTCATAACCCACGTCGATTTCACCCACCACCTCTTCAAAGACATCCTCCATGGTGAGAATACCGATTGCGGAACCGAACTCATCCACCACCACCGCCATATGATCCTTTCTTGCCTGCAGCATCGGCAGCGCACGATCGATGGTCTGCCTCGGTGACAGATAGAGAACCGGGCTGATGTAGTCAGCTATCGGCTTATCCTCCAGGTCGGGGGACATCAGGGCCCAGGTATCAAGGGTCAGGATACCTTTGACATTGGTGATATTGCCTCGATAGACGGGCAGGCGATTGTAGCCATGTTTCATGACCAGTCGTATCGCCTCCTTCATGTTGCGCACCTCGTTGAATCCCACCACATCCGGTAGTGGGATCATCGCTTCACCCACTGTGGTGTCGGCAAAACGAATGATTCTTCGGATCCGCTTGCGGTCGATGGTTTGCGGATCTGAGGTCGAATCGGATACATCCAGCAACACCCGCAACTCCTCACGGGTGATAAACATGTTCTGCGGCACCGTGCCACCACCGACTATCCGGGTCGCCAACCTGGCCACGCGACTGAAGATAAAGATGACCGGGTAGAAGACATAGGAGAAGAAACGCAGGATATAGATCAAGCGGCTGACCAGGCTGTCCGCTTCCTGTTGGAATACACTCTTTGGCACGACTTCGCCAAGTATCAACAGCACCGGAGTCAATATGATCACCGAGATCAGATCACCGGTTTTACCAAACAGATCGATACAGACCAGGGCACCCAGGGTTGAGATTGTGACAGTGGCTATATTGGTGCCGACCAGTGTCGTACCAAGGATTACATCCGGTGTCTTGAACAGCTTAAGGACCAAGTTAGCACCACGATTGCCGAGTTTCCCCTGATGCCGCAATTTAAGCTTGTCAGAGTTCACCATCGCGATCTCTGATCCGGAGAAAAAACCCTTCAGCAACAGAAACAGAAGGATCATTACCAGTTCAACGCCCCAACTCATTTCTCGACCTCCTCTGATTGGGTCTTGGCCATCTTCTGTTGTTCACTCAAGGATTGCTCTTCAACCCCCTCCGCTGGCTTGTCCATGCCATCTATTTCAACTGCTATCTCTTGTTCCTCGACCTGAGGGGGTTCCTCATCACTGGCCACTATTTTTCGCACCTGAACCTTACTGATGCGCAGGCCTTTCACCTCCTTGACGATAAACTCATAACCTTCGTTGCGCAGGTTATCTCCCTCCTGGGGAAGACGATCAAAGAGGCGGAATACCACACCACCGATGGTTGCCATCACCGGATCTTCGATATCGAAATTGGTGAGGTTGTAAAAATCTGTGAGGCGCATATCGCCGGGAACGATATAGCTGTTGGCATCCTCCTCCTGGTAATACTCCAAACCGGCCATCTTTCCTGTGATCTCGCCAAAGATAAAGGTCAAGACATCCTTCATGGTGACCACACCCAGCACCTCTCCGTATTCACCGAGGACGATGGCAATCCTGGTGTTGTGGGCCTGGAAGTAGTCGAACATCTCATCCACTTTCTTGGTCGGCGGAACGAAATGAGCTGGTTTGATGATCATCTCCAGTGTCACCTGCTCAAGATCGCCGCCCCCTCTGACGAGTCGCAGGATATCCTCCGAGTGGATAAATCCGATGACATTGTCCCAATGTCCCTGATAGACCGGGATTCTCGGATGCTGGTAGCTGCGAAATGCCTCAATCAGCTCTTGCACGGGGAGATCCGCATCCAGAAACTGGATACGCGGACCCGGGGTCATGATGCGGGAGATATCGGTCTCCGACGCCTCCAGCACATTATCGATCAACACCCGCTCTGTGGCCTCGATCACACCGCTCTCTTCACCAGCTTCCAGCAGGGTACGCAGTTCATCCGCATGCAGAATATTTTCCCGACTGATCGCCTCGCCCACGATCATGGTGGTGATGCGGTCGGATACCGATCTGACCGCCTCTCTCAAGGGGGTGATAAAGACAATCCATCGCGGCAGGATCCTGGCTGTGAGACGGGTTGCGAACTTGACGGGAAAACTGACCGCAATGGTCTTCGGCGTCACCTCTCCAATCAACAACAGCAGTGGCACCATGATAAGGATGTTGAACCAGGTGACATCGGCATCACCGAAGAGCAACAGCAGGATCGCCGCCATATTTGCGGCTGCGGCGATATTAACCAGCTCATTCCCACACAGTATCGAGATAATCAGGCGTCTCGGCTCATCCAACATGGCGTGGATGCTCTCCGAATGCTTGTCACGACTGTGACGCAATTTCTGCAGATCGATCCGGCTGAGGGAGAAGAGGGCGGTCTCCGAACCTGAAAAGACTGCTGACAGGGAGAGCAGGAACACTTGTAACAGGGCACGCAACAGCAGCTCCCAGTTTACATCCGCGAGTCCAAGGGAATCGAAAAGTGTTCTCAACTCTTCCATTTAAAAAAATCCGAATCGGTTTCTTGCTGCCACAAAGGGCAGGCAGATTACTCTGAGCGAGGCTTTTTGCTCAGACAACCTGGATTAAAAACCCCTATACCATAGGCTAAAAAAGGGCATGCAGTCATGGGAATTCACATCCTGCATAACCTGCAAGGCATGAATCGACAAAAAATCCGATTATTTTAACTATCAAGATAGAAGGAGCCCTGCCTCAACAAAACAATGTGCATGGCAGTAACTTGCTAATTCTACCTGAAATCGCCCACCCTGGCGAAATGTCGAGACACCCAAGGACTCGCCTGCCGTATCAGACAACTCAGAGCAAAACTTCGCTACAGATAAAGATACGCAACAGATGTAATTATTACACAAATATGACAAGTAGATGTCTGATATCGACCAACAAGCCTAATTGCGAGGATAATCGATTGATCATAAATATTTACCAAGCACTGCTTGAAGATCCTAAGATGACCGCTATCCTCAATTTGGGCGCTCAAAAAAATAAAGACATAAGATCGTATGAAACAGAGTACGGTCACCAATGGGTATTTAAAAGGTAGCTAGCATGCCCCAGTCAAACAATATCGTTGATAAACTCAAAAACCTACTCGATTCGGGCTCGAAAAAGGATAAACCCAAATGTGATCGCATAGCCGAACTCCTGAAAAAGCTTAAAAAGCAGGAGCGGGCGGCCAAAGAGAAGTTGGCGAATGAAAAGGACCGTACCAAACGCAAACGACTTATCACAGAGATCAAGATTCTGCATACCCAACGCAAGAAGGCTATACGCCGTTACAAGGAGCTGAAAAAGAAGTGTTAGCCCAACTACGGGTTATAGATATCCAGCGCCGATCGCAGCCGCTGTTGGACCTGACTGCGTAACTCAGGGGGTGAAACGACCTCCACATCCGGCCCATATTTCAGCAGATCCATCAACAGTTCCGATGGATCGGAATAGGGTAGTGTTAACTCGTAACGTCCATCATCCAACCAGCGACTCTGTTGTCTCGGATGCCACTCTTCCGTCGCCACCCACCTGGCCGCATTGGCACTGAATCGTACCACCGCCAGCTCCTTGGCTTGTCCTGAGAATATACCGTAGGCATCTGTAAAGTGGCGCTCCAGCACCGCTTCCTCCACATTCTGCGCCACTTGATCCAGTTGCCATGCCTGCCGTATCGCATCCAGGGCAAAGGTGCGTAATCCTTCACGTAAATGGCACCAGGCATCCAGATACCAGTTATCGCGATAGTGGGTAAGGCGTTGTGGTGAAACCTCGCGTTCGCTGAGCTTGTCACGCGCGCGATTGTAGTAGACGAGATGGAGGCGGCGCCTGGCAGCCAGGCAGCCTGCCAGGAGGGTAAAGAAGGGGCTGGTGGGACGAGCGGTGGCCCGGATCAGGCGAATCCTGTTGGAGAGGGATTCACCGGTATCACCCTGCTGCCGCGCCAGCAGGTCATCGATCTTGCGACGCAAGGGTTGCAGATGGCTCTCCAGAAGACCGGGCTGCACCCCTTCCAACAACTGTTGCACAGCGAGCAGGGCATGCAGCTCAGAAGCATTGAACCAGAGCCCCGGTAGCTCATACATCTCCCCTTCCCGGGGATCGTATCGATAACCGTTGAGTTTTCGATCATAGACGATCGGCGCATTCAGATAGAGACGCATCTCCTCAATGAGGCGCTTTACGGTCGCGCGGGAGCACTCCAGCTCTCGTTCTAACTGCTGCCTTGAAACCGGATAACGGGCTGCCTGCAGGATACGGTTGAGTTCAAATATCCGGTCAAACCGATCCATGCAGGGGGCTAGGGCCTAGACCCTAGATAGATTTGAGTTTCTGCGAGGTATTATCATCAGGCTCATCCAGAGACCAGAGTCGTTCCAGATGGTAGAAGTCCCGCACCTTTGGCTGCATTACGTGCACCACGACGCCATTGAGGTCCACCAGTGCCCACTCACCATCATCCAGACCCTCGGTACCGAGAGGGGCTTCACCTGCCTGTTTTGCTTTGAAGGCCACGGTCTGGGCAATTGATTTCACATGTCTGTCAGAGGTACCGCTGGCGACAATCATGATATCTGTTATGCTGGTTTTTTCACGTACATCCAGTACCACCACATCCTTCGCTTTCATATCGTCCAGTGCCTGCAGAACGACGTCTCTGAGTTCTTCTATTCGCATTGAGTCCTGTATCTGTTGCCTAATTAAGTGACCGGATCGCCGGTGAGCAGCGATTTTACCCAATCTCATGGACAAGCATAACCTATTGTCGCTATTTTGTATGATCCACCCGATATAGATGATTGTTTTCAATGAGTTGCAAAACCGCTTCAGGCAGCAGGTAGCGTGGCGTCTGCCCCTGGACTAGCAAACTGCGGATGTGACTGGCGGAAATATCGAGCTGGGTTACCGCTTGCTGCAGGATCAGGCCGCAATCCTCTGTCCTGAGTTGCGCCGGCGTGTTGGCCTGAGACCTATGGAGCAGCTTTTTTACCCGGGAGTCCTTGGGGCCTTCCTCCCCTGGGCGCTGCATCACGATGATATGGGCGAGGCGCAGAATTTCATCCGGGCGATACCAATCGGCGAAGCCGTTGAAGGCATCCATTCCCATCAACAGGCATAGCGACCTCTGAGGCTGCTCATCGCGCAGGTTGGCCAGGGTCTCCACCGTGTAGGAGTCCCCGGTACGTCGTATCTCCCTCTCATCCACAACGAAGCCCTGTTGTTGACTGATTGCGAGACGCACCATTTCGAGTCTCAATTCAGCCGGGGTCTCAGGCTGATCCCGATGAACAGCGTTATGCAAGGGGATAAACCGGATCTCGTCCAGGCCGACAGACTGCATCACATCCAGCGCTGTGCGCAGATGGCCGAAGTGTATCGGATCGAAGGTCCCGCCAAAGACACCGATCATGTCAGGGGCCATATAAGGCTAACGACGGATGTGGCCATCACCGAGCACGATGAACTTCACCGACGTCAGGCCCTCCAGCCCGACCGGCCCCCTGGCGTGGAACTTGTCTGTGGAAATACCGATTTCAGCACCCAACCCATATTCGAAACCATCCGCAAAACGTGTCGAGGCATTGACCATTACCGAGCTGGAGTCCACTTCGGTGAGAAAACGGCGGGCACGGGTATAGTTCTCGGTCACGATGGCATCGGTATGCTGGGAACTGTGACGGTTGATATGCGCAATGGCCGTTCCCAGGCCGTCGACCACCTTGATGGAGAGTATCGGCGCCAGATACTCAGTATCCCAATCAGCCCCGCTCGCCGGCTTGCAATCGGCGATAAGCTCACGGGTACGTTCACATCCCCGCAGTTCAACCCCCTTCTCTATCAGGGCTTTACCAAGCCTTGGCAGGGACTGTTCTGCAATCCCATCCGCCACCAGCAGGGTCTCCATGGTATTACAGGTGCCATAGCGTTGGGTCTTGGCATTCATCGCAACTGCAAATGCCTTTTCCAGATCGGCCTGATCGTCGATATAGACATGACAGATCCCATCCAGATGTTTGATTACCGGTACTCTGGCTTCCTGACTGATACGCTCGATCAGGCCTTTGCCGCCACGGGGAATTATGACATCGATCGATTCAGGCATGGTGATCATCCTGCCCACTGCTGAACGATCGGTAGTGGCAACCACTAGTACCGCGGCCTCAGGGAGATCCACCTTTTGCAGGCCAGTATGGATTGAACCCGCAATCGCCTGATTGGAGTAGTAGGCCTCACTGCCACCCCGCAAAACCGCGGCATTGCCCGATTTCAAACAGAGTGCAGCAGCGTCAGCTGTGACATTAGGACGCGATTCATAAATGATACCGACGACACCCAAGGGCACCCGCATCCGACCCACCTGGATCCCGCTTGGGAGATATTTCATATCGAAGATCTCGCCGATGGGATCGGGAAGAGCGGCAATCTGACGCAACCCCTCGATCATGCTATCGATACGCCCGGGGGTCAGCTCGAGGCGGTCCAGCAGGGCAGCATCCAATCCCTTCTCCGCACCTGCCTCCAAATCCCTTGCATTCTCTGCCATCAACCCATCTCTGGAGGCGTCCAGCTCATCGGCAATGACTTCGAGAGCGTTGTTCTTTTGCGCGGTTGTGGCGCTGGCAAGCACCCTTGAGGCTTGACGCGCCTCCCGGCCAAGCAGCTGCATGTAGCTGGCGACATCGGATATCTGTTTTGACATGTTCGTATGCTTATCTCGTATAAACTGCAGCATCGGTCAGGGCAAGCAGACCGATTAAACCGCTAACTTTAACAAATCTCGAACAAAATAACGCCCTGCCTGGCCCGGAAACACAGCCTGGATATCCAAGCCCTAAGCGGCGGAAACCTCAGATCGATAAAACCACTTTCAATGCATGGAGAAGCAGGACCCGCCTTGAACCCCCCCGCTAACGATAGCATATCTCATTGATATATTGAGGTAATTTATTATATATGGCAGGCATGGCAGGGGTTGTCTGCCGTTTGTTGACAACGGGTGTGGGAATTATTGTCACCCCCGGCTACCAAATTACTTAAGTTCGAGGACACTTAACCGATCTTATGTAGTAAGACAGACAATCAATGAGCAAAGCCTACAGCCATGATCAAAGCACTACTAAGCGTTATGTGGATAGTCATCTATAGCGGTCAGCTGTGGGCGGAGCAGTTCGTGTTTGATGTACCCATGTACTCCAAGGGAGCCAGCACCTACTACATAGCCGGAAAGATCGGCAACATGCCCGAGACAGAGTTCATGGTCGATACCGGCTCCAGCTACATGACGATCAACGAGGCCACCCTGAGTGAACTCCAGGCCAACGGCAGTCCACGCTATCTACGGGACCTGAAGGGCAGATTGGCCAATGGAGACGTGTTGAGTGTGCCTGTCTACACGATTACCAATGTACGAATTGGCGAAGAGTGTCTACTGGATGAGGTGGACGTTGCGGTGTTTCCCGGCAAAACCCGCCAGATTCTGGGATTGAGTGCACTGTCGAAGACCGCACCCTTCATCTTTTCCACTCAACCACCCCAGTTGCAGTTGAGTCATTGCCATCTGGCCAGGGTGGAGACCGGCAACCAGACAAAGCTGGCTGCCGGCATTGCGACCCCCTGAGCGGGGTCACACATACCTAGCAAAGTTATTTACCTTCAGGTGCGCTGCTAGTGGCCTCGAATGCACTGAATTCGGCCGCATCAACCTGACCATCCTGATTTGCATCAGCGGTTTCCCAGCCCTTATAGAGCATCTCGCTCGCGGTAGCCTCTTCAGAAGAGATGGCACCATCGGCATTCGCGTCGAGTTTGCTGAAAGCATCATCGCCAGCAATTGCGGTAGTAAGAAAACCTGCTGCTGCCAGAGCGACTGCAGACTTGAGGATAGTTTTTTTATTCATCGTAATCTCCTTAACGGAATTTAATGATTTTCGATCCAAAAAGCCCTTCATTCCAGGGGCCCTCCGGTAATTCATGAGACAACTCTGGGACTAGAAATTAAGTGAAGTCAATCACAGAATAACAACTTTAATTCCCAGCCGACATACTGCCAAGGATTACTCCTTCTGTCCCTGTTTGTCGCTGTTGACTTCAAAGGCGCTGAACTCGGCAGCATCGATTCTGCCATCGTTGTTGGCATCGGCGGCCGACCAGCCGTTGTAAAGCGATTCATTCACAATCGACTCTTCAGCTGAAATGAAACCGTCGGCATTGCTATCCAACTTTATGAAGGCATCTTCTCCGGCTACGGCGCTACATACACCGCCCACCGCAAAAATTGCAATCACCTGTTTCATAGTGGTTTTTGTCATCACTTGCTCCTTGTTGATGAGAATAGGATTCCAAGCCCCTGATGGGCCCGGGTGTCAGATCAGACAACGCCGGGCGAAATAATGGCTTGACCTGGTTCACAAATAAGAATTTCGTTCTTTTAAGGCCAATCACTACTTGAACGGGGTGAGGAACAGGTCACATCTGCGGTAATCCGGCCATTCCCCGGGCAAGTTGCTGAAACAACAACCAGGGATCCGCGGGATGGAAACCTTTTATCGCCTTGTCCGCAATTGCGCAATCCGCAAGCAATCCCTGCCAATGATCCACCTGCCGCTGCAATGCCTTGCGCAGGACCGGTTTGCGTCTGTCCCAGACACGGTGTTTTGTCATAATCTGGTCCACCCCCCCGCCGCGCTTCAACTCAAATCCCATCTCGGCAAGCAGACGAATCTCCCGGCTTACCGCCCAAAGCACCACCGGAGCGGCAACACCCTCCCCCTTCAGCCCCTGCAGGATACGTAATCCCTTGCTGATATCCCCCTCGAGCAGGGTATCGACCAAGTTGAAGACATCGAAACGCGCACTATCGGCCACGGCCTCGATGAGCTTTTCGGGGCTAACCACACCCTGGCCATACAACAGCAGCAACTTCTCTATCTCCTGGCTGGCCGCAAGCAGATTACCCTCTACCCGATCGGCAAGCATCTCTACCACCCCCGCCTCGGGAATCAACCCCGCACGTCGCAGCCGCTGCTCAATCCACGGCATCAGACGCCTTCCTTCGACCGGCCAGATCTGAATCGCCACACCCAGCCGTTCAACCGCCTGAAACCACTTGCTGTTCAGCTGAGCCCGATCCAACCTGGGCAGGGTGATCAACAGCACAGTATCCATTGCAGGGCGTTCACAATAAGCGTTGACGGACTTCCCCCCCTCCGCACCCAGCTTTCCACTGCTGAGACGTAGTTCCAGGAGACGCTTATCACCAAACAGGGAGAGGCTTTCAGCGGCACTGTGCAAACTCGACCAGTCAAAACCACCCCCCTGACCCAGGATTTCCCGTTCGCTGTAGCCTTGTTCACGGGCCGCATGCCGTATCGCATCCGCTGCTTCCTGCATCTGCAGGGGCTCGTCCCCGCTCAGCAGATAGACAGGGGCGAGCTGTTGCTGCAGATGGTTTGCCAGTTGTTCAGTTCGCAGACGCATGGTGTGACCTGTGCTGATGATCGCCAGCTATTTGATGGCTTCGAGGCGACGAATTATCTGCTCCGCCATCTCGTTTCGCATATCATACTTCATCAAATCGGCTTCGTTTCTTTGACCCAACTCATCGTCGCCACTGAAACTGAGTTGACGTAGCAGTTCCAACTGCTGCTCCACACCTTTTTCGCCACTACCCGGCACCCTGGCGCGAATCAGTGCGGATAGTTGCATCTCTTTGTCGAGGGCCTTACCGCCGGCATCCACAGACAGCACCCTGCTGGTGAATTTTTCCTCCAGGATCTCAATACTGAGCTTGGCAGCCGCCAGTTCCGGCGCCAATGTCGCACCCCTGCCCTGCAGATTGTCATGCAGAACAGCCGCCAGGCTCTCAGATTTCTCGAATCCGATGATATACAGGCCGTTGAGCGCGGTTGAGGGCTGCCGATACCCCTTGAGGTGGAAACCGCACCCTGTAACCAGGATGGATATCAACACCACCCACAACAGCTGCTGGCGAAACCGGATTGAATTACTTGGCAACGATATTCACCAGTTTCCCGGGTACGACGATAACCTTTCGCACCCTGTTGTCACCAATAAAGCGCTGCACATTGTCATTTGCCAGCGCCAGTGCCTCGATGGCCGGTTTCTCGGCATCCCTCGCTACCTGTATGGTTGCTCGAACCTTGCCGTTCACCTGCACCACATAAGGCAGACTCTCCTGTTTTAGGGCTGCCTCATCGGGCTGCGGCCATTCGCTATCGAGTATCTCATCCCCATACTCTAGATCACTCCACAAGCAGTGGGTGATGTGGGGTGCAATCGGGGCCAGCAATCGCAGCACCAGGGAGACACCTTCACGTAGCAACTGAAGGTCGGCAGCGCTATCTCCAAGCTTGTAGAGGATATTGATCATCCCCATGCAGGCGGAGACAACATTGTTGAAACGCTGACGCTCATAGTCATACAGGGCCTTTTTCAATGACTCGTGGATTTCCCGCCGTGCTGTCTTCTGGGATTCATCCAACTCAACCGGCTTCGAGTCCGCCGCCATCGGCTTGGCGAGAATAACCTCCGCCAATGCCCACAGACGTTTAAGAAAACGGTGCGCACCCTCAACCCCTTCATCGTTCCACTCCAGGGACTGATCGGGGGGAGAGGTGAACATGGTGTAGAGTCGAACCGTATCGGCACCATAGCGATCGATAAGCGTCTGTGGGTCGACCCCGTTGTTCTTCGACTTCGACATCTTTTCGATACCGCCAATGGCAACCGGCCCACCATCCTCCTTCGACCGCGCAGCGAGTGGACGCCCCTTCTCATCACGCTGGACTTCCACCTCGGTCGGGTTATACCAGTGCTTGGAACCATCCTCCTGATCACGATAGTAGGTATCGGCCACCACCATTCCCTGGGTCAACAGGCGTGTGAACGGCTCATTACTCTTCACCAGTCCGGCATCGCGTAACAATTTGTGATAGAAACGGGCATACAACAGGTGCAGTACGGCATGTTCGATACCGCCTATGTAGTGGTCGACAGGTAACCAATAGTCCGCCCGTTCATCGAGCATGGCATCGGCACCCGGACAGGTGTAGCGCGCGTAGTACCAGCTCGACTCCATGAAGGTATCGAAGGTATCTGTCTCCCGTTGTGCCTCACCGCCACACTGGGGGCAGCTGCAGGCGGAGAAGGCAGGACTGTTTTTTATCGGATTGATGGTGTTTTCATCGTAGACGATATCTTCGGGCAGGCGCACAGGCAGATCTTGCAACGGCACAGGAACGATTCCACATGTCTCACAGTGAATCATGGGGATTGGCGCACCCCAGTAGCGTTGGCGTGAAACACCCCAGTCACGCAGCCGGTACTGCTTGGTCTTCTGGCCTTTGCCCCGTTCCTGCAGCCACTCCGCTATGGCATCGAAGGCGGCGGCGGATGAGAGTCCATTGAAGGGACCCGAGTCGTGCAAGACACCCGCCTCGGTATAGGCCGCAGCTTGTATGTCCGGATTATCACCTTCGCTGGGATGGATCACCTGTTTGATCGGGATAGCGTATTGCAGGGCGAAGGCATGGTCCCGCTCGTCATGGGCCGGAACCGCCATCACCGCCCCTGTACCATAGCCCATAAGGACAAAATTCGCGGCATAGACCGGTACCATTGCACCACTTACCGGATGGATGGCATTGATACCCAGCGGGATACCCTTTTTCTCGATCGTCTCCAGTTCCGCTTCGGACGTTCCGCCCTGACGACACTCTTCAATAAAGGCCGCAAGTTGCTGATTGGTGTCAGCCGCCTGCAATGCCAAAGGGTGTTCAGCGGCAACGGCGACATAGGTGACGCCCATCAGGGTGTCCGGGCGTGTGGTATAGATGGTCAGGGCCTCATCCGATGCCTCGATATCAAACACCATCTCCACCCCAAAAGAGCGACCGATCCAGTTGCGTTGCATGGTTCGCACCTGTTCAGGCCAACCTTCCAGGTTATCGATCTCATCCAGCAGTTCATCCGCGTAGTCGGTGATCTTGACGAACCATTGGGGAATCTCACGCCGCTCAACCACGGCCCCGGAGCGCCAGCCACGGCCATCGATGACCTGCTCATTGGCGAGTACCGTCTGATCCACCGGATCCCAATTGACCACGGCATGCTTGCGATAGACCAATCCCTTTTTATACAGCTCAGTGAACAGCCACTGCTCCCATTTATAGTAATCGGGCTGACAGGTTGCCAGCTCCCGGCGCCAGTCATAGCCAAAACCAAGCCGAATCAACTGGCCTTTCATATAGGCGATGTTGTCATAGGTCCAGCCAGCCGGTGCCACCTTGTTCTTCAACGCCGCATTCTCCGCTGGCAGGCCAAAGGCATCCCAACCCATGGGCTGGAGTACGTTTTTACCCAGCATGCGTTGATAACGGGCGATCACATCACCAATGGTATAGTTACGCACATGCCCCATGTGCAACTTGCCGCTGGGGTAGGGAAACATGGAGAGGGAATAAAATTTCTCTTTAGTGGGGTCCTCATCGACCTCATAGGTCTTCTTTTTTTCCCAATATGCCTGCACCTCTGCCTCGAGGGCCGCAGGATCGTAGATTTTCTGCATGATATGGTCCGACTGGATTGTTGATAAACGGGGTAAACCGCTGGGCCTACCTCACAGGGATTTGCCCCGAGCCTCTCAAAGGAGCCTGATACCGCGGAAGGATACCGCAGCTAGCCGCTGACAGAAAGATGTAACGCCTTATTCCCACACCCCCCAATCCCTGGTAACGGGAGCTAGCGGTTAAGCTATTCGGCCGATTGACTTGCCAACCATTGCCAGGCTTGGTCAGGATCAGAGAAGACCTCGATGAGGACTTTTCTCTGTTCTCCAACGAATTCCATCAACCGTTTCATATTGATTTGGCCACGCGCCTTGGCTGGTGGCAGGACAGCCCAGTATTTCCATCCGGCCTGGTAGGCTCGAGGTAACCAGTAGTCCTGGGACCAGGCGCTATCTTCAGCAGGAAGGATGGAGTTCTTGCGATCATCGGAGAGCCATTTTTGTGCGCCATGCTCCTGCATCAAGCGCAATCCCGACATCAACACGGACCTGAAGTCGTCGCCGGAAACCGGTTGCAGTAATCGATGGTGGATGATGCCGGCCTCGGGATAGAACCAAAGGCAGGCATACTCCGTTTCAACCTGGTTGATTCTTGTTTTCATACTGTTTAAGGTGTGAAAATCTTGGCGGTCTACATATATATTGATTTTAGCCTATTTGGCTATGATGCGATCATTCTTGCTTCATCGAGAGCGGCAAACATCCTTTCAATGACATTGTCTATCACATCTAGCCATGCAGCGAGTACCTTGTCGTCGAATTCATCGTCATAGGTCTTCACCGCCTCCAACAACGCCTCTTCCCAAATGGTGAAGTGTCTGCGTTGCACATTCAAGCGCTTGTGTATGCGCCCCAACATCTCGATATAGAGCTTGACTCCGGGCCCTCCCTCAGCGGATTCAGCAAGCATGAAGAGCGTATCTTTCAACTTCTTTTTCAACTGCGCCATGTCCCTATTCTTGAAAAACGCAGGGATTTCATCAGATCTGCTGATAAATTTGTCGTAAAAACAGTCGTAAAAGTCCGCTGACACAGTCACCCGCCGCAAACTCTGACTGAATATTTCGAGATTATGTTGATTCATATCCGACATTCAATGCCAACTAGCCAAGTATCCCTTTATCGGCCATGAATGCCCAGACATTAACAGCGGATGCTGATAGCATGATTCCATTCACCAATCGAGAGTCCATGACAGCAATTAAAAAAATCACTTTTTCAGCCCATCCATGCTAAGTTACATCTCCAAACCGACAAGAAATGGTATATTAAGTACCAAATCGCGGAAATTAACACATTTTCATCAATTTTGTTAAATTTCCCCTGTGCGGCAACCGTTATTCAACCCCGTTGTGGAATAAACACTCTTCATGGATGAGACAATGTGAGTGCCGATACGATGAAGCTGATAATACAGATCCCCTGCTACAACGAAGAACAAACCCTGGCTCTCGCACTCGCAGAACTTCCCAGAGAAGTGGAGGGGTTTGACCAAGTGGAATGGCTGGTAATCGATGACGGCAGCACCGACGCCACCCGCCAGGTAGCCATCGATCACGGGGTCGACCATATCGTCGGCTACACCCGGAACCAAGGACTGGCGAAGGTATTCATGCTGGGTTTGGATGCCTGCGTAAGGCAAGGCGCCGACGTGATAGTCAATACGGATGCCGACAATCAATATGATGCCAGCTATATCCCTAGCCTGACCCAGCCGATTCTGGAGGGAAAAGCGGATATGGTGATTGGCGCCAGGCCAATCCAGATGATAGAGCACTTCTCTTTCACCAAAAAGATGTTACAACGCCTGGGCAGCAGCGTGGTGCGTAAAGTCAGTCACACCGATATCCCAGATGCGCCAAGCGGCTTCAGGGCCTTCAGTCGCGATGCGGCGATGAAACTCAATGTGTTCAATGAGTACACCTACACCCTGGAAACCATTATCCAGGCCGGCATGAAGCAGATGGCGGTAACATCGGTGCCGGTGGAGGTCAACGAGGACCTCAGGCCATCCAGACTGGTGAAAAGCATCAGCAGCTACATCAAGAAATCCATCGTCACCATACTGCGAATCTTTGTCGTCTATAAACCATTCCGTTTCTTTCTCATCACCGGACTAATCCTGTTCGGCATGGGTTTGATCCTAGGCCTGCGCTTCCTCTATTACTATCTGTTTGGTGATGGTACGGGACATATACAATCCGTCGTCCTGGCCGGTGTCATGATGGGGATTGGATTTCAAACCATATTGGTAGCATTCATCGCCGATCTGTTGAGCGTCAACCGAAAGCTGTTGGAAGAGGTACAGTACCGGATCAGGAAGCTGGAATCAGAACCTGAAGAGAGCAAGTAAGATTAGTTACTCATACCCCGCCCCGAGTAATCTTTCCAGGATCAGCAGGGGCACGAAGGCAACGAGGGTCAACAGCAACCCGTAACCTGGGTATACCGCAGCAAACCATGCCAATGGTAACAGCCATAGCAGGTTGATCAGCAGGCCATGTAGGATGACCCATCGATGGGCCAGGGTACGACAGCGTACTGCCGATACACCGCTACTGATACACAGAGACTGCCTTTTCCGGGCCAGATGCTGGTAGGCATGTTTGGCATGCGGTTGGTACCATCTTTCACCATTCAGCATGCGCACCCCCAGGGTCCAAGTAGCGTCCACAACGAACAGGCCCAGCAGGATCAGCCAGCTCCATAGGGAAATAGAATAGGCATCGGCTGTATAGAGGGCAAACACACCCAATGCATAACCGATGAATCCGCTTCCTGCATCTCCCATGAAGACCTTTGCCGGAGGCCAGTTCCAGAATAGAAAGCCGGCCATACACGCCGCCAGCACCAACAACCAGTCAGTCACCTCTGAAGCCGCATGATTGAATATCAGAATCAAGGTCGCACCACACAGCACGCTAATCCCCTGGAGGCTGGCAATCCCGTCGATACCATCCATGAAATTGTAGAGATTCAGCAGCCAAACCAATCCAAATACGCTCACTGTCTTGAGCCACCATCCATCCAAGGTCAATCCCGGCCAGAGATCAATGCTAGGCATCTGCAACAGTGTCACCGCAATAACTGCGGCAATGAGATGGATAGCGAAACGCAGTATGACGGCAACATGGCGATGATCATCCACAAACCCGATCACTACTACCAAGCCACCACCCATGAGTAGTGTAAGATAGAGCTGATCACTATGCTCGCCGGCTGTAAATGGAGAAATCATGGACCAGAGCAGGATCGCCAGGTAGACCAGAACAAAGGCGATCCCTCCTCCACGAGGCGTCTCAACCATGTGGGAACTTCGCTTATTTGGCTGATCCATCAAACCACGGCGCAAGGCATAGGCACGCGCAAGCCAGGTCAATCCCAGGGAGATTAAAAAACTCAGCGCCATCACCCAATAAAAATGGAGCGACTCAGCCATTATCAGCGCTCACCATTTCCAGCAAGGCCTGTTGCGTACCAATCACCGGTGACCAGCCCAGTATAGCTCTGTTCTTTGCGAGATCCACCTGAAGGTCTTCAGTCAACCTCGCTATCATTGAGGAACGCCCGGTCAGCCATCCTGCAAAACGCAGCAGCGTCAACGGCACAGGGAATAGTCGGGTCCTGCATTGCATGACATGCGCCAGTTCGCGAATCAGTTCGGGTGTCGACAGATCCTCTCCGTCCGCGACCAGAAACACCTCACCGGCGGCATCCGGGTGGTCAATGCAGCAGCGTATGAAATCGAGTAGATTCTGGATACTCAGAAGACTGCGACGGTTTGTGATCCCACCCAGCGGCAGAGGCACGCCTGTCCTGACAAGTGCCATCAAACGCTCTAGGTTTCCCTTCACTCCGGCACCATAAACCAGGACCGGCCGCACAATCACCAGTTCCAGATCCATCTGCTCCGCAATCTGCTTCAATGCCTGCTCCGCTTCCCACTTCGAAATAGCATAGGCATCTTGCGGATGCACTGGATCGTCCGCGCTATAGGGTTGCCCCTCTGTCCTTTCGCCATTCACTTTAACGCTACTCATATAGATCAAGCGTTTGACACCGGCTTTAGCCGCTTGACGGGCAAGGGCGCTGCTGCCCGCAACATTCACGCGCCGAAAGGCAGCCAGGGGATCGGGATCAGACTCCTGCATGACATGTACTCGGGCAGCCAGATGGACAACCGCATCCATACCCTCCAAGGCTGTGCGCCAATCTGTAGCGCCCTCAATCTCTCCCACCGCAGCTTGCTCGCACAATTCCCAGCGCGGACTGTTTTCACGCAGCGCGGCCCTTACTTGATACCCATTGGTGAGCATATAGCGGCAAAGATGTTCACCGACAAATCCGTTCGCTCCAGTAACCAGAACACTCTTCATTGAATCAATGCCCGTTGATAGATATCCAAATGGCGTTCAACGACATAGTGGATGGAAAACTCCGCTACCGCCATCTCCCTGGCCTGTTGACCCATGGACTGACGCAGGGCTGGATTTGTAATCAAACGTCGCAGCGCCTCCGCCAGAGGCCTGCTCTGCCGGGCGGGCACCAACAGACCATTCTTCTCTTCAATGACCACCTCACGACAACCCGGGACATCGGTGGCGACGATGGCCCGCCCCGTTGCCGCCGCCTCCAGCAGCACTTTTGGCAACCCCTCTCGATAAGAGGGCAGGCAGACGATATGAGCATGGCTGTAGATTGCTGGCATATCCTGGCGATTGCCCCACCACTCCACATCACCCTCCCTGGCCCACTCCGCCAGCCGTTCGGCAGGCACAGACTCGGGATTATTAGGATCTATACCACCCACCAGGGCAAATCGGGCCTTGATTCCCATGCTGTGTAACAATTGGGCAGCCTCGACAAATTCACCAACCCCTTTGTCCCACAACATACGCGCAGGCAGTACCACCAGGGGCGTCTCATCTCTCTCCGGAGACATGGCAAAATGCTCCACATCAACTCCTGAACCCCGTATCAATTCAATCTTATCCCGGGTCAGACAACCTTTATCCAACAAGAAATCGTAATCATCCCGGTTCTGCACAATGACCCAGAGTCGCTTGCGGGAAAATAGCCAGCGATAACTGGTTAACACCGCAGAGCGCGCCATGGCGCTGAACCAGCTACGTGCCAGGAAAACAAAACCAAGCCCGGAAATCGCATTCACCACTGCTGAGACATTCGCCACACGTGCGGCCAATGTGCCGTACAGGACAGGTTTTATAGTCACATGGTGAACAATTAACGGCTGCAGTTCCCGATAGAGCCTGTAGAGATTCCAGATTGTCCAGAGTTCGGCCAGGGGATTTGCACCACTTCTGCTCATCGAAACCTGCCTATAGTGCAATCCTTCGGCCTTGATCTGTTCCACACCGTCACCCGGCGGTGTTGCAACACACACTTCATAGCCCTGTTCCAATGCCGCCAAGGCTAGTGGTAAACGATGTGAGAGAAAAAATCCGGCATCGTTGACCACAAACAAAATCAATCGGCTGTTAGGAATGGCACGAGACATATGTAGTGTCACCAAGTTAGATCGATGGAGGTTATAACCAGTTACTACCGAATTGAATATGCATTATACCCGGATTGAACAGGATGCCGCAGAACAAGGTCCATCATCGTATACCAATACCCAACCCCCGCAGTAACCATTGACGTTCTTTTTGCTCCAACACATGACGCCATACCAGGTAGGAAAACGCAGCCAACACAGTCATCGTAAAAACAAGCTTTTCCAACAAATGATCAAACTGGGCACCAATAATGAAGAGAGTGGCCGCCACAATGATGGCTGTTCCGAAGTATATTGCCGATGCCCGGCACTCAGGTATCAACATCAACGCCATGGCATACAGGGCAAGCGCATCAAGCCACGCTCTGAGTGTCCAAACCAGGGCCGCACCAAGAATTCCATAGTGTGACAAGGCCCACCAAAGCCCAGCAAGATAGATCGGCAGTTCCAGTAGATGCAGCTTGGCAGACCAGTCAGGATGGCCTGCGGACTGCACCAGGGAAAAAGGCACCAGAGAGAGCCCATAGAAGAGAACCCCGACTGCCAGCCACTGCATCACCTGATAGCCGTTGCTTGCAA
>NATW01000118.1 GCA_003094555.1 gamma proteobacterium symbiont of Ctena orbiculata
CGCCGCCGATTGCCAGTCCGGTGACAAACCGACGTCGTGTCAGGCAGATACCATCTCTTTTTATGGGATCATGAAAATCACTCATGGATTGTCTCTTCCTCTGCAAGCCAGTCCACCGAAACGGCATCACTGGCAGTAACCAACAGATATTTCAAATCGGGAATATCGTTAAGCGATCACTGAGTCAGTAGCGATCGATTGCAGGAGAGATCAGGCCCTGGGGGGGCGAAAGAGTGATGAGATGCTTTGATTGACCAGGTCGTTGTGCGTTCGCATAACGGCGGTGAAAGTGGTTTGGAGTGTTGAAAACGAGAAATCCGGCAACAGCCCCAGCAGACAAGAGACGCAATGGCCGGATGAACAGCTACCGCCACTGCAACCGGTATCGGCATTGCAATTCTCGCAATCCATCTTGGTGTCATGCTCAGTAGTCATAACCTGACCGCCATCATGGTGATTCCCCATCTGATGTTGATGCACCTCGCTCTTTTGCTCGAGAGATGAGGTGAAACCGGTCATCGCACCCTGGAGCGGGATCAGACCCAGCACGACGGAGAGCAGAGCAGCTAGCAGTTTTTCAGGGAACCGGCGCATAGTCTTGAGTATTGCTGAGATCCATTCTTAGTTCAACTGGTTATTTTGTACTTGAATGGCCAGTGAAAGTTCCACCCGTTCATCTGATTCAATTATAAATCAGGACAGGGCTCACCCCGATCGATGCGCTTGGTATTCACCACCGGTATATCTTCCTGATGGTCATGGAAGCCCTTGATATTTTGTGGATTGTAGTCACACTTCGCCAGCTGCATACGATCCAACACCGATTGATGAACCGCTTCACCATCATTGGTATGTTTTCCAATCTGCCGCTCATATGGCCCCATAACCCGATAGGCAATGGTCATTGAGTCATTCAGTACAGAGTTGAAGCAGGGCCAGAAGTGGTCCAGATAGTCTTTGTCACATTCGAGTCCTAATCCTTCGGCTTTTTCCACCATCCAATGCAGCGCCTCGTTGGCCAGGCCATCGGGAGAGTAACTACCGCCAACATTGCTGTGCACACCGGCAAACCAGGCCTGTTGTAACTCACCCTGCCATGACATGGGTCGACGCCAAAATGAAGGTTTGAAAGGCTTGCGACGTTCATCGATTGCAATGGCATGTATGGCATTTTCGATATTTGGATTCAAATCGATATCGTGATATTGATATTTCTTTTTGTTGAAGACCTGACCAATGACTCCAGGGGCGCCGAGAGCACCCACTGTGTCCCAGACGCCGATTAGCTTAATCGGCGGACATGGACGGGTACCCTTGCAATTGTGAAAGGCACTCTCCCACTCCGATGAACCGGGCCCCTTGCTCTTTTCATAACAGAGATACATTTCCGGCACATAGTAGTCATCATCTTTTTCGATCAGTCCGATTAGATTCATAAAACCGGCAAGGCTTCTTACCGTAAATGCACCGCGACTGAAACCAAACAGATAGATTTCATCGCCAGGCACATAGTTATAAACAATGAACCTGTACATGTTACGAATATTCTCTTCCATACCTTTGCCAAAAGCCCCGCCGGTGAATTTGTCAAGCGGACCACTAGTCCCCACTCCTTCGTGGTAATAGACTATCTGAGAAGTACCATCACTGGACTTTGGTTTTATGGCACGGGCAATTTTGGTCACATTGGTTGGGTGGCGGCGTCCTGTTTTTTTATCGACCTGATCCCGGATGTTCCATGTGCCGTCGGCACAGATTATGATTCTTTTCATTTTAAACAGCCCCTAATAACGGTTAATCTCTATTACAAGCAGCAATCTTGATATCGGTTCCAACCTCGACCGTAGCCTGAACCGCGGGCACTTCCACTGAACCCGGAATCATAACTTCCATCCTCCCCACCATCCTATTTTATTATAATCAGCCCTTAAACACATCTAATAGATATATGCAATTTTACAAAAAACACTTCATAGATGAAGGCTATCAACAGTAGCCGGGAAATTGATATATTGTTAACAGCCCAGTATGCATCCGGAGGGGTTTAGTATCAGGGGGGGCATCGGGAACGACAACATACATTGGCCAATAACGACGGTTAGTTCACAGCCTGAAATAGACAAAGGATGTATACAAACAAAGGCCAAGGAAAAACCATGGCGTTAAACTCAATTTCACGGAAAAGAGGATTGAATCAATGAATAAAATGACCATTGCCATCGTCATTTGTACTGCCCTGACCCTGACAGCTTGCGGTAAGACGAGTGACACGGAATCAGTAAATCAAACCACTTCCAGCGACACAATGAAGGATCAGAATTGGTCAACAGTTACTGAACAACAAGCGCCTACCGACCCGACCGCCGAGACCGGTACTGGAAGCGCAATACCCACCGAACAAGCCGCATTCGAGGTAGAACAAACTGTAAACGAGAAAGGTGAAATGATAGAGGGCACGAACAAGGAATGATATTTAACTGATGAAAAACGATTAACCCGGTGAGCCACACCTTGATCAATGGCATGCTTAAAGCCCTGAAAGCAGTCTATCAGGCCGCCGGGTTAATCAGACATAGACCGCAAAACCTTCCAGCTCCTGTTCATGTAAGCTATGTAATATCATTGATACTTGCTCATGCAGCTCCCGAGTGTTAAATGATTTTTTAAAATATTGTTGTATCTTGTTGTTATTACATATATTATTAACATGATATATTAAGTTCATTGTCGAATATTTCGTTAGAACAAAAGCGTTGATTACCCCACCCCGATGAGACATTTAGCCAAGATATGTCAAACACCCTGATCAAAGCACAGAAGAAACTAAGACAAGGCAAGCTTGATGATGCAAACAAACTCCTCTCACGGGTTCTAAAAAAAGATCCAGGCAATCCGCAGACTCTCTATCTTTTAGGCGAGACACTCCTGCTTCAGGGGAGGTTGAATGAAGCCCTGGTCAAGCTGAGAGAAGCGGTAGCAAGCGGTCAGGCCAAACCTTGCTGGTACGTCATGTGTGGCGTAGCCCTGGAAAGGAAAGGCCTTCTCGCTGATGCTGAAAAGTCCTACAAGCTGGCAGAGATGTCAGGATGTACCGATGAGCAAATGTACATCCTGCTTGGGAGCTTTTATACGAACTCGTATCAAAACTACCAGAAGGCTGAACAATACTACACCAGTCTGATCAAGATGAATCCAAATGCATTTCTTGCATATGTAGGGCTTAGTAGACTTTATATAAAACAGGAACGATATGAAGATGCAATTCAGGCCTTGGATTATTGCCTGTCCAATGAATACGAATCTGCAGATGTATATATTAATTTAGGTCATGCACTGTCACACCAAGGGCGTCAAAAAGATGCTTTAACATGTAACAGGAAGGCCATTGAAATATTACCAACCAGCATCATAGCGCGCCAAAATTGCATTTTGCAGCTTTTATACACTCTGGACGATCAATCAGAAATCTTCCGGGAAACAATCGAACATGCGTCGAAAATCAATGATCTCGTAGAGCCGCGATTCACACATACTATAGATTGCAACCCTGATAGAAAATTGAGACTTGGTTTTATATCTGCCGATATTCGAAAGCATGCCATAAGTTATTATTTCACGCCTATATATAATCTTTTCAATAAAGATCTATTCTCATTGCACGTCTATTACAACAATATTCTTTACGATGATATTACCGAAAAGATCAAAAAGAGATCGGACTCATGGTTTGAATGCCAACTATATGATGATGAACAGTTAGCCAATCAAATCCACTCCGATAAAATTGATATTTTGATTGACCTGTCAAACCATACTTCAGGCAACAGGCTTACTACCTTCTGCAAAAGACCCGCGCCAATGCAAGTATCCTGGATGGGCGCTCCAATTTCCACCGGACTTGAATGTATGGATTTCTCGTTAAAAGACAAAAGTCTTTTGGAAATATGCAAGTTCGCAGACAATGCTACTGAGATAATACTTCCAGTGGAAAAGCTGACATTCTATGATCCACTTGTAGAGCTTCCGCCCCTCTCTGAACCACCATGTATAAAGAATGGATATATTACCTTCGGATCATTTAATGGATTACAGAAGGTTGATCAGAACCTGATAGAAACATGGGCAAAAATACTCCATCAGATACCTGAATCAAGGATCAGAATGGTTGTAGAAGATTTCAATAACTCCTTGATGAAAGAGTATATTTTTGATCACTTCATAAAATTTGATATTGACAAATCAAGAATTGAGCTGCAACCAAGGCTTAGCCTAGAGGGGTATTTGGAATCTCACAATAAAGTCGATATAGCATTGGATCCTTATCCTTTTCATGGAGAAACCACTACCTATAACTTATTACTCATGGGTCTCCCTCTCGTATCACGTGCAGGCAAGTCAACGGTAAGCAACATCTCTACAAGAATTCTTTCGGTATTAAACAGACAGGAATGGGTAGCAAAGGATTTCCAGGAGTATATAGATATCGCCATCAATCTAGCTATGGATACTGATAGGCTTGTAACGATCAGACAGTCTTTGCGTGATGAGATTACTAATTCGTCTATTATGGATTATCAGGGAGTCACACGAAGGATTGAATCAGCGCTGTTATCTGGATGGAAACAAGTGTGCAATAAACAGGATTCTGAAAAAGATTGATTGTTTTCGTTTGGGCCTGTTAACACTAATAACCATGCAGTTATTGGCTGTTTTCAATTAAGACTGCTATTGCTGTAACTATGGTATCAATCATCTCTTTATCAACAGCTACTCCGGACGGTAATACCACTACCCTATCAGAGATAGTTTCGCTTTGCTCAAGAGAACAGGATTGTGCCGGCAGCATGCTCTTGTAAGGCCTCATGCGATGACAACATGGCCAGAAGTATCGTCTGGCCAATATATTTTCTGCCCGCAACACCTCGACCAGTCTATCACGCGATACTTTACAATCTTCACTTATTTCAATAACAATATATTGATAATTATTGGTTTCTTTATCGTCATATTCAAGTAGTTTGATGCATGGAATATTGGATAACGCATGTAGATAATGATGATAGACGTTCCGGTTATGCTCTATCCGGGTTTCAAGATATTGAAGATTTGTTAATCCCATCGCCGCTGACATCTCATTCATCTTGCCGTTAGTACCGGGATGAATGACATTGTCAAAACCGGAAAATCCAAAATTTCTCATCAGCCTCAGGGTGTCGGCCAAGCGATCGTCATTGGTCAGAACAGCGCCGCCTTCCAAGGTTTGAAAAAATTTAGTGGCGTGAAAGCTTAATACTTCGCAAGCACCGAAGTTTCCCACCTTTATGCCATTGTGTGTACAACCAAACGCGTGAGCAGAATCAAATAATAGTTTCAGGTTGTGTTCGTCAGCAATCGCCTGAAGCTCCTCGATCGGAGCAGTGCGTCCCCAGAGATGCACACCAATGATACCTGTCGTTCTGTCACTGATCATCCGCCTGACTGAATCAGGATCAAGATTGTGAGTGTCCGGACTGATATCTGCAAAAACGGGTTTAATGGCCTGCCAATGCAGTGCGTGGGCCGTGGCAATGAATGTGAACGATGGAACAATCACTTCACCTTCAAGCTTTAATGCGCGGATTGCGATTTCCAATGCAACTGTACCGCTGCACATTGCAACGCAATGTTTGACATCATGGTGCTCTGCTACCTGCTTCTCGAGAGCCATAACCATTGGCCCATTATTGGTTAACCAGTTATTATCCAGGATCTCATCGACATACCCAAGAAAGACTTTCCGATCTCCCACAAAAGGATGGCCAACGTGCAAAGGTTCGGAAAAAGCGGGTTTTGCTCCATTTATAGCCAGGTCATCAAGGGATTTTATTGTTTTCATACTTAGTTATTTCAGCTTTGGAACAATGATGGAGAGTTGTTAATCCAGAAAAATCTCAAGTGCAGTATCTTTTATGTCTGCCTCTATCTCGCTAATAATCTCAGGTGCCAGTAGAGATTTCCACGCGTCGTCAGTTTGTGCCGATCGATAAACAGAGTATGGATCATCGTCTTGAGTATTTGTGCTGTCGGTTATAAATTTTTCTGTTTGCATGGTGTATTCCAAATCAAGAAACTGAAACAGGTTTTTTGTCTCTTGAACGGTATTTGCGAGGAATTTCGAATACTGTATCAAGTATATTCGATCAGGATACTGTTGTTCGAGTTGCAGAATCAGATTGCCCAGTTCCTTCCATTTCTCAAAACCATTGAACTCTTCCGGTTTGTTCATGTTTTTCTTTAGTGCGTATCGCCACTCTTCCATAATATCCCAACCCAGGTCCTCCCTGAACTCCCTCCCTGCGTTCAACCAGGAGTTTAATACTGACATTGGATTTCTTATTATCGCGACCAGCTTTAACTCATCGGTTCGACGCATCATATTGTTGAGAATATTGTGATACCTCACTTCCTTGTACGCGACGTGGGAGATTTCTCGTTTCTCGAAAGTTGGCAGCTTGCCTGCATCCCTCTGATTTGTTCGGTTTGTGAACTTATCTTTGCAGCCCGCAAGGCGATAAAAAAATTCCTGTATATCCTGCTTTGTCGATGCAGGCGTCAGAAAATCTTTATGTGCATATGAAAAAAGCGGCTGGAACTTATATATAGTGTTGGGAGAGCTGTTTATCACCTCACCTATCCATGTTGTACCTGAGCGGGGGGCTCCATGAATGGCGACAGGGATATACTTCTGCTCACGCATTGTTTGTTACTCCAGTTCGTATTGTGTGAGTATTTCCCTTATTACATCAATACCATTAAACATCAAAATATCTATAATAGAAAGCCATGGCACAAACTCATGGTTGAACTGCCTATAGACAACATCCCTGCTATTGATAAATGATAGTTCTATGCCAAGTTCTTTGAATGATTGTTTACTGTAAAGCGCCTTTCCATTGGTTGCATTCACATATGCAGAATACCCCAGGTCATTCGTTATCGCTGCAATTCGTTGCTCTTTGCCTAAACCCTGTGTAAGCGGTGAAATAACGGATGCCTTCCTGAATTGCCGGGACATCCCCAAGTAATCATACACATGCAGTATTGAATTTATTGCCAGGTCGGATATTGAATCCACTTCATCATCCAGCACCCTGTGAAGTAATTCGATGACATGATTGTAGTAAGGGGATTTATTGTATGCTTGAGTAATTGTCTCAAAAAATTTTCGTCGCCACCTGGCATCAATACATATTTGAGTATCTTTGATTAAAGTGTTAGAGCTTGAATCGGAAATCGGTATTGTGAAGGTATAAGATTTTTTTTGCACTAGGATTCTGTTTCTGTTGATCCAGCCCTGTTTGATGAAATTCACATCATCGTAAAACACAAAAACATTACTAGCTTCGATCAGATGGAAATATCCGATGTAGGGAAACACATAGGGTTGCATGATGGCAACCTTGCCGCTACTCGTTTTTTTGTGCTTATCCTCCAGATCATTATTGGATAGGCATGACCTCACAAATAAAACTCCTAACTACAATCTAGACTTAGACGAAATATCAAAACCGGGCAGTTTACCTGGCCATCATCTTTTCAAGATCGCGCACCATATATCTGGCGGCACGCAGCCAAGCCTTCTCATTATCCCCTCTGAAGTCGTAGGCCTTACTGATCAGAGTCTTCTCATTCTCGACATCCTTGATCTCAATGTGCATGGTCAGCACGAGAATGCTCATCTTGTATATCCAGCCTATCATTACCTTGTCGCCTTGTACCTTTTTGGCGATATCGTATTCGCATTGATTGCAGGTGTGTATATAGGTGCCCAACTGGGCATCGTCTACAGCCTGATTAACCTGACTTTGCGAGACCACCTTGAATATGCCTTCATTATCGATTGTCTCAGCGATGAAATTGGTAAGTTTATCCAGCATTTTTTCGTTACGATCCTCGCCGCCGCTGACCGGTGTGTTGTCAACGATTTCAAATGGAAGCACCACCAGCCTCTCACTCTGTAAAGCGGTTGCGGATCCGGGCAAAGTCGCGAACACTATTATCAACAAAACTCGCGAAACCACAGCGACAGGCAGGCTGCTAAATTCATCGATTATTCTAAGAGTATAATGATTGATTCTGCTCATCAGTTTCCTCCGTGCTGCGGTATGTGATTAAAAGGAGATGGCCGACCGATGAGACTTCCAGTTGACCCTCATTTCCCATGCGCCTGTCATGCTGGGCCTGAGCTGTATGGGTAGCAGTATAGCTGATCTGGCGATAGACTACTCGACCACTGAACAGGCGACATTACCATGCGCATGCTGCATACCATGATCCGGGTCGGGGACCTGCAGCCATCAATTGATTTCTATCCCCAGGTACTGGGTATGAAGCTGTTACGCCAGAAGGACTGCCCAGACGGAAAGTTCTCATTTAATTGACCCACAACTGGGATACCGACAGTTACGATCTGGGTAACGGATTCGGCCATCTGGCGATCGAAGTTGACGATGTTTACAAGGCGGCGGCGCAGATCGATGAGCGGGGCGGCAAGAAAATACAGAGCCGGTTAGCTCTCGGCCAGGGGTATTACTTTAATATATTCATCGGTCGCTTCCCGATCGGTGCCTATGACGATGCGAAGATGGCCAACCGCTGAGACCTCCAACTGCCCACGAATCTCCACCCGCTCTCCCCGCTCGGCCTGACCCACATAGGTGGCGGTATAACTGACAGCCTCCTGTACGGAGGGATGATCCAGTCGGTAGCGGGCGGGATAGTCGAAGCTGTGGCTGTCATCATCGATGGCGGCCAGCAGGCTGCATCTGCCCTGTTTTCGATAGCGGAGCAGATCCTGCCATGGTTCGGGACTCAGGAGGGTGATATCGAACTTCGTCTGTACTATCGCAGCTTTATTGTATTTGCGTTTCTCATGCCAGAGATACTCTTCAAATGTCAGGGAACAACCACGCCGTTCATAGGCATCTCGCCATAATGCGTCGTCCAACGGCTGCAACTGCTGTTTGCGCAGCAGGGATTTGACCATCTCACGGGCTTTAAAGAATTCATCAGGCTGATAGAACACCAGGTCAATATCGGAGCCTTTTTTCTGCGCCCCAATCAGGAGTGAACCGGTGACGCCTATCTCCCCTGTATCCAGTCCATGCGCTGCAAACAGGCCCATCAGGCGATGTAACTTCTCTTCAATTTCGTCACCCGGGGTTCGCTGAAGAAGCTCGCGCAATCTCTTGCGCGGTCGATGGTGGACTTTAACCAGATCAGGGTGGACCCCATGCAGGGTCACATCCCTTGCCTTGGAATAGTGGATATAGTGCGGATGGTGATGCTTCAGCAGCTCATCGGCATCCCGGGTGGAGAGCTTCTGATATCCCCCCTGGATCTGTCGATAGCGCAGGGACGCGAGCACCCGTTGTTGATCCAGATCCGCTGTCACTACCGCAAAGACCAGGCCCTCGGCTGTCTCGATGAAATCCTTGGGCTGATAGCTGTCCAATAGCGCCTATCCCGCACCGGTTTTCATTGGCTTGCATACACTTTCTTCTTCGCTCCACTGTCGGCGATAGTCGTCATAGTCATATGCCTTCATCAGCATCGGTATGCCATCGTCACTGAGGAGATGGACAGAGGGCAGATTGTGTCCGTTGAAGCGGGATGCCTTTATCAGACTGTATGCCCCCACATTCCTGAATACCACTCGATCGTTTATCCCGAGGGGACGGGTAAAGCGGTATTCACCAAACAGGTCGCCACTGAGGCAGGTCGAACCGGCCAGGGTGACGGCATATCCATCCTCCGGCTGTTCTTGAAGCAGCTGCGGACTGCGCTGATACTCGAAGACTTCCGGGAGGTGGTTTACAGAGGTGTCGAGGACGGCAATCGAATTGCCGTCACTTTCAAAGGTATCGATGACACTCGTCACCAATAGACCGGCGTCGTCCACCACCGACTTGCCGGGTTCCAGGTAGACTTGGACGCCCCAGGCCGTTTGGATATGTTCGATGATTGACAGCAAGACCTCCAGGTCATTCGATTCCTGGAACAGGTAGCCTCCCCCCAGATTCACCCATTCGATTTCGCGCACCAGCTCTGGCAGACGGGCTTCCAGATGGGCAACCGTCGATTGTAAGGGTGCGAACGAACGTGCACCGAAATTGGTGTGCAGATGCAGACCACTCAGGCCACTTGCCGACAGCTCGCCGGATTGCCATTGCTCCAACACCTGCGGCAAGGGAACACCCAACTTGGAGTGAGTGCGGCAGGGATCGTAACGGGGATCTTGTATAAAGGAGAGTTGAGGGTTGATGCGCAACCCCACTTTGACCTTGCCGCCAAGGAGGAAGGTGAAACGCTCCATCTGGCTCAAGGAGTTGAAACTCACACTATCGCAAAGCTCACCAATCTCGGGCATCTCATCCCGCCGCAAACCCGGGGTGGTGATATGAAGCGTGCCTGTACCGGCCAGGACCTCATGGGCCAGCCTCGCCTCGAACAGAGAGCTTACCGAGAATCCGTCCACCACGCCGCGCATCCGTTTCAGTAGTCCGGTAAAGGGACACGCCTTGATCGAATAGAGGATTCGGCAGTCACTGATGGACCTGATGTTATCCAACAGGGCAAGGTTCTGCCCCAGGCGTTTATCATCGAAGACGAAACTTGGCGTGTTAGGAAGCGCCTCGAACCAGGCCTGGCGGTATGTTGGTTTATCTTCCTTGGTTGCAGTGAGATTGAGTGTCATGGACATAGCTCCAATGCTGCCTGCTCCATCCGCGGAGCTGTTTGCGCCAGTGCAGCTTGAATCTCCAGCAACCGCTCGGGTACAACACTGGCTGAGCGCACACTCCCTTCACACAGTGCACCGCGGAATCCAAGATAGTCTGGTAACAGAGGATGCAGATGGGGGATATCCTCCAATCCGAGAGATCCGGCGAGACCGCTGAGCATATCCAACGCCCTGACTTGATTAACGAATCTACCGAGCCGGTTAACACCTGTATGCGCCAACAACCCTCCCCCACCCTTGCCTGCCGTGTCCAGCATGACACCGTGAAAACCGGCATCGGCAAACTCATCCAACCTCTGCAGCGGTGGATCACGATCCGCAAACAGCACTGCCACCAGGTTATGTCTATGGGTGAGTCCGGATATGGCTTGCAGACATTGGTTCAGGTTTTGACTGGAGAAGAAACCCAGCTTCACATAGTCAACCCCGCATGCAGCGGTCTGGCGTATGGCCCGAATCAGCTGATGCGGATCGGCAGGCAGATCACCGACGGTGGCACTGACCGGGCAGCGGCCGGCACAGCGGGTTACCAGGCTACGAATTGACGCTATGGGGAGTGCCCCCAACGCCCCCGTGTGAGGATTTTTCAAATCGATAATGTCCACCCCGGCCTGGATGGCGAAATCAAGTTCCCGTGCATCGATCACACTGGCCAGCATACCCGTCATACCGTACCCTCTTTCTGCTTCTGGAACGCCGCTACCCGTGCCATCAACCAATCCCAGGCCTCCCGCTCCCGTTCGCCCGCGGTCTTATCGATGGCAATGGTCAGGTAGGCTATTTCCGCATCTATCTTTTCTGCCGGCAGCCGCTCCAGCCGACTGACCAGAATCGCCAGCTCCAGCACCGCCGACTGGGCCCGGTTGAACCCCTGAAATGGCCGGTGATTGGTTTGGTAAACAGGTTTGCAGATCAAGCGCGGACGGACCTGATCCTCCTCCACCCTTAGCAGCCGCACCTCACTGTGGGCCAGGGCATCGACCAGTCGCGATGCGGCCACCCGCTCCGCCTCCACCAGGGGCCAGTCGTAGCGCCCGGTAAGACAACCGGCGAAGACCCTGACGTCGTCGCAGTAGTTGATGACCGCGCACTCCCCGCCAAGGATGTTGTCGAGGGTGCGTGAGGGACGGAAGGGGGCGATAACAACCTCCCCTTGCCGCCAGACCACACCCATGGGGGCGATCTGATCTTCCCCTTCCTGGCTGCGGCAGGTGACGATTACTTCGTGGATCATGAGGTTTTCCTGACCTTTTTCATGGTGCTGCCTGGTGCCTGCTGTTGGGTCATATCCTGTTCCTCCTCGGACAGGGCCGAACCCCAGCGCAAGGGTTGATCCTGCACATAGCGTTTGCCGAGCAGATGGGCGATCTGCGCCCTCGCCAATTCAACCCCGAGATAAAAGGCATGCCCACCATCCTCTTCGACCTCCAGCTGAGGAAAGAACTCGAAGGGATCCTCATGGGTATGCAGACCCTCCCGGTTGTAGAGGTGGATGCCCTCGTCGCTGACCTGGATGCGGTAGTTCGGATCGCGAATCTCGGCGGCCAGCTCGCTTATCTGGTCAAAGGTATAGGGAAAGGGTCTGATTTCATGCACGGCTGTAAGCCGATTGTCGACCTGTTTCGGCAGGCTCTTCTCCTGGCGTGCCCAATACATGATACGCCGCGCCGCGTCCGCCTCACGCACGGCACTGCGGCAGTGGGGACTGACCTGGGTGGTGAGGATATTGCTGATGTGAAGTTCCGAGATAATGCCCATCAACACCGCATTGATGCCGGTGGTATCTGCCTCTGTGAGCTCAGTGATGTTACCCACCCCCATCATTATTTCTGTTTTCGGATGATCTCTCCGTAGACGCTGGTAGCGAACGATGGACTCAGTGAAACCGAAGTGAATGGGATCCAGGATAGGATCTGCAATATAGGCACGCCCCTGTTCATCCAGCTTTCGCATGGCACGCTGCAGGGAGTCAAGGTCACCGGGTTTGGCGGGAATCACCACCGGTTTGGACGCAACCTTGTCGGCAATCCAGAGGTTGTTCTCATGCAGGCTGAGCAGGAAGTCGGCGCCGGCTTCACCGCCGGCCAGCAGCTCTTCACTTTGCATCGAATCCACACTGACCCGGTAGCCGGCAGCCTTGAGGGCCATCACACAATCGGCAAGATGGGGGAAGGGGGTCTCCGGCAGACAGCCGAGATCGATGACATCAGCCCCGTCGGCGGCATAGGCCGCGGCCCGCTCCAGGATCGCCTCGACGCTGAGATTGGGGGCATCGACGATTTCGGCAAAGATGTTCACATCGTAACCGCTGAGATCAGGGGCCTTGCCTGCATAGCCGAAATGGCGAGGCAGGTCCATCAGCTCCTCGGGGCCCCGCTCCACTGGAATACCGAAGTGGCGGGTGAGTTCATCCAGATCACCCCGGCAGCGACCCGGCACCAGGATCCGTTGTGCATCTCCGGTGTCATCAAGGCGGCGCTTGATCATATCGGCGGTCATCAACGCCGCCACCTTGATACCGAGATTGTGTACCCGCCACTCGAACTTCGCGGCGGCCATCTCCTGCAGAACCCGATAGAGCTGTTTCTCGGCCAGTGATCCGGTGAGAAAGAGGATCTTCTCAGCCATGCTGCCGCTTCCTCGAAAATATCGCGAACACTACCTCGCTCTGTCTGTCTGATTGCACCATTTCATACCCGTCCGGATTTAATCCTGCGCCGACAGATACCCCACTGATTATCCGCCTCCTCCACAGCCACCTCCAGGATCTCTACATGGGTCAACGCAGAAGCTGCTTCGAGCTTCGGCAGCAGGGATTCCATAATATGCCAGGCCAACATTTCAGCTGTGGTATTGGCGACAGGCAAAATGAGGCAATTGACCGCCGGCAGAGAGAACCTCTTGTCATAACTGGCGACCTCTATCTGGTCATCACCCTCCTCGATCGTGACCTCAGTACTGGTGCCTGGGAGTAAAATCTTGTCATGCAGGCTTGAACACACCTCGGCGGCGAGTCGGTTGAGCTGGACGAAATCGATGACAAACGCATCATCGTTATTATCCCCATGGGCCTGGATGCGGACATGAAAGTTGTGTCCGTGAAGATTTTCGCAGCTGCTGTCGAAGGTGATGAAATGGGCGGAGTTGAAATGTAACTCCCCCGGGTGGACATCGACCGCAAATGTTTGAGCATGATTTTGCAAAGGTTGGCTCCGAATTTAATTATGTTGATAGCCTTATCCCTGGTTCGCCAAGTATCACGGGGCACCAGGTAAGCGTCAACCTGACCTTCAATGTCATGCAAGTTTGGATCCAACTGAAATTGCGGGATCTGACCGCCTCTATTGCACCCAGTGTCGAGGAGAATCGATGCTTGGGGAATCCGGGTATGAGAGGTATGACGTGATTGACACAGGCAGTGTTTCAGAAATGCAAGACCAACACTGGCTGAATATGAGATCGAAGCATACTATTGATGGGGCCCGACCCCACCAATAGCCATGGGAGATACTTGTAATCTTGTTTCAGATCAGCTCTTCTCTGACGAGTCAGACTCATCGCATCGCAGCATTGGTATAATCCGTCCTACTGGATAGTAGGTGCCGTATTCGACTAGAAACTGACTCTGTATACTGTAGGCTTCTCGCTCCGCGGCGATGCTTTGTTCGCAATTTTCCAGCACCGCGCCTCGTTTGCCCTGAAGCCAATGTACCAGTTCATGCAAGGCAACCGATGTATGGAAGATATTGTTCTCCAAATCCATGCGGTCATCGAGATAGACCACATCCCCTTCTCCGGGATACCAGCCCAGCACCTTGCAGGAGCGTCCGTTACAGGCACGTTCCTCCAACCAACTGTGGCTCACCATCTCCATTTCAGGACATTGGTTATCGACTCGATTGTAGTCGGAAAGGGTGAACACCCAAGATAACAAAACAGCGCATAGTTCCATAATAATCCCCAGGCAAGGGTCGCCAGCATCGCTGCTCGACAACCATGGGACGACCTTGTTGAGAGGAGGAATCCATGCCGCATCTGTTAGGCCATCAGTAGTCTGATGCTATATATAGCGGAATCTTGCAGCAGTACTTTAATGAAAGCTAATAGAGCTGTTTCAAGAAAGTCTATATCCATCAGAGCATACTAATATTCTGCATAACACATGCCATAGTGGCATTGATAATTGTTAATCACTTAATTTTCATACAGTTAGAACATATCTCGACAAGCTATATGATTTTTTATTCCTATTTGAAAGTCGAAATAGCCAAGAAATTGTCAGATTTGTTCTAAAAAGGGTCATACAGCTGGCCCAGAATAGTGCAAAACCATCTACCGGTCATTAGGGGCTCATTAATCCTCAGGGCCAATCACTATCCTGGTAGCAAGCGCCGAGTTGCCAGCATATACCTGGGTAAAATGGGTATGCTCACTGTCTGCCATCACTAGCGCCTGGATAGCACTCGACCTCAGATAACTGCCGAATCGATTATCCACAATGTTACGGGCCGTCAACTCATCCAGGGACAGGTTTTCACAATCAAGGGATAGGGATTTCACCAAAATCAGGTTTTGCGCGCCAAGCTGGTTGCAGAGCCACACCGCCAGGGAATCGGATGTCAGATCCCAACTGTGTTCCACGTCGGCAGCGGCCATGGTCATGGCGGTGGGCATCCATACCGGTGTCTCACCCCGCTTGAGTGCATCTTCCATCTGCAAAGAATTGGCAGTGGCAGTCAGTCCGGGCTGCAGTCCACACAACATCCGACCGAACTGTTCCATGGCAAGTAGCGCCATCCTATGGGCGGTGGATTCGTCGAACTGAAGTTGTTGTTGCGCCTGTCGCACCTGGTCGGCGAAAGGTCCACCGCCAGGGACAATGACCAGCGCTTGCGTCTGCGCCAGGAGAGCCAGCCATTTTGTCAGATGATCCGAGGTAAATAGACTGCCACCCAGCTTGACTATCCACATCGTTCGCTGTTCATCTGCTCCATTCGTTGTAGCAGATCCAACAGGGCGGCAGCCTTGTGATAGGTCTCCCGATACTCGGCCTCGGGATCAGAATCGGCGACGATACCGCCACCCGCCCATAGACGGGTGATGCCCTCGGAATGGATCATGGTCCGAATCGCAATATTGCAATCCATATCGCCATTCAAGCCGATGTAGCCGATAGAGCCGCAGTAGATACCCCGCCGCTGGGGCTCCAACTCCTCGATGATCTCCATTGAGCGCAATTTCGGTGCCCCGGTGATCGAGCCACCCGGAAAACAGGCGCGCAACAGGGAGAGTGCATCCTGACCCTCAGCCAATCTGCCGCAAACCTTGCTCACCAGATGATGCACCCGGGCATAGCTCTCCAGCTTGAACAGCTCCGGCACCTCCACACTGCCGGTGGCGCAGACCTTGCCCAGGTCGTTGCGCAACAGATCGACGATCATGAGATTCTCCGCCTGATCCTTGGGGCTGTTTTTCAACATCTCCGCGAGCATCATATCCTCAATCGGATCCCCTCCTCTGGGCGCGGTTCCCTTGATTGGCTTGGTCTCCACACGACCATTGCGAAGTTCAAGGAAGCGTTCGGGCGATGTGCTCAATACCTGGCAATGGGGCATGTTCAAATAGGCAGCGAAAGGGGCCGCATTAAGCTGGCGCAATCCCTTGTAGGCCTGCCAGGGATCACCCTCGGCAACCACCGAGAAGCGTTGAGCGAAATTGACCTGGTAACAGTCCCCGTCCAGGATATAACGCTTGATTCTTGCGATGGACCCGTGATACTCGTCCCGGGTCATGTTCGAACACACCTCACCCAGCACACGATAGGGCGCTGCCGCCGATTTCTGTGACGAACGCTCCGTCACCCTTTGCAATAGCCTGCGGTATCTTTCCAGACGGGCCGGATTCTGACCAACCAGGCAACAGCGCTGTTCCTGGTGATCCACTACCAGCGCCCAGTCATAGATACCCACCGCCATCTCTGGCAGATGCTCCATATCCTCGGCAAGGCTTGGCAGTCGCTCAATTCGCCGCCCCAGATCATAGCCAAAATAGCCGATTGCACCGCCGCAGAAAGGAATCTCGTCAATACCCTCGATTACCGGTCCAAGGACTTGCCGTAGCAGTTGAAACGGATCTTCCTGAGAGATGCGCTTGCGGCCGCCACTGCTGTATATCTCGGTCTGCTCTCCCCGGGTAGTGAGTATGTTTATGGGATCTGCCGAGAGGATGTCATAGCGTCCCTGCTGAATATGTGGATTACCACTGTCGAGAAAGGCCGCCCACGGTAGGTGCGCCAGGGCCTCGAACAGCTCACTGCTATCCTCATGGTAGGGAAAATCGAGGCTGACAGGCCTCATGCGGCGCCATCCTTGGCCAGGCTGGCAACGGCTACAGCCGGGGCACACTCGGCCACCTTTGACTCGATCCGTTGGGCACAGCTGAATAGCTCTTCAAAACCGATATAGGGCCGCTTCAGTCGGCGGCAAATGCGCTCCACCAGGAATCGTCCCACACCAGCGCCCACCAGGGGTGCCGTGGCTGACAGACCAGGCCTTGAAAGAATCCGTTCACAGGCATCCGCCAGGGACCGCAGTTGTTGTTCTGCCATATACTGGGATACCTTGCGCCACCCATCCATATCTGTCGCATCGGCATCCAAACCGAGCATACGCGCCAATCTCCTGGCACTACCGGCAACACTCTTTTCACCATTGTCGGCACTGGGTAGCAGATCGGCGGTTTCGGGCAGATCACCGTTCAATCGATACATATCCGCACTGGTTGCAAAATGCTCAGCCATTAAATAAACCCACTCTCCTGCAAATGGGACCTTGTCAGTAATCGCCATCAAAGGTGTTCGTGCCACACCCGTATAGATCAGGGCCTGACTGACCAGCCGTTGATGATCGCTATAATCGCATGTCAGCACCTGCTTGTCAGCGAATGGTATCAGGTCGGTGGTGGTGCTCCCCACATCGAGCAACAAACCTTCCGGCAAGCGGTTGGCGACCCAGGATGCAGTGGCAAGCCAATTGGCTGAAGCCACCTGTTGAGCCTGCTTGATTGCAGTCTCAGGTTTCAGAAATCCAGCCGATCCGGCATAGATCCTCAGCTTTGAACCTGAAAAACGCTGATCCATGGTATCGATCAACGCCTTAACACCGCTATTACGATCCGGAAACAGATCCACCAGTTCACCAGTCATGGTAACAGCATGTATGAGATCGCTATCCCTACCGATTTTCTCCACTACCGATTGAATGCCCGAATCAAGATGTTCGAGTCCCTGCCATAATGGACAGGCGATCTGTTGTACGGATTCCACACAGCCACTGTTGCCAATCAAGGCCGCCTTGGTGTGGGCACCCCCCAGATCCCAACCCAGGACTGCGTCATGCTGCACCGGCATACTCCAGGTTAACATCGACAACTGATGCATTCAGAATCTGGTCCGGCAACGGAAGTTTATTGCTCAATAGATCCAACACCATGCCAGCCGGGTTGACCCCGGTAGACTCTCTTAGCCCCACATAGGAGGTTGTGATCCTTGGATTGACCTCCAACACCTTCAATTCTTTCTCCGTTTCGATGACATCCACGCCAATGATACCCCACAGCTCGGGTAGTGCGGCGACTACTTTGCGACCGAGTCGGTGGTAACGAGCCCGCTGTTTCATATGACCGTTCACTACACAACCCAGCAACACGAATCTGTTGTCGGTGACTGCAATGCGCTGGTGATTAACACTCAATATAAAGGCTTCGCCTTTACAGGCCAATATATTGAGACTGGTTGGTGTGCCGTGAACGAAGGGTTGAATCACATACTCGCTACCCGCAGGCAAAGACTCGCATTGCCGAGAAAGGTCATCCATGTCCCGGCATATCCTGATACCGTGGCAGCCAACTCCGTCATCCGGTTTCAATACCCAACTGCCTGAGTGATCGGGCACAACCTCATCAAACCTGTAGGTCGGTACCACGGGGATACCCATATCCATCAGGCAGCTAGAGGTCATAATCTTACTCGACGTGGTCTGGACAGCCTGTGGCGGACTGTTTAACAGAAGCTTTCCATGACTGATGATCGTCTCGCTGATGTGTTTCAGTACATTTGAGAATTCCGGTGCGATGGGCCATACTGCATCGGCGGATTCAATACACTCCTGCCATGCCAGGGGAAAATCTTCGAGATCGTGCAGCATGTGGAACTCAATCGGCAGGTCTGGCTTAAGCAAGCGGGCATCACGGGTTGTGTGGACTTCGATACCGTCGATTTCTGACAGATCGGCAACCAATGCCTTGAGCATGATATCTCCCTCTTCTGCAAGAGATGGCGGCAAGGGGCTATTCAGCATCCCTCCTCCCGTAATATACTCAAACACGAAGATTCGCATGGTTATTTATCCGCACTGATGAAACTGATACCCGTCATAGACTTGATGCAGGCCCGTGTCGTTATCGCGAACAGGGGTAAACGAGATACTTACGCCCCATCCGATACTCCCTTGTGCCACTCCAGCAAACCACAGGAGGTATTGTCGTCACTGTTAGATCTCTACCCATTCGATACCCTCTATATTGCTGACCTCGATGCCATCTGCGGAAGCGGCTCGAATCTCGAATTGATTTACACGCTCCACCTCGATCATCCCGATATAAATCTATGGGTGGACAACGGCCTTACCGACCTGGGTCGGTTGTGCAGCTTTGCCCGCCCCGTGATAGGCACTGAATCCATTGTCAGTTGCGAAGAACTTGCTCATCTAATTGCCTCGCTGCCCTCTCCCATACTGTCACTTGACTATCATGACGAAGACTTCAAGGGCCCCGCTGATCTCGAGCAGCATATTGAATGCTGGCCCGAAGATGTAATCGTCATGTCACTGTCCCGGGTCGGCACTTCCAGCGGCCCAGACATGGCTCGCTTACAACAACTGCTTAAGCTGCAACCGAGACTCCGTCTCTACGCCGCCGGTGGCGTTCGAAACCCACATGATCTGGAGCAACTTCGCTCTATCGGCACCTCAGGTGCCCTGTTGTCCACTGCCCTGCATCAGGGTGTGATTGTTCACAAGGACATAGATCACATCATCGATGCATAGCGTATTTGATACGGCTATCGCTTCGATTTTGCGATAATTTCCAAGGTGGGTGGCTTAACTCTGATCAGATCACGCAGCTGTGACTCGCCCAAGCTACTGTCAACAAAGTGGGTCAACAGGCTGTCGCTGCCCGATTGTTGGAATGCCTCCAGATCAGGACCACTGTAGTTACACCAGGACTGGGTGGTTTCGTACAACTGCAATTCAACCAGCCCTGGAAGATATTCAATCAACTGCTCCCAGATGAATACACACAACATCTCGGTGCTCGACCGCCAGGCCAACTCGGAACTGGCATAGTTCAGGTTATGATGGTCGAACCTGTCAATCACACGCTTGGTCGCGACCCGCTTCAGATAGCCGTAATCCACCACACAACCGGTGACCGGATCGACACGATCCCTGACCTTCACATGCAGCATATATCTGCCACCATGCAGGTTGGAACACTTGGCTGGATGATCGGTGATAAAGTGTGCGGCATCAAATACCAGCTCTTTCGCCACCGTCACCTCCGGGGTTTTCTGCTCGAACCGCTCCAATGCACCGGGAATCGCCATCAGCTCTCCCCTGAGCAAGTCTAATAGATGTTCAGTATCGGAACGGGTCAAGGTTCGCAGCAAAAGCCCTTCCGAGTGGTCTGCTGCATCGAGCTCTCTGAATTCAACGCCACGACGGGAAGCCTCGGCTATCACCGTTTCACCAGCCGCCCGCTCCGGGAATTGTAGAAACAGATAGCCGGCCTGCAGTTCGCCGATATGGGCCACAAGTACAGCCAGACTCAATAGAAAATCTGGAGGGGGGACCGGAGACAGATGCGCCTCAGCACTCTGTGCCAGGTAAGTTGTGGGTATCTTCAGACGATTGGTCGCCACCACCCGATGGCTGGCGTCCGCATAGCTGTACTCCTGTCGAAACATGAATCCATACTGACTCAGCCATTGTAGATTCCATAGCAATAGATCGAGCCGTCTGATCTCCCCAGGCAGAAGGGTAAATGCGCCATCTCTTTGCAGCAGCCCTCCCCACTTCAGACCCCTGAATATGGCACGTGCCTGTTCTGATGGATAGGACTTGGGTTGTGGATAGTCGTCTACGGTATCAGGCTGATTCACCTGATCACGATCGACCAGAAGATCCAGCGGCAGGTGGTGCCGTATGGAGTACTCCTGGAGTGTCAATGAACAACAGTGAAGTAAATGGTCGTTGTCCAGGCTGGCAACTTCACTGCCACATTCAAGACATTGCATAATCAGCCTCCACTATCGATTAAAAAAACTCACTCACGAAAATAAAAAAACAATTATTGTTATTGTTTGCCCGTCATACACACCTTTCCAGCCACCACCTGTTAGTGTTAACAGGCCCTACGAGCGAGCCGTCGACACTTCCCTGTGGTGACGGCATCATCATGTAAACCTTAGTCGTGTGCGGCAAAGGGATGCGATGCCGAACCCTTCTGTGCAACAACCGCACTGGCCTTTGGTTCGCCGGCAACTGCACGTTTGATCGACTCCTTGGTCGCCTGGTAGTTGTAGTCCTGGATCTTGGTGTCGTCTTCGGCTTCCCAGTGGATGAATACACCGACACAGACGAATACATCGTCGGCCTCATCGGCAGGGATGGTGCCGTCTTCGACACAATCGGCAACCGCCATGGCGACACCACGCTGAGCCGGACCAAACATCTGTACCGCCTGCTTGGCGCCTTTGATGGTCACTTTATTGAACATCATGGTGCTGGGTTTGCAGGCCAGATTCGGCGCAACAACAGCAAGCAATGCGGTAAACCCGTCCTTATTGTTGACCAGGCCGTTAGCGAAAGCTGTTTCAGCAGCGGAACCCCTTGGACCGATCAGGAGATCGATATGTGCAACTTCGTTGCCGTCTCCGACCAGCGATTCTCCGACCATCGTTCTATTGATAACTGGCATTTCAGTTTCTCCTTACTTGTTATTGAGAGTTAACTTCGTATCCCCACCTCTTCCGGGCGGGAATCGCGGACACGGGTAAATCCCGTATTTTTCTCAAACGCAGGAAGCATCGTTTCCAGGTGCGAGATGAATAGAGTGGCGACCGTCAAGTCCGCCGATGTACCTGGATTGATGCCTTCGCGTTTGAATTCGTTGTCTGCCTGTAGCAGACGTAATTGATAATGTTCCGGTGTCTCGACTTGCGACAATCCTTTAAGCAACCCAGCCGCATGCAGACTGATTGCGACTGCCTTGTAGAGACCACTCTTGCGCCGTATATGGGTATCGGGAAAGTGTGCCAGCAGACTGAGATAGAGACCTGTGATCGCCCACTCCTTGCTTTGCCAACGCGCTTCGTAACTGCGTAGTTTCGGTAGCGCAAATTCGAAAAGGTCTGTAAAACCCGTAGCGTATTGGCAGGCGATCTGATCTCGTTCAGCCGCATGCTCCATCACTTCGAGCAAATCAGCGCTGGGGGCCTGAGTGACATCATGCTTATCGGATTGGCCAAGCCCGCCTGGGGCAGCCAGCCGAATTGCACGAAACAGCCAGTCAAGCTCTTTTGCATCAACCTGTAACAAGGCAGCGTTGATATTTTCGCGCAGAGTGGCGGCTTGTTGTCCCGGGTAGTAAATAGCCTGGATCACAGGGGCGCAGAGCATCAGAATACCTAAATTGGTATTGCAGCCTACAGCCTCGTGAGTGGCCGCCACGGCTGTGTAGATCCGTTCACCCAGTCCCAATCCAGGTTCGGTAAGAGGCGCCGCACTGACGTTGGCACTGGTAATGAAATCCTCCAATGTCATGCTATGACCATCTGAAAAACGATGCACATTTCCCGGTTTGAGTGCATCCAATTCACTCAGGCATGCCTGACGATAAGCAGTGGATATCTGACTTCTGAGATCACTCTGGATTAATGGTAATCCAGTCATCAAATCACCTCCGTCAGTTTGTTGCCGCGGCAGCCAGTGAGAAAGTCATCCACCAACAAACCTGTGACATCGATCTGGCAGACCTGCTGCAACCCTTTCCATGCGGGGATGCTGTTGACCTCAATGACAAAGGGTTGCCCCTTATGGTCACGCAAGATGTCGACACCTGCGTACCTCATATCCAAGGTGTTCGCAGCGGCTTCTGCCAGTTCTCTCAACTCCTGATCGAGCACCGCCGGGTGGCACTGGGCGCCTTGCGCCACATTACTGATCCAGCCCTTCCCTCTGCGCAACATTGCCGCGACCGCCTCTCCGTTGATGACGAAAACCCGCCAATCATGGGCATCCTCATTTCCGGTATGTATGAACTGCTGCAGATAATAGACGCCGTTATATATTTCCCGCTCTGGTAGTTGGGCGGCATTGCGGATGCGCGCCAAACCGTTGCCCTGGGAACCGAACAGGGGCTTTAAGACCAATTCATTACCAACCTTGAACACCCGCTTCATGATGCTCGCCAGTTCGTGTTCCTGACTGACCACCCATGTGGGAGGGGTTGGAATTCCAGCCGTGTGGAGTAAAAAACTGGTCATTCCTTTGTCAACGCTGCGCTCGATGGCATGGCCGTCGTTATAGACACAGATACCGAGATGCTTTAGTGCATGCAGAATATCCAGATAGAGTACGACCTGTTCCAGGGAACCACCGGGAACACCACGCACGAACACACCGTCCGGCAGGGTTTTGAAACCCGGTATCGTCAAGCCTCCACCTGCACCACTGATATCGAATCCGCACTCTTGCAGAGAGACAAACTCGCAGCTGCAGCCATGCAGCTCAAATGCCTCGCGCAGACGTGCGCCATGCCAGCCGGGATCATCGGTGAGGATGGCGATGCGTCTGCTCATGGTTCGATACCGAAGGAGGTTGCCATCAAGCTTGTGTCCAGTGCCCCCGCTGCAAAGCTGTTACCGCTGTCGAGTGCACTGACCATGACCCGTGCCGGACTGAACAGCATGGGATCGATCTTGAAGAAATCGTATTCGTAGGCCTTGAAAACCTCACCGAAGGGACGGCCATAGTCCCGGGAAGCACTGCTCGGAAGATCCGTGGCAAGTTTCTCGGCGGCCGCATCCTCCCCACTGACGAAGAGTTGTACCAGGCCGGCAAAGAGAATGGCGTCGTTGGTGCGTCCCATGGCGTTGAGAAAATCCGGGGCCGGCGGCGGCAATGGGGCACTGCCCATGCCATCCCGTATGGCATGCAGATCGAATCCCAGTTCATGGGCCTTGTGCATGGCCACCTCGAGTACCCGCGCAACGATCTGTACCGTGCCGGCAAGACTGCTGGTAGGGGTCAGGATCAGCGTCAACGCATCAAGGTCGACAGCGCAATCCCGCGCGATCTTCTCGCATAGGGGTAGAGGGGGAAACCGGTCCACCTCCAGCACCAGGCAGGCCTGGTCCGCTTGGTCCCGATAGTCCAGCTCTTTGAACAGGGGCTCTTTGACCGAGAGAGCCCTGCCCGGCCCTGAGCCCAGGGCATTGAAGCCTTTTTTACCCTCCTCCTTGTGGGACAGACTCCAGCCGGCATATTGGCTGCCCAAACAGGCAAGTACAGGATCGGTGGTATGTACGTGCACCGACAGTGGCCAGCCAGCCACCGGTCCGTTACCGCTGAGGCTGACGCTGCCAAGTCCACCGAGACAGATCTCCGCAATACGCCGTCCGGCCTCCAGAGAACCCGGGGCATTGATCCCCGCATCCACCAGTAGGCAACCGTTATCGAGACGCTCGACACCGAGACGCAGAATCCCGGCATCTTCAACCAGCGAATGCACCAGCGGCGCCGTCAGTGCATTGATGCTCGGACGACTCATACCGCCACCTTGCGTGGTATAGGTTGGTATAAAGGCGAGCCCAGGGTGTGAAGAATTTCGTCCCGATATCTCAATAATGCCGCTTTCACCTCCTCACTGGTGGCGGCCTGCGCATACAGACTGCAGATCGGTTGTCCCTGTTCGATCCGGGTACCGGCCAAGGGACGGTCCTTGGCCCATTGCGGCCAGGCCATATCAGCAGGAATCTCGATCGTTTTCGGTGCGTATAAAATCTGCTGTCCATGCAACATGGCAGAACCTATGCTCGATATCACCGGCAACTCGCCCCGGCAGGCTTGGATATGCTGCTTGATCCAGCCATCGGCCGTCAGGTGTTCATATAGTTCCAGGGTAGCGGTCGGCCTTGGATTGATGTCGATGACAAAGATTCCGGCATCGTTGTGCACGAAGTCCAGACTGTTGACGCCCCGCAATCCAAGCTCTGACACCAATTTCTCAACCACCGGTTCAACCTGGGTGAGCACATAATCCGGTACTGATGATTGAGCGATTGCACCGCTATAGAGGAAGGGTGCGGGAGCGCTGGATCCTGCCATCCCGAGCAGGTTGTATCCGATGCTACGATGCCTGTTACCATCCGCGATAAACAGCACCGACATCACCTGGCCGGGGATATGCTTCTGGTAGTAGCAGACGGAATCCGCTACCGCATGTGCAGCGGAAAAATATGCAACACCCTGACCACCGCAGCTTGCGGCACGTTTAATCAACCAGCTTTTTCCCGCTGCGGCGTACGGTGGTCTGAAACTCACTTCCGGATAGGGTATCTGTAACCGGGACAGTAAAGAGAAAAGACGCCGGGGCCTGCGCAACATCTCCAGTACCGAAGGATCGTTACCATGTAACTGGCAGCGACTCGACAGGTGTTTCAGCAGCTGAGTTGACTCCTCCAGTCCAGCCCCATAGACCAGACCACAGGGATAATCGGGAATGATGGAAGTTAGCTCTTCAGCAAATATCTCCACATCGAGGTTGGAGAAACCTTGAGTCACTGGCCAACAGTCAGCGACAGCCAAACTGTCCTGATCGCAAAATCTGTCAAGCAGAGTGACCTTGTAACCGCCACGGCGTGCCGACTCTGCCATCGCCCGGCCGCTGTTCGCTAAAACCAACAGAGAGGAGGTATTAGCCGACATACTCGCGTGCCACCTCAAATGCATGGTTGAAATCGAGAAATTCAGGTGAGCCGGTCTCATACATGCGCTTCAACAGGATATGCTGGGTCTGGTATTTGACATTCCCGACCGCCAACGCACCGATACCGATCGCGCCGCTTGGGGAACCGCTTATGGGTACGCCATCATCCATCACACCGACACCCTCGATCCCCTCCGGAGGCACTGCATTGGCATCACAGGCCACCTTCAGCTTACCCGCTTTCTGCAGATGGCTGCTGTTGAGCACCTGCACTCCCTCCGTGGCTGCGTTGAATACCACATCCGCTTCAGCAACCAGCGCTATGACCGACGCATCGCTACTACCATCGGCACCCGACAGGGAGGAACCGTAGCGCTGGTTGCAGAGATCTACAATGGACTGTGCCTTGGCCAATGAATTGTGGCTGACGATTACCGCCTCGGCCCCTGCAGTGTCGGCCAGCATCGCCGCGGTTGAACCGACCGGCCCGGTACCGCCAAACACTACGACCTTTTTCTCCCCCAATCCTCCTTGGTTAGCCTTTTTCAGCTCCCGCTCAACACAGGCGACCATCCCCGCTGCCGTGGTGAACGCGCCGCTGGGATCGGCGAACAGTGAGACCTCGAATGGCGGCACCATGGATTTCTTTGCCGCCTGCATCATCTCCATTGCCAGATGAGTATCGCGTCCGCCGACGAATATGCCGGTGCGTTTGACCCCCTTTGGACCACGGGAGAAGATCGCGTCCTGGACCAGGTCGCGCACCTCATCCAGGGTGACATCGTTATAGGGTGTGCAGGCGGTCCAGCCTGCATCGTAAGCCATGTTTACATCAAAGGGACTGGGATTCTTGGTTGCAGTCAACATGTGTAATAAAAAGGGTTTTTCCATCAACTAAACTCGCTTCTCTTGTCTTAATATTGTTGGTTGTTGTAACAAATTCACCGCTGCGCCCTGGTTGCGAGCTGACACCAGCTGACAATGGAATGAGGAGAATTTGCCGAAATGTTTTTTAAGGGCACGTTCAAGCTGCTGGGCCTGGTCAGCGTCTTCCAGCAGTATAAAACCGGTTGGTCCCCAGGAGCTCTGACCAACACCGAGGTGCCCCTTCTTGGTTGCCCACTCCAGGGCGGCAGAGATCACCGGGCTTGTATAGCGCCCACCCTGGGCCGGTGCGAAATGATCTCCCACTACCTGTTGAATCTCACCGATGGCCGCCGTGACTGGCGATAACCGGCCTTCAAGAACCCCTGGCAATACCCGCATCATAACCAACCGGCAGAGATGGGCAGCGGCCTGTTCCGGGAACTCGGGTAACTCGGAAAATGCGGCCACCTCATGTTTGCCGTGCAAACCCTGTCCGCGTCTATCTAGCAACAGCAGCATGCGCCACTTCTCGGGAAAGGGTAGCCTGACTGCAACCGGCGGCACCTCCTCCTCTCCACTGCGACCACAGTCGAGAATGAAACCGCCCTCATCAAAGGCACCGATGCCAATACCGGAACGATTGCCTCGATTCAGCGTTCTCGCAATGGCGGCACTGTTCTTGTCGCCTCCATAGAGGCGTTCAATTGCTGTACCCACCGCCAATGCCATTTGCGTACCCGAGCCCAATCCCACATGATCGGGTATCGCTTGTTGCAGACTGATATCGACGCCACCCTCTATGCCTTGCGCCGTTATGTACGACCTGGCATATTTCAGCGCCCGCTCTGCGCCAGGGCCTGTTGCTGTAATGGCGTCACATCTCTCAGCACGCAGTCGGGTCGCAAGCGTGTCTATGGTCAGTCCTATGCTGCCGAAGCGCCTGCCTAAGCCTCCATGAAGGTCGAGAAAGCCCAGATGCAGCCGTGCAGGCGCATTGACCTCTACGCTGAATCCGGCACTACTTGACTCCGATGAGTGTGTCATCTGGTTGTCTATCTGTTTTCGCATTATCATTCTACTGCAATTTACATGCCTGCCATCCCTGTCATGGCCGTTACAGACCTGTTTCACTGTCGTGTAAAAATCGAAGGTTAGCGCATTAGGCTTTGATCAGTAGACAATCAAGCCTTGAAAACAGACAACTTTGTCACTGACAAGGAATATCCAGACGGCGTAGCCGCCTCATTTGTACCTGCCCCGCTCCCTTTAGCCGGTTCAAGCATCAACTATATATGCGCCTGACTTGAACCACTGTGTCACCTGCCCTGCCCCAGCAGTTAACAGTTGATACAGGACATCGATTGGAGCCAAAGTGTCTAATTCGTGCATGATGCTTTGGGCATCTATTAGCAACTTCTCACATGGGATTCGATGGATAACCGGAAGCAGCGCTGACTGAGCAGTTAATAGTAGTCAGCCGGTTGCACCATCCCTATGCGACAGGTAACTGTCGTGATTTCAGCTGCCCGAGATTCAGACTCTAAAATTGTGCCTTTCTATTAAACTGCCTTAGCGCTGGTATAGCCAGCACAAAGATGTGATTATCCTTACAGATCACTTTCAAGGACAGATCCTCATCTGACTTTATTTTAGAGTGGCACGCTTTCTGCACTACCTCGTGAATCAATACATTCAAGCAGCACTCATTGCAGGGCCATCAACATAGCATGTGGAACAAAGAAATCGAACAGACAACGAGCGAGGTAACCTGTCCCGGTTGTGGATTAAGTTGCGATGATCTGAAAATCGAGCTGAGTAATGGACAGCTAAAGTCACTGCAAAACGGCTGTGGACTGGCGCGTAACTTTTATAACAGCGCCTTTGAATATACCGACTCGAATCCTATGATCGAGGGCAAGCCGGCCTCTTTGGATAAGGCGTTGGGATATGCCGTGGAGTTGCTACGGCATGCCCGCTCGCCACTCTTTGCGGGATTGGCCACCGACGTCAACGGCATGCGCAGCATGCTTGGACTGGCGGACCGCTGTGGCGCCACCCTGGACCACCTCAACGGCGATGCCATGTTTCGAAATGTGCGTATGGTTCAGGACAGTGGTTGGTTCACCACCACCTTCACCGAGGTGCGCAACCGGGCGGATTTGATTCTGTTGGTGGGAAGTCAATGCATCGATCGCTTTCCGCGACTTGTCGAACGGGTGCTGCATCCTGATGAGAGCCTCTTTACTGAAACCGATCAGCGAAGAGTTGTGTTGCTCGGTCCCTGGAAGCAACAGAGTCTGCCAGATGAGTTGGCGCAGTTGAATCCGACGCTTATAACAACAGAGATCGAGTCATTGTCGGACGTTATCGGACTGTTGCGAGGTCTTATCGCCGGCAGAGCGGTAAATCCGGATCGGCTTGGCCATGATCTGTCCGATGCATTGAGACAGCTTGGCGAGGATTTGCAGCAGGCAAACTACAGTGCCATCTGCTGGAGTGCGGCAGAGCTCGATATCCCCCATGCAGAACTGACCGTCCAGGGATTGGTGGATTTGGTAAAAGAGCTCAATCTCAAGACACGTAGTGCCGCCCTGCCTCTGGCAGGCACCCAGGCGGATATCACCAGCAATCAGGTCTGCACCTGGCAGCTCGGATATCCCCTGCGTACCCGACTGCAGCGCGGTTACCCGGAACACGATCCCCTGCTCAACCGCTGGCAGAGTCTGTTAGAGCGGGGCGAGAGCGACCTGTTGCTGTGGGTCTCCTCCCTGTCCCCCGAGGCTGTTCCACCGCCATCCGAGACAGCGACCGTGGTGCTCGGTCATGCAGGCATGGTATTCGAAAAACCACCCGCGCTCTTCATCCCAGTAGGTGTGCCGGGTATCGACCACCAGGGACATTGGTATCGCAGTGACGGGGTCTGTTCACTGCCCCTGGGAAAGCTGAGAGAGACCGGTCTGCCCCCGGTCAGCCTGATCGCTGACCGGCTCAAGGAACGGTTGCTACCCTCCGCCAGCGAGACTGAGGGGGCTGCCTGATGCTGATCAAACTTGAAGGAGGCAAGGTCTACGATCCCGCCAACGGCATTAATGGGGAGATCCGGGATATCTATATCGAAGATGGTGAGATCGTTGCTGCCCCGGACACTAGTGAAACCGTGCATCGAGCCTACTCCCTGGATGGCAAGATCGTCATGGCCGGCGCCATCGATCTGCATACCCACATCGGTGGCGGCAAGGTCAATATCGCACGTACCATGCTGCCAGAGGATCAACGGGGCAGCGCCAGATTAAGGACCGACCTGACCCGCTCCGGCGGTGGTCATGCCATTCCCTCCACGCTGGCGGCGGGTTACCGCTACGCGGAGATGGGTTATACCAGCTGTTTCGAACCCGCGGTACTCCCGGCCAATGCCCGTCAGGCCCACATGGAGATGGCCGATACACCAATGCTCGACACCGGCGGCTATGCCATGCTCGGCAATGATGATCTGTTGCTGCAGCTGATGGCGGAGGGGGCCGAACAAGAGACCATCAATGACTATGTGGCCTGGACCCTGCATGCCGCTCAGTGCATCGGTATCAAGGTGGTCAATCCCGGTGGAATCAATGCCTTCAAGTTCAACCAGCGGACCCTGGATGTGGACGACGCCCATCCCCACTACCGGATCACTCCGCGGGATATCGTGCGCACCCTGACTCGTGCCCTGAATGAACTTGGAGTACCCCATCCCCTGCACGTGCATGCCAGCAATCTGGGTGTACCCGGCAACTATCTCTCCACCCTGGCCACCATGCAGGCTGCCGAGGGCCTGCCGATCCACCTGACCCATATCCAGTTCCACAGCTATGGCGCAGAGGGAGACAAAAAGTTCTCCTCATCGGCGGCAGAGATCGCCGAGGCCGTCAACAATCAGGCCAATATCTCCATCGATGTCGGCCAGATCATGTTCGGCCAGACGGTGACCATATCCGGCGACACTATGTCCCAATATGCCAACCACAAACATGCTCATCCCAACAAATGGACCTGCATGGATATCGAATGCGACGCCGGTTGCGGTGTGGTGCCCTTTCGTTATCGTGACAAGAACTTCGTGAATGCCCTGCAGTGGGCGATCGGGCTGGAACTTTTTCTGATGGTGGATGACCCCTGGCGGATCTTTCTCACCACCGACCACCCCAACGGCGCCCCCTTCACCAGTTACCCGCATCTGATCCGGTTGTTGATGGATCGCAGCTTCCGCAACGACCTGCTGGCGCAGATCAATCCCGAAGCCGCGGCCGCCAGCCACCTGGGCAGCCTGGATCGGGAGTATTCCCTCTACGAGATCGCCATCATGACCCGGGCCGCACCGGCCAGGATCCTGGGCTTGAGTGATCGCGGCCACCTGGCGCCAGGCGCCCTGGCGGATATCACCGTGTATCATCCCCATGATGATCAGGAGCAGATGTTCGAGCGACCGATGCTGGTTTTCAAACAGGGTCAGGTCGTGGTCGAGGAGGGGCGGATCACCCAACCGGTCCAAGGCAGTACCCAGGTGGTAAAACCCGAGTTCGACCCAGGCATCGAAAAGCTGATTGGACGCAGATTTGAACGCTACCACAGCATTCGTCTGTCGAACTTCGTCATATCCGACGATGAGATGGCCGAGGGGATCGGCAGCCAGGTCAATATCCACCCCTGTAAGGGGGTGCGCCCGTGATCATCAATGGCACAGAGATCGAGGAGACCTTTGCCGAGGCCTTCGGCATGAGCGCCACCCGGGTCATTATCACGGCCATCAATCTCCATTGGGCACGCATCGCGGGTGAAACCATGACTGGATTTGCCACTTCTGTAATCGGTTGTGGCGTGGAGGCGGGTATCGAAGCGGAGATAGCCCCGGACGCGACCCCCGACGGCCGCCCAGGGGTGAGTGTGTTGCTGTTCGGCATGTCAGGCAAGGCCCTGGCGAAGCAGTTGGAGACCCGGGTGGGTCAATGTGTGTTGACCTGCCCCACCACGGCCCTGTTCGCCGGCATCGAGGGCGAAAAACAGATTCCCCTGGGTAAGAACCTGCGCTTTTTTGGCGACGGTTATCAGATCTCCAAGCAGATCGCCGGTACCCGTTACTGGCGGGTGCCGGTAATGGATGGCGAGTTTCTTTGTGAGGAGACGGTTGCCCGGGTACCCGCCGTGGGTGGAGGCAACTTCCTGGTGCTCGCTGAAACCCAGCACCAGGCACTGATCGCCTGTGAAAAGGCCATCGAGGCAATGCGGAAACTACCCAATGTAATCATGCCCTTTCCCGGGGGTATCGTCCGTTCCGGTTCCAAGGTGGGATCCAAATACAAAGCCTTGATGGCCTCCACCAACGACGCCTACTGCCCCTCCCTGAGAGGCCTGGTTGAATCCAGGCTCGATCCGGAGATCGGGTCTGTTATGGAGATCGTCATCAACGGTCTGAGTGACGAGGATGTGGCTCTCGCTACCCGTACCGGTATATCCGCGGTGTGCGAACTGGGAGCAGCGGGTGGGATCCGACGCATATCCGCAGGTAACTATGGTGGCAAACTGGGGCAGTTTCATTTCCATCTGCGGGAGGTGATGGCATGAGCAACCTGACCCTGAAACTACGCGAAGGCCTCTCTCAACGCATCGATATGAGCCCATTCACCCCCGCAGTGCTCACCGGCAAGCAGGTCAATGAGATAGCGCGCACTCCCCTCTGGCTGGGTAACCGCCAGGTCGAGACTGGCGAACTGTTCGCCATCGATGGTAAGGGTCGTGACCAGATCGTGATCCAGTCTGACAGCGACTGCCTCGATCGGATCGGCGCCAACATGGCTGGCGGCAGTATCAGGGTCGAAGGGAACGCGGGCGCCTATCTGGGATGCGGCATGCGCAGCGGCATGATTCAGGTTAGCGGTGACGTGGGACCTGCCGGCGGTTGTGCCATGTCCGGTGGCACCCTCACCATCGAGGGGAGTGCCGGTGATTTCCTGGGGGGCGCCATCACCGGTGAACGCCAGGGCATGCGTGGCGGGACCATCCTACTCAAAGGCAGTGCGGGGGACCGCGCGGGGGACCTGATGCGTCGCGGCACCATCCTGATCGGTGGAGAGTGCGGTGACTATTGTGCGTCACGCATGGTGGCGGGAAGCATGGTGGTACTGGGTCAGTGCGGCGCTCAAGCCGGGATGGGGATGCGCCGCGGTACACTCATTCTGACAAGACAACCCGACTCGATGCCGTCCACGTTCAACGATAACGGCAAACAGCGTCTCAACTTCCTCACCCTGCTGACCCAGAGTTTTAAGGATTATCCACCCTTTTCAGATCTGCAGGAACGAGGCAGTCAGGTGTATCGCTGGCTGGGTGATCTGAGCTGTGATGGCAAAGGTGAGATATTGATCTATTGACAGATTGCTCACCGGAACAAGGTAACCGGCAAGCGGCCTCGATTGGAATTTACTATTGTCTTCATAGGTAATCCAAATCTTAGGGACAACTCCCGCCTGATACATTTCCTATCTGTTAATACCATTTATTCAAACCGATCATGAGGTTATGTGGGAATGGGTCGCCACTTCCACTAACCTCTATCATCCAGTGTCACTGTTTTAAGACAGTTCATATGCAACATACTGCCCCATCTCCCACCGGTGTCGGGAAAAATTCCCAATGGTTCTTTGCCATTATTCCTAGCGAGCCCCTATGCATGGTGAATACCGTGAATAGAGACTACTAGCAGTAGAAGGCACAAATGTTGCCGGTTGTAGGTTTGTTGTCCTGCTTCCTCGGGATGCAGCCAGCAAAGCTCATACAACTTTTTAAGACTAGCGAAAATTACACAGGAGCGATACTTCATGAATTGGTCTACACCTTCCTATCAGGATCTGCGACTCGGTTTTGAAATCAATCTTTATATCAATAACCGCTAAGCAGTAGTCACCGGAACCACCTGCATGACAGGTGGTTCCACACACAATAATAACTATTCATGCTAATACATATCTTAGGTTCCGGAGCAGGTGGTGGATTTCCTCAGTGGAACTGCAATTGCAATAACTGCCAGGGAGTACGGGCAGGTACCATCCAAGCAACATCCCGCACCCAATCCTCCATCGCCATCAGTGCCAACAGCGAAGACTGGGTGCTTTTCAACGCATCGCCTGACATTCGCGCACAATTGGAATCCTTCCCGGCTTTGCAGCCTGGCAGAACGATACGTGATACCGCAATCCGTGCCATTCTTTTGGTGGATGCGCAGATCGATCACACCACAGGACTGCTGTTGCTTCGCGAGCACACAGCACCTTGGGATGTCTATTGCACCAAGGCCGTGCATGACGATCTCACCAGCGGCTACCCGATCTTCAACATACTGAGCCACTTCAGGGGTGTTAACTGGCACGAAGTACAACCTGATCAGTCAATTTTCACCATCCCGGACATCAAAGGGTTGGTGTTTACGGCAGTGCCCCTGAAGAGTGAGGCGCCACCCTACTCTCCCCATCGCCACAATACGGTAGCGGGAGACAATATCGGTGTACGGGTTGAGAATAGAGCAACAGGTAAGAACCTGTTTTATGCCCCGGGACTCGGTTCCATGGAACCGCATATCCTGCCCTATATGCAACAGGCGGATTGTCTATTGGTGGACGGCACCCTGTGGCAGAACGACGAGATGATCGAGGCCGGCATCAGTGACAAGCTTGGCAGTGAGATGGGCCATCTGGATCAATCCGGAAAGGGCGGCATCATCGATATTCTGAGCGGCCTGGAAAAACCGCGAAAAATACTTATTCATATCAATAATACCAATCCGATCCTCGTGGATGATTCACCCGAACGTCTGGCCCTCAATGATGCCGGAATCGAGGTCTCTCACGATGGCCTGCAGATTGAACTGTAAACAGGAACAGCTATGACTCCCCATCCAAATCAACCATGGTCGAAAGAGGAATTTGAACAGAAACTCAGGGAAAAGGAGAAGTTCTATCATATTCATCATGAGTTCCACATCTTGATGAACAGCGGCAAACTGGATAAACCGGCTATCCAGGGTTGGGTGGCGAACCGTTTTTACTACCAGGTCATCATTCCGGTGAAGGATGCAGCCATCCTGGCCAACTGTCCCGATCGAGATGTACGCCGTCATTGGATACAGCGCATCATCGATCACGACGGTACTCAGGGTGACGAGGGTGGCATCGAGGCCTGGCTGCTTCTGGGCGAGGCCGTAGGCCTGTCGCGGGAGGACCTTCTGTCCCACAAACATCTGCTGCCTGGCGTGAAGTTCGCCATCGACGCGTATGTCAATTTCGCCCGCCAGCAACCCTGGGAGATTGCAGCCAGCTCTTCACTCACGGAACTCTTTGCCCCGACCATTCATCAAAAACGGCTCGACAACTGGCCGGAGTACTATCCCTGGATCGATGAGCGCGGCTACCACTACTTCCGCAAACGCCTGACCGAGGCGCGCCGGGATGTGGTGCATGGACTGGATATCACTTTGAACTACTACAAAACCCGCGAGCAGCAGGAGAAGATGCTTGAGGTGCTGCAGTTCAAACTCGATATCCTGTGGACCATGCTCGACTGCATGTGGATGGCCTATGTGGAAAACAAACCCCCCTATCACAACATCCCGGCCTGACCCATGAGCAACCATTTCAAGGCCGAGGACATCCCGCAGATGGCGCCCACCTTCCGCTTTCAATGGGAGGAGGCCCAGGGCTGCCACGTCATCCTCTATCCCGAAGGCATGGTGAAGCTCAATCCTGCCGCGGGAGAGATCTTGAAGCGCTGTGACGGGGATGCAAGTGTCGCCGCGATCATCGATAACCTGAAGTCTGCCTTCCCAGGTGCAGCGCTGGAAGACGACGTCTATCAATTTCTGGATACCGCTTATGACAACCAATGGATCCGACACAAGCCCGCCTAAACCACTTTGGTTGCTGGCGGAGCTGACATACAAATGTCCGTTACAGTGTCCCTACTGCTCCAACCCGCTCGATATCGCCCGTTATAAGGACGAACTGTCAACCGAGGATTGGATCCGGGTGTTCCGTGAAGCCCGCGCCATGGGGGCGGTACAGCTCGGTTTCTCCGGTGGTGAAGCACTGGTGCGCAAGGATCTGGAAATACTCATCGCGGAAGCCAACAAGCTAGGCTTCTACACCAATCTGCTCACCTCCGGCGTAGGCATGGATGAGGCGCGCATCAAGGCCTTCAAGGAGGCGGGGCTGGACCATATCCAGGTCAGCTTCCAGGCCAGCAGTGAAGAGCTCAACAACTTCATCGCCGGCAACAACTCCTTTGAGCACAAGCTGGAGATGGCGCGACTGGTGAAGAAGTACGACTATCCGATGGTGCTCTGCTTCGTCCTTCATCGCCACAATGAAGACCAGGTGGAACAGATCCTGGAGATGTCGCATGCCCTGGAGGCAGACTACGTGGAGCTTGCCACCACCCAATACTACGGCTGGGCCCTGCACAATCGTGAACAGTTATTGCCATCCCGGGAACAGGTGGAGGCGGCGGAGGCGGTGGCCCATCGCTACCAGGAGAAATACAAGGGTAAGATGCGCATCTTCTATGTGGTGCCCGACTATCACGAAGAGCGTCCCAAGGCCTGCATGAGCGGCTGGGGCTCTCTGTTTCTGACAGTGGCCCCGGACGGCACCGCCCTTCCCTGCCACGCCGCCAGCGAACTGCCGGGGCTCACCTTTCCCAACGTGCGTGACCACAGTGTGGAGTGGATCTGGAACGAATCCTCCGACTTCAACATGTTCCGCGGCTATGGCTGGATGAAAGAGCCCTGCCGCAGCTGCGATGAGAAAGAGAAGGACTACGGTGGCTGCCGTTGCCAGGCCTACCTGTTGACCGGCGATGCCGCCAATGCCGATCCGGTCTGCAGCAAATCACCCCAGCACCAGCAGATAGTAGAGATGGTCGATGCGACCAAGATCGAGCAAGAACCCGGTACCGCACCCCTGGTGTTCCGCAATATGCGCAACTCGAAAAAACTGACGGCGGACAAATTATCTAAAGCCAGCGGCCAGTGATTTAATCGATTCATACCGCGAATGGATATAAAAGATCATGAAGTCCGCAAATGAACGCTAATAAACGCAAATGATTTTTTACTGATTGAGTGGGCGAAATGGAAGATGACTTAAGGAAACTCTGGATTCATCAGCACCACACACACCCTCGTATGCATTGGAGCTGAAAAAATAAAAGACATTTGCGTTTATTAGCGTTCATTTGCGGACTTTTTAAACATTTGTGGTGATTTGTGTCCATTGGCGACTTGCTTTAGACAGATTTTACAACAGCTCCCGCATGCGATCGGTCTCTTCGATCAGGGCGGAGATCATGGCGGGTTCGTCGATGAGATGCCCGGCGTCGGGCACCTCTACCAGGCGTGAATCGGGGATCGCCTTGTGCAGCAGCCAGGCGGATTCCATGGTGCATGTGAGATCGTAGCGGCCATGCACGAGTGTGACAGGCATGGCGGGGAGTGAACCGATGCGGGAGAGTATCTCGTTATCTTCAATGAAGTAGCGGTGGTGGGCATAGTGGGTCTCGATGCCGACCTTTGCCAGCAGACGCTCCCGCTGCGCATCCGTTGCCGGCTTCTCCTCCAGGTGGTTTCCAGACCCTGACTTATGCCAGTTGACCATCAGGGTACCCCAGCCGGACCAGTTGCAGGCGGCACCCAGTGAGATGGCGGGGTCTTCACCCTGCAACGCGGAATAGTACCAATCGATGATATCCCATGCATGTTCGCAATCCGGTATCTCCTTCGACAGCCTTTCCCAGGCCTGGGGAAAGAGGCGCTTGAGGCCCACGAAAAACCAATCCAGATCTGATGCCCGGGCCAGAAACGTTCCTCTTAAGATCATGCCCAGTACAGATTCCGGATGAGACTGGGCATACAGGAGTGACAATGTCGCCCCCCAGGAGCCGCCAAACAGCATCCATTGAGGAATATCCAGGCGATGCCGTATCACCTCCATGTCTGAGATAAGATCCAGGGTACGATTTCCTGCAGTCTCTCCCAGGGGCTGAGACCTGCCTGAACCACGTTGGTCGAAAAGGATGATTCTGTAGAAACCGGAATCGAAAAAGCGCCGGTGCTCCACCGAACAACCCGACCCAGGTCCGCCATGCAGAAATACCACAGGGATTCCACTGGGATTGCCACACTCTTCCACATATATTACATGGGAATTTTCCACGCCTATATGGTGTACGGCATAGGGTTCAATGGATGGATAGAGAGATCTCATTGGTCACCTGACTGAGCCTGAACAATATTCAAATAGGGGTCGATTCCTGGATCAATTCACTCGTGAATCTACCACTTAGGTCTTCTGGAAAGTGTCTCACCGGTGACACACAACATAATTCCACACTAAAAAAATGAATCACATCGTTTCCCCTAATCAGGCCCCCTCCATTTCAAAACAATTATCAAACACACAAGCGTTGCCCGGGACCTGCCTGGATTTGTGATTGGCAACCTTCGCAAATCCGCTATTCCGCTAATCCAGATCGAAAACAGCTTGGTAACTCATTGAATAGATTAGCAATAGAGATGCCTATCTCAGAAATGATGAGAGTTTGCCGAACTGTGTCATGAACCAGTATACACCTATTTTTACAATCATTAATCTTTTGTATTCAGTGTCTTATAAGGTTTTTATAGAATAATTTTAATAATAATATGGTAAATGAAGCAAAAATATAGTTGTCCTATGAAATGTTGAATTTCTACATGGGCGGCGATCTAACTGATAAGCGTGCCAAACTCACCGCTTACCCCTGCAGCCGCCACGGACTGCCCCTCTCCCTGAACCAGTATTCACACATGGAAGAAGCAACGGCAACTCGATGAATTTCGTTTGGCACACATGTTGCTCTTTAGACATTGTCGCTCATGAAGACTGCCTGTAATAGCGCGACAAGATAACTATTTATTTACCAATTGAGAGGAGTTTAAGCATAGCGATGGAGAAGCTAAATCGAGTGTATTTCCCTTGTTGAGGCAGTCTCACTAACGAATAAAACCCGAGGATTCAAACTATGGTAAAAGCAAAACGCAAAGTTCTGGCGATCTGCTTCACCGCCTCTGCAATGCTCAGTGCTGCAGGCGGGGTGTCGGCAAATTCAGAACTGTTGAAGATGCAAAATAACCCAAACGACTGGGTAATGCCTAACGGTGACTATGGAAGTACCCGCTATAGCAAGTTGGACCAAATCAACAAGAGTAACGTTAAAGACCTGAAGGTTGCCTGGACCTTCTCCACCGGCGTTCTCCGTGGTCATGAGGGTGGTCCCCTGGTGCTTGGCGATGTGATGTACATCCACAGCCCATTTCCCAACAAGGTATTCGCTCTCGATCTGAACGATAACGGCAGGATCATCTGGAAATACGAACCGAGACAGGACACCAGCGTTATACCTGTTATGTGTTGTGACACCGTCAACCGCGGCCTGGCCTATGGCGACGGCAAGATCATTCTTTCACAAGCGGACACCACCCTGGTGGCCCTGGATGCGAAGACCGGCAAGAAGGTCTGGTCAGTGAAGAATGGCGATCCATCCAAGGGTGAAACCTCTACTGCAGCACCGATGGTAGTCAAGGATAAGGTCTATATCGGTATCTCCGGTGGTGAGTTCGGTGTGCGTGGCTCCATGACCGCCTACAGCCTGAAAGATGGCAGCATGGTCTGGCGCGGTTACTCCATGGGACCTGACAGCGACACTCTGCTGGATCCGAAGAAGACCACCCATCTTGGCAAGCCGGTTGGTAAGGATTCCGGTATCAATACCTGGAAGGGTGACCAGTGGAAGATTGGCGGTGGCGCCACTTGGGGTTGGTACTCCTATGATCCTGATCTGAATCTGATCTACTACGGATCCGGTAACCCAAGCACCTGGAATCCGGTGCAGCGTCCTGGCGACAACCGTTGGTCGATGACCGTTTTCGCCCGCGATGCCGACACTGGCATGGCTAAGTGGTTATACCAGATGACCCCCCATGATGAGTGGGATTATGACGGCATTAACGAGATGATCCTGGTGGACAAGAAGATCAAGGGCAAGATGCGTAAGGTCCTGGTGCACTTCGATCGTAACGGCTTCGGCTATACCATGGATCGTGCAACCGGTGAGTTGTTGGTCGCCGAGAAGTTTGACCCGGCAGTCAACTGGGCCACCCATGTGGACATGAAGACAGGCCGTCCACAGGTGGTAGCGAAATACTCTACCCATCAGAACGGCGAAGACGTGAACTCCACCGGCATCTGCCCGGCGGCCCTGGGGACGAAAGACCAGCAGCCCGCGAGCTACTCGCCACGCACCGGTCTCTTCTATGTACCCACCAACCACGTCTGTATGGACTACGAACCGTTCCAGGTTTCGTATACCGCGGGTCAACCCTATGTGGGCGCAACCCTCTCCATGTATCCAGCGCCCGGTGGCACGCATCTGGGTAACTTCATCGCCTGGGATGCCGACAAGGGCAAGATCGTATGGTCCAACCCTGAGCCTTTCTCGGTATGGAGTGGCGCACTCTCCACCGCTGGTGACGTGGTCTTCTACGGCACCCTGGAGGGTTACCTGAAGGCTGTGGATGCCAAGACGGGTAAAGAGCTGTACAAGTTCAAGACCCCTTCCGGCATCATCGGCAACGTCAATACCTACATGCATAACGGCAAACAATACATCGCTGTTCTCTCCGGACTCGGTGGTTGGGCCGGAATCGGCATGGCCGCAGGCTTGACCGATCCGACAGCTGGTCTGGGTGCGGTGGGTGCCTATGCATCTCTCAGCGACTATACCCAGCTGGGCGGCACTCTGACTGTATTTGAACTGCCTAACTAATGGGTTGATTACCCTTCACTAGAAATGCCGCCACCCATCCCTGGAGGAGGGTGGCGGCAAAATCCCAATAAAGATAGTTCACACTATTAGTTTCCATGAGGCTAAATATGCAGCATTATAAATTCAGTAAATTTTTAGTTGTGGCGACCATCGCCCTCACCTATTCCATCTCAGGCTATTCAGCTGCATCCAAAGCCGATTACAGAGATTTCGTACCTTCCCCCGAACAGCCCTACTACTTTGAAGACGGTAAAGTTGACTTCGGTACCTATAATGGCTTTCGTCGTTATCATGCCGACTGTCATGTCTGTCACGGACCGGCCGGCCTTGGGAGTTCCTATGCACCGGCGCTGCTAGAGTCTTTGAAAGTAATGAGCTATGGTGAATTCGTTAACGCAGTCGTTACCGGACAGGAGGGATTGGACACCAGAATAATGCCCTCTTTCGCAAAGAATATTGACGTGATCAAGAATATTGCCGATATATATGCCTATCTGAAGGCTCGCGCTGATGGTGTCATCGGAGCAACCAGACCTGCAAAGTTTCCCAAGGTTAAAAAACTGATTGCAGACAATTAGCTGACATCGAGCAACACCACAACTGCGGTGATAAAATCCACAACAGGAAACAGCAGTATTGGAATAGATGTCAAACCGAATATCTATCGATTTCATGAGTGGCCGGAGTCCAAGTAAAATGCCAAAAACAGGTTCAACGTTTTTTAACAAAGCGCTGAACCTGTTTTTTTACCTCCTGCCATTGATTCTGTTGCTTGGTCCTCAGTCCTCTTGGGCCAAAACCACTTTCGAAGCCAGAAACAAAGACTACCTGACCGTCTGCGGCGATCCCAACCACATGCCCTTTTCCAACAAGGCAATGGAGGGATTCGAAAACCGGATCGCCCAACTGATCGCCGATGATCTCAATCGCACCCTGCGTTATCGCTGGTGGCCCCAGACCGTGGGGTTCGTCCGCAACACCCTCAGCGTTCGCCTATGCGATTTGGTGATGGGGGTCACATCCGTCAACGAGCTGCTTCAGAACACCAATCCCTACTACCGTTCCGTCTACACACTGGTATACCGCGAAAACGCCGGCTTGCAGATCCAGTCCCTGGATGACCCGACACTGAAGGGACTTAAAATTGGCGTTGTCGCGGGCACCCCGCCAGCCACCCTATTGAGCAAGTATGGATTGATGGATCAGGTCAGACCCTACCAGCGCACCGTGGATACCCGTCTCTACTCACCTGCCACACAGGCCATCGAGGATGTGGCGGAAGGCAATCTCGATATCGCAGTGATCTGGGGTCCTATCGCAGGTTATGCATCCACCCAGCAAAAGACCCCTCTCTCTATCATTCCCCTGCCGGCAAAAGTCGATTCCGTTCCAATGGCATTCAATGTGTCGATGGGCATCCGCCGGCGCGAATCCAATTGGAAACATCAACTCAACATGGAGTTGGAAAAACTCACCCCAAGCATTCAGAAGATATTGCTTGAATACAAGATACCCTTGCTGGATAGAAATGACAGACTGATAAAACCTTGAAACAGACAAGCAAACAGAGACCGCACATGCAAACACTCTCTGCCTTGGTGTTGGTCTGGTTGCTGCTAATGGTTCCCGCAGGATTCTGTTCACACTCCTTCGCCACGGAAGATGAGGCCGAACACTTCTCACCCGACGGCTATCGCATATCCCTGTTTCGCGCCCCCGTACCCGATTCGGTCCCGGCTGGAACCACGATCGAAACTGAACAATTGCACGCCTTGATCAAGCAACATCAACCGCTTCTGATCGACGTCTTGCCGGCACCCGTGAAACCCAAGGATCGTCCCGACAACCTGTTATGGCTACCGCCAGCGAGACAAAACATTTCAGGATCCCACTGGCTGCCCAATGTGGGTTACGGCGCCCTTTCCATGGAACTGGACAGTTATTTCAAAGAGAATCTGCAGCGGCTTACCGAGGGTGACAAGAGTAGAATGATAGTGATCTATTGTCTTGCCGATTGCTGGATGTCCTGGAATGCGGCAAAACGGGCAGCGACGGAGTACGGTTACACCAACACCTACTGGTATCCGGATGGCACGACGGGATGGGAGGCGGCGGGGCTGGCGGTTGAGAACAGCCAACCACTACCAATGGAATGAGTTTTGAGTTGCTTGTGTGTAGCACATTACCGAAAACTTGAGCGAAGCGAACACTATCAACTCAAAACTAATAACTAAAAACTTAAAACTCCTTTAAGTATTAGTCGAGATAATAAGCAATACTCCGAGCCAAGACGCCCAGTCGCTCTTCAACAACCATCGGGCGGGTGCAGAGATGCTGAATGAAGTCTTCACGTTCATCGAACATACGCTGCTTGATCTCCATCTCTTTCTGCATCAGTGCCAGGCGTTCTTGCGCGGCTTGTGAGGGATCTTCCTGCAGCTGCACCATTTCATCCAGCTCCCCACTCAATTTATTCGCGCGTGCCGCCTGTCCCCGCGCATAACGGATTATACCGTCGAGTTTTTTCTTACGCTCTTCATTCAGTGTCTGTAAGACACCCGCAAACAGCAAGGTAAGCTTGTGATCCTTCTGTGAGGGATCCTGTTTCGAGGAAAAATCCGCAACTACCGCATCGGCTGCATCCAGATCGTAATAGGGCGAGACAAACTGCTCTACCAGTTTTTTCACCGCCTTGTCCTTTTCCCAGGCGTCTCCCAAGCCGTCGATCGACGGTCCTGCCCATACCACAGCCGCAGGCACCTCTTTTACCAGGATCTGCTCGCAGGGCCAGTCGGGGGGGCGATCTTCCGCAACCAGGGCCTGCGCCAGGCCACAACCGGTTATCAAGCAGAGAAAACATCCGATCTTTTTCATCTTTGAATACACCTTTTTAACCTCCACCCTGTTTACGAGTCATCAGTCCGCGTGCCGGATCGTAACCATAGAGCGCACCAGCCAGGAACAGCAGCAGAGAACCGGTAACAGCCGCCAGGGCGATCCAGCTGATCTGTTCATATAGGGAAAACCTGATCAACTCCACGGCATGGGTGAAGGGATTGAAGCGACAGATTTCATACAATAAAACACTGGAGTCCTTGATGCGCCATAAGGGATAGAGTGCGGACGAAGCAAAAAACATGGGGAAAATGACAAAATTCATCACCCCGGCAAAATTCTCCAGTTGCTTGATTGCGGATGAAAGCAATAGGCCTAATGCCCCAAGCATCAGACCCGACAGGAACAGGGCCGGAAATGCCAGGAGATAACCCATCAGTGGCGGCTGCACATCCCAAAACCAGGCAATGGCCAAAAACAGATAGACCTGGGCGATCGCGACCAGGGTGCCGGCTGTCAATTTACTCAGCAGCAGATACCAGCGCGGAAAGGGACTGACCATCAGCATCCGCATGCTGCCCATCTCCCGGTCATACACCATGGAGAGGGAGCTCTGCATGCCGCTGAACAGCAGGATCATCGCGGTCAATCCAGGCACGATATACTCCTCATAGAGGATATAGGTCTCATAGGGTGGAATGATGGAGACACCCAGCACGGAGCGGAAGCCGGCGGCAAAGATAAACAGCCATACCAGTGGGCGGACCAGGGCGCCGAAGAAGCGCTCCCGTTGATGGAGAAATCGCAGCGACTCACGTGTCGTGATACCCAACAGGCAATTAAGATACTGCACAAAGTTCATGATGCATCACTTCGTGTCAGGTGGTTGAATGCCTGTTTCACACTATCCGTTCCGGTCTCTTGCATGATCTGGCTGGCGCTGCCATGGGCAAGCACCCTTCCAGCATGCAGTACTACCAGGCGATCTTCCTGCTCTACCTCATCAACCAGGTGGGTGGCCCACAACACGCCGATACCATCTTCCCGACAGCGTTTGCGCACCTGCTGCAGGATTGCCTGGCGGCTATGGATATCGAGTCCTACGGTTGGTTCGTCAGCCAGTAAGAGACGTGGCTGATGCAGTAGGGCCCTAACCAGTTCCACACGACGACGCTGACCACCACTCAGCGCCCTGACCTTCTCATCGGCACGGTCTCCCAGTTCGATTTCATCCAGCACGGCCTGCATGCGTTTTTTTAATTCACCGGCTTTCAAGCCCTGCAGGGCACAGTGATAGCGAAGGTTCTGTATCAATGACAGATCCAGATCCAGGGTCGGCTGCTGAAACACCACCCCCAGTTGAGCCAACGCCTTGCGGGTCTGGCGCTGCAGATCATGGCCGTAGATATGGATAGATCCACCTCGACTGACGAAGAGTCGGGTGATGAGCGAAAAAAGGGTGGTCTTGCCTGCGCCGTTGATCCCCAGCAGCACACAGAATTCACCCGGCTCCAGGGAAAAGCTGACGTCATCCAGCACCGGTCGCTTGGTGTAGGAGAAGCTGACAGCTTTCAATGCAAGGGCGGCTGCACTCATGGACGGACCACGACCCCCCAGGGAAGACGCCCTACCCTGATCGACTTTTTGACCTTCAGCCGGTCCACATCGATCACCGAGACATCGTTACTCACCCCGTTGGTGGTAAAGATGCGTTTTTCGTCGGGGGAGAAGTCGAGATTCCAGACCCGCTGTCCAACCAGCAGATACTTATCCACCTCATAAGAGGCGGTGTCGATCACGGCCACCCGGGCGGCCGGCCCCAGGGCGACAAATGCCAACTTACCGTCTTTACTGATCCTGATCCCCACAGGCTGGATGGCCTCCTTGTGAATGCCAGGGATCTCGAAGCCGATCTTCTTTATGATCTTGCGGCTCGCTGTATCGATCACGCTCACCGTGCCACCGATCTCCGATGAGACCCACACCTGTTTGCCGTCATTGGTGAACTGGGCCACACGGGGCCGCTGGTCGACCAGCACGTTATCTTCCACCTTGAGTGTCTCGAGGTTGATGAAATGGGCCATGTTGGTGGTCTCCGAGGTATTCACCAGCCATTTGCCATCTGGGCTGATTCCCATCCCTTCAGGCTCCACCCCGACCTGGATCTCCGTCACCTTCTCCCGCTTCTGGATATCCACCATGGTCACCATGTTGTCATCCTCATTGGCGGCGTAAAGATATTTACCCTTGGGACCAAGTACCAGCAGTTCCGGATCGGGGCCGGATGGCAGAATATGGGTGACCTTGAGACTCTTCAGATCCAGCACTTCGATGTGATCCGCGTCGCTGGTACAAACATACAGGGTATTGCCATCCTTGCTGAGTGCAATGCCTCGAGGACGCTCCCCTACCGATACCGTTTCCAGTACCTTGAGACTCTCTCCATCAATTACCGTGATGTTGTTGTCCTTCTCACTGCTCACATAGACAGTGTAGGCCTGTGCTCCGCTGCTCACTATCATGCAGATAGTCAATATGAGTGGATAGATTGTGGGCCTGGCGTGCAGACGACAGTGAAAGGATGGGGGAAACATGTTTAATACTCCTGCGTTTTTATCGCCTATGAATACCAATCAGACCAAGAACAATTGCTGTAGGTCAGTTTTACCGGGACCCTATTTACCACATTTACTTTCCGCACGATCGTAACCCAGGGTATCCAGGGTGGAAAACTGGTGCAAGAATCCCTTCTGCGGCGAAACAGAGATCGTCAGCCGTGGCGAAGAGATAAGCAGGGGTTGGCGTAACTGGCCATTCCAGTCCCGGTAGGTAACCGGCCTGCCCTTGAAGGCAGCCAGGTTAAAATCCGCACTGAGGATAAAACTCTTCAGTTTGTCCGCCTGGTTACTGGCGGTGCGTGTCGTGGCCTCACCGATACTGCGTACAGCCAACCAGGCCGCGTAGTCACGATCGGTCATCCAGCGGCCATTCTTTTCATGGAAGCGACGTTGAAACTGGGTCGCCCCCCACTGTTCATGGACACCACTCCAGGCTGTGGGAGAGAGTCCCTGAGAACCGCCCACCGGGCGTGGCAGATAGGTTCGATAACTCAAAAACTCTCCGAACTCATCCTGCTCATCGGCCACGATCAGAATGTCATAATCGCCCACCTGGCTGAAGGCATTCACCTCTTCCTGCTCTCTGGTGTGTCCGGAGTCGGTACGCCTCGCGCCTGGCTCAAAGGTCCACTGTTTCTGTTCGACAATCTTGTGGCCATATCGTTTAGCCGCACGCTTGAGGGCATCCGCAAAGGCTTTATCCTGCGGATGCCGGCCCACCACGAGAAACCATTCGTTCCAGCGCTTCCATGTCAGGTACTGGGCCAAGGCATCTGCCAACATGGCCCGGCTGGGGATTGTATGCAGCAGGTTGGGATAACAGATATGGGTTCTCAACGCGTCATCCATGGCGCCGATATTGAAGAGCAGGCTCTGCTTCGCCTCGGGTGTGTTTACAACTTCCTTCAGCTTATCGAGGGGTAGATTGAGCAGGAACAAGCGGGTGCCCTGCGCATACAATTCAAGAAAGTTCTCACGCACACTCTGTTCGGCTTTGACTTTCACTGCCTCGAGCTTAAAAGACTGTCCGGTAAATTGCCCGGTGGTGTTATTGTCGTTTATCCCCTGTTCGGCCCCCGCCATACCGCTATCGTCGATAACCGGTTGCAACAGGGACAAGGGTATATGTTTCTCCTCATCCACACCCAGCAGAGCGATCGATATTTCGAGATTCGCTGCGCTGCAGCTGATGCCGTAGGCGATCAACCCGCTGAATAGGAGAAAGAGGACAACAGGGATTTTACACAAGGGCTTATTGTTATAATCAGGGTCCAATCTACTCAAAACAGCTCCAATATTAGGCTCAAGAGTTAAGGTTCAGAGATTATTTTTTGCAAGTTCCATACCATGGAATGGGGTTCCAACCAGCCGTGACCCGGGCTCAGAAACGGTGCATCAGCCAATTTGATTGAATCACTCAGTGTCAATGGTGACACACTGTATCAATTCGGATCTCTTGCAATGATCTTTGGATAGGCCTAGGTGCACTACCCAGCTTCATCTCATCTTAGCCCAATTTACAATAGCCAGATAATAGGTTTTGTCCACATACTTCGTGCGGTTCTAGGTCTGGGAAAAATATAATAGCGTAATTAACATACCCAAGGAGTTTTTCCCAATTGCTCAGGCACGATTATTGCTCATTAGCATATGGCTATCCGAAAGGAGTAATCAGCCCTGTATGAGAAACCCCACAGAGGTAAATGTAAGTGAATAAAAATATCGTCCTCCTCCCCTCCATGCTCACACTGCTGCTATTTACCGTTATAGCCCAGGCCCATGGCCCGACCCGGCAAAAGATGGTCGTGAAGCAACAGATCTCCGCCCCACCGCAGGCGGTTTGGGCGTTGGTCAAGAATTTTCATGATATGAGCTGGCATCCAGCAGTGGCAAAAACCGAAGGTAATGGTGGCAATACTATTGGCGCAACCCGGATACTGACCCTTGGTAACGGCGGACAGATTCATGAAAAGCTGGAGAAATATGATCCTGAAAAACACTCCTTTTTCTATCGCATTGAATCAGTAGATGTAAAAGTATTGCCGGTTACCAACTACTCCTCATGGTTCAGCATCAAACCTTCTGACGATGGAGGAAGCCTGGTTACCTGGAAGGGTGCATTCTATCGAGGCTACCCGAACAATGAACCACCACCGGAACTTAGCGATCAGGCAGCCAAAGATGCAGTGAAAGGGGTTTATGAGGGCGGACTGGCCAACTTGAAGAAATTGCTTGAACAGGGTTCCTGATCATAGATTGACGATGAGCAGCACAACCGAATCAAAATACATGCGATTGAGACCCGGGGCGATCTATCTGGTCCTGCTGCTATCCATGCTCGCCGGGAGCATGCAGGTAAGTGCTGCACCATTCGCCTTCGTCACCAATCAGGGTGATGACTCTGTCTCAGTGATTGATCTGGCGGACCTAAGCACCACCGCAACCATCAAGGTCGGCTCAAAGCCAGCCGGTATCGCGGTATCCAGCAACGGCAGCCGCATCTATGTCACCAATCCGGAAAGCCGTGATGTCTATCTGCTCGATGGTGTGGCCTTTAAAACACTAAGCCATAAAGAGGTGGGAAAAGGTCCGCTGGGGATTGCCCTCAGCCCGGATGACCGCCGGGTCTATGTTGCCGACTGGTACGAGGACCTGGTGTATGTACTCGATGCCTTCGATCTCTCGATAGTGACAAAGATAGCAGTGGGTGACTCGCCATCCGGTCTGGAGGTGAGCAAGGATGGTAAAACCCTGTATGTTGCGGATAGGGACGACAATATGATCTCAGTAGTCGACACCATCAGCAATCAAGTCACAAAACGCATACCGGTTGGCAATCGCCCCTTCGGCATCCGTATGGGATCCGATGGCCGGCGACTCTATATCGCCAATGTGGCGAGCGATGACCTGAGTGTCATCGACCTGGAGACTCTGTCGGTCATTGCCACGATTCCCGTCGGCAGTACCCCCTACGGTGTCGCAGTCACACCTGATAACAAGCGCGTCTTCGTGACTAATCAGCATGAAAATACAATTTCCGTTATCGACTGCGTTGAATTGCGAGAGATTCGTCGCTTGGATATCGGTGAATTTCCTGAAGGTATCATTGCTGATCCGAGCCATGGGCGAGTCTACATCGCCAACTGGTTTGACAATGAACTGGTCGTACTCGATTCGGAAAAACTGGAAATCATCAAGCAGATCCCGACTGGTGAAAGTCCACGGGCCTTCGGGGTATTTGTGGCCGGTGGGTCATAAGTACAGGATGATATGCCTAGCCAAGCACCCTGTGGGAATTTGAAATCATATAAGATAGTGTCTTGTGAATAATCAAGAGACAGGAGGAGCAAACCATGTACCACACACAGCATCCAGAGGATTCCATCCTCAAACGCCATTTCGATGCAACTGTTGAGATGAAGCGCCAGATGTGGCTTCAGACCCCACCGACGGATTCGATCCTGCATCGACATGCTATGAGTCTGAGCAACCACCCTTCAGTTCGTCCAGGCACAGCAGCAAGAAACAATGCCGCAACGACGCGAGCACGCCAGGTGAATGAGGATAAGAAGGGTTTTCTATCCTGGTTTTTCGACCTGTTTCGTAGTGCATAATTAGGAATTCGGGATATTCCGGATAGACGCTTAGTCTAATGCACAGGTAAATATGTTTTAGGAGTTAGCTTACATGCTCAGACGTAGTATTATTCGCGCTTTTCAGTTTGCACTGCTTTTCATCCCCGCAGTTTCGGTTGCCACCAAGGTTTTACCACCACCGAAGCTGAATCAAGCGCAGAAACTGATTTTTTTCAAAGACCATCTCATGGGCGTGCCGAAAGGCAGTCAAATCGATTACGCTTTCAAAAGCATGACCAAGGATGCGGACAGTTTTTCGGATAAAATCGAAATCAAGGTCATCGACGTAATTGCCGAAGGTAAGCGAGACTTGGAATTCAACTTCCTGAGCGGCTCAAATCACATCGATTTCAGCCCTGCCAAGTCATATTCAGGTAATCCGGTCATCATTCATTTTCTGGAGCGGGACATATCCTTAATGACTAAAAGTACCGGTGGAAACATCGGCTTTTTTCGCAATCGGATTCGTGATTCGTTTAAAAAGCCTGCCGAACTACGCGATATAAAATTTCAATTCAAAGGCAAGGAGATTAGCGGCACCGAAATTGTTGTTACCCCCTTTGTTGACGATCCTTACGCTGAAAACTTCGAACTGTATATCAATAAACGTTATGAATTCATCTTCTCTGAGCAGGTCCCAGGAGGTGTATATCGTATCCATACCAAGGTGCCCAACGAAAAAGGAGATGGTGTGCTTATCGACGAAGATATGACTTTCCGGAACATCACGCCGGCGATATAGTGGAAGCCTTGCACATCAAAGTGGAATTTATTGGAGGTTGACTTCAACCATGATTAAAACAAAGTTTTTCCCGGCCATGCTCTTGCTCGGCCTGATCTGTAGTAACCAGGCAATAGCTGAGGAGTGCAACGATGCCTCGATCAGCAGCGAGTATCCAACCTCCGCCAGGGTTGACTATGTGATCGGGTGCATGGCTTCAAACGGCCAGTCACATGAGATGATGCAGAAGTGCTCGTGCAGCATCGATCTCATAGCCAAGGCCATTCCTTACGAAGAGTATGTGCATATTTCGACGCTTTTGAGTCTGCAACAGATGACCGCCGCGGGAAGAAATGCGGTGTACAAAAGTTCCACCTGGTCGCAAAAGGCGGTGGCTAGACTACGCGACGTACAGGCCGACTCAACCTTGCAGTGCTTCTGAACTCAGCCTTTGCTGTTTGACTGCAGGTCCACGCTGTGGGAAAAGGTTCTCCCCTTGGAGTCTTTCACGTGGACCTCGAGGACACCCGTCTCATTCGGTGTGAAACCAAAACGTATATTCGGGTCCTCACTGATGGAGATATCGGTGTCAGCGGTGAATACTTCATCACCATTGTAGGTGACCTGTATGGTTCTGATGAAATCGGCCGGTATATAAAAACGTGATACCTGATCGAACTGCAGGCCCGAGTTGTTCGGATGCTTGATCATCAGTTGGGTCGGAATGAGATCTCCCTGATTGTAGTCCTCCGGCAGACGGAATTTAATCTTGCCCAACTGTGCCGCGGCAGCTGCGGGATCCTTAAGTGACGGCGCGGAGCACCCGCCTGACGCCTTGACGTAATTGTTAACCATATAGAGATTGCCGTCGTTGAGTTCGGCAATGGCTCGTAGGTCGGTATAGGCGTTGATACGCACCCGGGTCGACAGGGTTTCCCAACTGTGTTTACCGGGAAAATGAAAAACAGCAGCTACCGGAGAAGGATTGTTGTCGATCACCAGATAGAGACTCTTTATATAGCGCTGTGGTGTCTGCTCGATCTTCGAATCGATGGAGATGGGGACGATGGCTGCGTCCATGGCCCTGCCTGGAGTCTCCAATCCAAGGATCTCTCCACCACTCTGGATGTTTTTATCCCCAAAAAGCGAGGTCTTTATCTGAAACCAGCGATTGCCATCATCATTTGCCCATGCAGTGTTCACGGCAACGAACAGACACATCAAGCTGATGGTGAATTTAAGCCCGGCCTTCCATAACCAGCGATTGCGTTTCATCGTCGAGACAGCTGTCATAGCAATTATCCTCATATGATAAAAATAATTTGCTGGCACCAGTAAATCATTGCCAATCATTCAGTGTTAGATCAAGATTCTTAACAAGCGTTCCAGTGAGAAAAGCCAACTGATACGTCAACGCCAGTCTCTGGCCTGCAAAAGGCCTGATAGGGTATATACAAGATCGCGAATCCCTTCTACCACAAAAAATGCATAACTTTAATGATCGTATTTCACCAGTTTTCATGGGGTCTATCGTCTACTCCCACTCCAATTCCGCAAATCCAGCAGTGACATTCCGACCATGGAATTCATCGAACAAGAGCCAGTTTTCCCGTTCCTCCCAACCCACATTCTCCACTGCTTGGGAGATACTACCCCCCTTGCTGATGACTTTTCTGATACCCGCCGCAACGAAAGCGAGATATCGGCGCTGATCGGCCAGGGCCTTCTGCCATTGGGTTGTAACAGGGCCATGACCGGGCACAATTCGTCTGACTTCACCACACTGTCCACTACCCCCTGTCTCTACAGAAACCATCGCTATGCAGGGCTGGCGGCTGATCTCATCTATGACCTTCAACCATCCCAACAGGCTGCCATCAACCACCGGGGTTCGCTCTATGAAGAGCAGGTCCGAGAGCCACAATGTTCCGGTCTTCTGGTCATATACACTCAGATCGTTATTGGTATGCGCCGTCGGATAGGCATGCAAATGGAGCATCCTTGCACCAAGATCCAGGGTTAAGCTGCGATCAACAGCAACCGTCTGGGTCGGAAACACCATTTCAGTACCCTCTGCCACTGCTCCCAGTATCTCATGCATCCGCTTCAGGTAGACCGATTGGCGTCTTGCCAAGGCATCACTCAGCTGCGCATGGCCGATATATGCCGGCTTATCCTGCTTGAAGGCGGCGGCACCGAGCGAGTGGTCGGGATGCATATGGGTAATGATCACAAACTCGATGGGAAGTTGTGTGGTTTCACGAATCGCTTTACGTAGTGCCAACCCCTCCTGATAACTGCTGCCGGTATCGATCACGGCCACCCGCTCGCTACCAACAATAAATCCAATATTGGCGATATGCCCCTGATTGTGTGAAGAGAATTCTTCCTGATGTCCTGGCCACAGGAAGATCCCTGGTGCTATCTCCATCACCGCAGCTGGCCGCGCCTGAAGTCCGTCCACGCATACAAACAGCGCCACAATCAGCGCCAGGTTTCGCAGGTAAGGGATTAGCGGGAGATTGATAGCCGCCTGAATGATAGAGCGACCCGGAAAGCATGATATCACTGGTATATTCACCTCTTCGCCTAGGGCCTGTTAACACTAATCCAATGCGCCCCGAAGGAAGTGCCCTTGGGGTGCGCCTGAAAAAGCGCCACTCAGCGTTGCTCGTCGTTCATTTGGAGTGACCAAACTTCTCTCCTCGCGCCCGTAGGAAGTGCCCTTGGGGTGCGCCTTGATTGGCGTTTTTTCAGGCACAACAGAGTGCATTGGATTAGTGTTAACAGGCCCTATGTTTACTGACACATGCACTTTTACTGCCAACAGCTATCAAACCTTATATAGCCATCTATGGGGCACTGAATGGTCATTCTGATAGACCACAGTCAGTGAATCATTGTCTTGCTGAAGACACAGCCAGTGCTCAATGTGCCAGAAATCTGGGGCACTGCTCTGCTTCGTATCGGATCTTAAGGTGATCCCTGATAACACCTGAACAATGGCACACGATTTGCAAAACATTAATTAAGCATCAACTAAAAAAACCGACACCCAACCACTATTTATCAATGGATACTCACTTGTCCTCAGATGTGAAACAAGACAATCGCCGGCGTGGCCGCAAAAAAGGCCGCAACGTTAAGCCAGCGGTATTAAGCGAAATTCGACAACTGCTGGGAGAGACGCCGCGCCGACCTGACCTATTGATCGAAATACTGCACCGTATTCAAGATCGCATGGGATATATTTCAGTGGATCATATAGCGGCGCTTGCCCAGGAGATGGACCTCTCTTCCGCGCATATCTTTGAAGTGGCCAGTTTCTACCACCATTTCGATCTGGTTAAACAGGGTCAGACACCGCCACCGCCCCTGACAATCCGGGTGTGCGACTCCATCTCCTGCAACCTGGCCGGTGCAGAGACTCTGATCAGTGACCTGCAGGCGAGTCTGGGTCATGGAATTCGACTGCAACGGGTGCCTTGTGTGGGTCGCTGCCAGGAGGCACCCCTGGCCGTGATAGGTAGAGAACCGATCCCCCAAGCCGATCCCGCTAAAGTGATGCAACGGCTTGAAGCGAGTGATGGCGAACCGGAGTTACCCGACTATCTGGATTACACAGGCTATCAGGATGGCGGCGGCTATGAACTGCTGAAAAGGATCGAAACTGATGATGGTAACGGCAGACACCCGACGCAGCTGTCAGTGGAACAGGTGATTCAATGCCTGGAAGACTCAAATCTCAGAGGCCTGGGAGGCGCCGGTTTCCCCGCCGGTCGTAAATGGCGCATTTTGCGTGAACAACCAGCACCGCGTCTGCTGGCGGTGAATATCGACGAAGGCGAACCGGGTACCTTCAAGGATCGCTACTATCTGGAACGGGATCCACACCGTTTTCTCGAAGGGACCCTTATCGCTGCACGGGTGGTCGGTATCAGTGAGATCTACATCTATCTGCGTGACGAATATGCAGCTATCCACAGGCTGCTGGAGAGGGAATTGAAGGCTCTTCAGTCAAACCCGCCCTGTCCGCTGCCGCCCATTCATCTGCGCAGAGGAGCCGGTGCCTATATCTGCGGCGAGGAATCGGCGATGATCGAATCGATCGAGGGGAAGCGCGGCATGCCCAGGCAACGCCCCCCCTACGTGGCCCAGGTTGGACTCTTCGGCCGCCCCACCCTGGAACACAACATGGAGACCCTCTACTGGGTGCGTGAACTGCTTGAACGGGGTGCCGATTGGTTTGCTCAACAGGGGCGTAACGGCCGCCACGGCCTGCGCAGCTTCTCGGTGAGTGGCCGGGTCAACCAACCGGGCGTGCATCTGGCCCCCGCCGGCATCACCATGCGTGAACTCATCGATGAATATTGTGAGGGCATGCCGCAAGGCCATGAACTCTATGGTTACTTCCCTGGTGGCGCTTCAGGGGGCATCCTACCCGCCTCCCTGGCCGACGTTCCGCTCGATTTCGACACCTTACAACCCTATGGCTGTTTCATCGGTTCGGCCGCCATTATCGTTCTCTCCCAGCACGACAGCGCTCGCGATGCGGCCCTCAACGCCATGCGCTTCTTTGCCCACGAATCCTGTGGACAGTGCACACCCTGCCGGGTGGGTACCGAGAAGGCAGTGGCGCTGATGCAACAGGATGAATGGAACAAGGATCTGCTCCAGGAGCTCTCGAGGGTCATGATCGATGCCTCCATCTGTGGCCTGGGTCAGGCCGCACCCAACCCCATGTTGAGCGTGCTGAAATATTTTCCTCAGGAGTTGGAACATGGCGAATGATCCTCAGTCCCCCCAAGGCAGCATCAATTTCACCCTGGATGGCAAGCCTCAAAGCGCCATGCCAGGGGAGAGCCTGTTGCAGGTAGCGAAACGCGCCGGGGTCGAAATCCCCCATCTCTGTTACAAGGAGGGTCTGCGACCCGACGGCAACTGCCGGGCCTGTGTGGTGGAGATCGAGGGTGAGCGCACCCTGGCCGCCTCCTGTTGCCGGGCACCAAGCGACGGGATGGTGGTGAATAGCCAGGGCGAACGACCTCGCAAGTCACAACAGCTGGTATTGGAACTGCTTCAATCCGACATGGCCGATACCTGCTACAGCCACCACAATGAGCTTGACCAGTGGTCGCAAAAGATGGATCTGGGCAAGCCCCGCTTCCCCAGCCGCCGCCAACCGGTGGCGGACAGTTCTCATCCAGCCATCGCGGTCAATCTGGATGCCTGTATCCAGTGCACCCGCTGTCTGCGTGCATGTCGCGAAGAGCAGGTCAACGATGTGATCGGCTATGCCTGGCGAGGTGGCGCTTCGAGTATCGTCTTCGATGCGGAAGAGAGCCTGGCCGAGAGCAGCTGTGTCGCCTGTGGCGAGTGTGTACAGGCCTGTCCCACGGGGGCGCTGATGCCGGCCAACGGCCTGGGATTGGAGCAGACCGAGAAACAGATCGATTCGGTCTGTCCCTATTGCGGCGTCGGCTGCCAGCTTACCTACCATGTGACTGATAACCGCATACGCTATGTTACCGGGCGCAATGGGCCGGCCAATAACTCCCGCCTGTGTGTCAAAGGACGTTACGGTTTCGACTATGTACATCACAAACACCGTCTGACCGTACCGCTGATTCGCCTTGATGATGCCCCCAAACAGGCCGAGCTGGCCCTCGATCACGAAAACCCCTTCGCCGGTTTCCGCGAAGCGAGTTGGGAGGAGGCACTGACATTTGCCGCTGGCGGACTGGTTAAGATGAGGGATGAGCGGGGAGCTGCCGCGTTGGCGGGCTTCGGCTCCGCCAAGGGCTCCAACGAGGAGGCCTATCTGTTTCAAAAGCTGGTCCGTACAGGCTTTGGCAGCAACAATGTGGATCACTGCACCCGCCTCTGTCATGCCTCTTCCGTAGTGGCACTGCTGGAGATGATCGGCTCAGGCGCTGTCTCCAACCCGGTGGCGGACGTGGACCAGGCAGAGGTGATACTGATCATCGGTTCCAATACCACCGATAACCACCCGGTGGCGGCAACCTTTGTCAAGAATCAGGTCAAGGCCGGTAAGACCCTGGTTGTGATGGACCCACGACGCACCACCATTGCCAGACACGCCTCCCACTTCCTCCAGTTCAAGCCCGATACCGACGTGGCCCTGCTCAACGCCATCATGAATGCGGTGATCGAACAGGGGCTTGTGGATGAGCAATTCGTCAACAACCGCACCAGCGGCTATGAGGTGTTGGCGAAGCACCTGCGCGCCTTCACGCCGGAAGCCATGGAGCCTATCTGCGGCATCGACGCTGAAACCATTCGGGAAGTGGCGCATCTGTATGCATCATCCAAGGCCTCAATTATCTTCTGGGGCATGGGGGTCTCCCAGCATGTGCACGGCACCGACAATTCCCGGGCACTCATCTCCCTGGCCCTGATGACCGGACAGATCGGCCGTCCGGGCACCGGGCTGCACCCTCTACGCGGGCAGAACAACGTACAAGGGGCCTCCGATGTAGGGCTGATACCCATGGTCTTCCCCGACTATCAGCGGGTGGACAACCCGGAGATCCGGGCCAAATTCGAAGCCCTGTGGGGGACACCCCTGGATGCTAAACCGGGCCTGACCGTGGTCGAGATCATGCATGCCATCACCGAAGGCACCATCCGGGGCATGTACATCATGGGCGAGAACCCGGCCATGTCAGATCCCAACCTGAACCATGCCCGCAAGGCCCTGGCCAGTCTGGAACATCTGGTTGTGCAGGATATCTTCATGACCGAGACTGCCTGGTACGCAGACGTCATTCTGCCCGCCTCCGCCTTTGCCGAAAAGGACGGCAGCTTCACCAACACCGATCGGAGGGTACAGTTGGGGCGCCAGGCTATCGATCCACCGGGCGAGGCCCGACAGGACCTGGAGATCATCCAGGAGATGGCACGCAGGTTAGGCCTGGACTGGCACTACGATCATCCCAAGGAGGTGTTTGCCGAGATGCGTCAGGCAATGCCGAGTATCGCCGGTATATCCTGGGAGCGCCTGGAGCAGGAGGGTGCCATAACCTACCCCTGTGAAAATGAAGACGATCCGGGACAGCCGGTTATTTTCACCGATACATTTCCAACCCCGTCCGGCAGGGCGAGCTTTACACCCGCACCCTTTACCAACGCCGACGAGCTGCCGGATCATGAGTATCCCTGGGTACTGATCACCGGTCGCCAGTTGGAACATTGGCACACCGGAGCCATGACCCGACGTGCGGAGGTGCTCGACAAGATCGAACCGATCCCGGTTGCCAGCCTCCATCCCCAGGAACTCGCACGCATCGATATAGAACCTGGCGGCCCGATCATGTTGCAATCGAGGCGGGGGGTGGTAACCGCGTATGCCCGAGCCGACGAAGGTGTCTCTCCCGGCCAGGTATTCCTCCCCTTCTGTTACCACGAAGCGGCGGCAAACCTGTTGACCAATGAAGCACTGGATCCGGCGGCGAAAATACCAGAGTTCAAGTTCTGTGCCGTGCGGATAGAACCTGGTCAGGAATCCAACCCTATAGAGAGTCGGTAAATGTCAAATTTGAGAATGGTTACAGAAGGTGTGACACATCTGTAACAGTTTTCCGAGATATGTAGCAACCAGTCACATACGGCTCAGTTGCTCATATAAATATATCAATTATTTTGTAGATTTTTCAGTATGTTATAAATAATTTTCGCATCTTGGCCCGCATTCTGCCTAGGAAAAGACAGAAGCCAGACCTGGATCGTATGGATTACCATCGATTCTGCTTCGATTGTTGAAAAGATTTCCTCCACCCTTAATGCCCTTCTAGTGGCTATCCCCTAGCCACAGGGGGCATTTTTTTTAACCATACCACAACATCATTGGAATGAGTCGTTATTACGGATCGCCCAGGCCACATCAAGCGCTTGTCGATTCTGCCACACATCATGCACCCGAAACACCTTCACCCCGGCCATGACTCCCAAGGCGGTACAGGCACAGGTGGCGGGTATCAACTGTTCAGGCTGTGTCTGATTGCTGATGGCGCCCATGAAACGCTTACGACTCACACCGAGCAACAGGGGATAACCCAGTTCACCGATCTGCTGTAGATCGGCCAGCAACTCCAAGTTATGTCGCTTTTGCTTGCCGAACCCAATTCCCGGGTCCAGCAATAACGCTTCGGGTTTCACCCCAGCCCGCAGTGCCGCTTCAATCCGCTGCGCCAAAAACGCCTTCACTTCTGAAACCACATCCCGGTACACCGGTGCATGCTGCATGGTTTCCGGTGTTCCCTGCATATGCATCAGCACGAGTGGAATATCAGCCGACCCTGCCAACCCGAGCATCTCGGGATCCTCGCGCCCAGCTGATACATCGTTGATCATACTGGCTCCAGCGTCGATCGCATCTCGGGCAACCTCACTCAGGGTGGTGTCGATGCTGATAGGAAAGCCTTCGGGCAGGCGCTCCCGCAATATCTGTATGGTCTGCAAGACCCGACGTTTCTGCCCGGCGGCGCTGACCCTGGATGCCTGTGGACGGGTCGATTCCCCACCAATATCAATGATGTCTGCCCCCTCTGCCACCATCTCCATTGCGCGATTGACTGCCGATGTCGTTTCGTAACGCCCCCCATCGGAAAAGCTATCCGGGGTCAAATTTAAAATTCCCATGATGAGAGGGCGTGAAAAACTAAGCATTACCATAGGGTTACCCCTAATAACCAGACAGATTGCGATTTGTCAATCGAGCCATATTGGCATAAACTCAGCACGATAAATAAAGTATATTGATAATATTTATAAATTCCCCTGAATAATAAATAAAACGTGGTGGCAAGGAGGCTTTTTTCTTACAGGGGGCTGATTGCGACCAGAGGTAAATAAAGGTGGACAAAGCCATCCTTCACAACGACATATCCAATCACGAAGAGTTCGTACGCGCCGCCCTTGACGGCAGCCACATCATCCACTCTTCCGATATAGACGACCTGACACTCAGGTCCTGGCGTCGCTGCCGTGATGAATATGGACTCGATCCCGGCGTGTCACCCAAGCCTGTCATTATCGATCGACAGGATCTGCGCGACCGCCTGCAAAAGTATGATCGTCTGCTGGACATCGCCCGGGTCGAGATGACCGATCTCTATCAGCAGCTGGCCGGTTCCGGTCACGCCATTATGCTGACCGACAAGGACGGAATCCTGCTCAATTTCATCGGTGATCCCCAATTCACAGATGCTGCCGCACACGCCGGTATGCAACTGGGCGCCGTGTGGAGCGAGTCTGTTCAGGGTACCAATGGCATGGGCACCTGCCTGGTTGAGCAGAAACCCCTCGTTATCCACAAACAGTCACACTATTTCTCCCGCAATGCCACCCTGACCTGCGCCGCCGCACCCATATTCGATCCCCATGGGGACATCCTGGCGGTGCTCGATGCCTCCAGCGAGTCGCAGATGGCTCAGCAGCACACCATGGTGCTGTTGAACATGTCCGCCCAGGTGATTGAAAACCGGGTTTTCTTCTGTGCCATGAAAGAGTCATTCGTGCTGCGCTTTCATTCCCGTTCAGAGTTCATCAGCACGCTTGGCGAGGGCGCCATCGCCTTCGACGCAGAAGGTAAGATACTGGCCATCAATCGTAGCGCCATATTCCAACTCAACCTGGAGTCGCCACAACAGATCGTGGGACACCCGATTCAGCAACTCTTCACCACCTCCCTCGGCTCCCTGCTGAATAACGTACACACCCATGCCTTCCCGATTCGGGAATCGCAACACGGCAAACGTTTCTTCGCAACCCTCCAGGCGCCGGAGAAGAGCTGCCGCAGCAACGTCTCCCAATTCAAGGCTAAAACACCTTACAGCAACAAGGGTGACGAGAATGACTACCTGGGGAGTTCCGATTCCCTGGACGCACTGCACTTCGATGAGCCACGCATGAAGCGCAACGTGAAGACCGCCATCAAACTGATCGAAAGAGATGTCCCCTGCATGTTGTTCGGTGAGACCGGCACCGGTAAGGAGATGTTTGCCCGGGCATTGCATCAGGCCAGCTCCCGACACGAAAAAGCCTTTGTTGCTGTGAACTGCGCATCCCTGCCTGAATCCCTGATCGAGAGTGAACTCTTTGGTTACAGACCTGGAGCATTCACCGGGGCCAGCCGGGAGGGCAGCCGCGGCAAGATCGTACAGGCAGACGGCGGCACCCTGTTTCTTGATGAGATCGGCGATATGCCCCTGCACCTGCAGGCCCGCCTGCTGAGGGTGCTCGAGGAGCGTGAAGTGACACCCCTGGGTGGTGAAAAACCGATCAAGGTCTCCCTCAAGCTGGTCAGCGCCACCCACCATAACATCAAGGACATGGTGGAGGATGGTGGTTTCCGTGAGGACCTCTACTACCGGCTGCATGGCGTCTCGATGACCATGCCTCCCTTGCGGGAACGTACTGACAAACTTGAATTGATCAAACACATCGCCCAGTTGGAGGCAGGCTCCTCGGCGGAATTGACCTGGGAACCCGAAGCCCTGAAATTGCTCGAAAACTTCCCCTGGCCGGGCAATATTCGCCAGCTGCGGAATGTGCTTCGCACCTGCACGGCACTGTGTGAAAACAACTTGGTGACAATCAACGATCTGCCTGAGGAAATCCGTAATATTGTCTATGACGATGAATTTCCAGACGCAGCGGAAGCCAATCTCAATGCCCTGGCGATTGCTGAGCGCGATGCACTCTTGAGTGAGCTCGAAGAGATGCATTGGAATATCAGCAGGGTCGCCAAAAAGCTCGCCCTCAGTCGAAATACTCTCTATCGGCGCATGAAACGGTTCGGCATCTCGCCGCCCCGTTGATAATTCCCAGACCATGGATGGTCCTAGGGCCTGTTAACACTAGTCCTGCATAACATCCTATCTGACGAATTCTCTATCCTTTACGGCTGAAAAGCGTGCCGGTATCTTTTACTATACGTTAACTATGAATGAATCATCCTCGAAATCAAAGTTGCGCGAAGCATGGGCGATCACCGGGTCCGGTCACTATCTCAAAGAGTGTCTTGAACTGATACAACATCGATCCGACGTGGACCTGTTCCTGAGCAAGGCGGCGGCGGAAGTGCTGCCAATGTATGACTTCGATGTGAAATCCATGCGCGAGCGCTTCACCTGTTTTCGTGATACCACTGCCAGCGCCTCCCCGGTGGGACTCTTCTATCAGGGTCGTTACAGGCGCCTGGTAATCGCCCCTGCCACATCCAATACCATTGCCAAGATGGTTTGGGGGATAGCCGATAGCCTGGTAACCAACATTTACGCCCAGGCCGGAAAGTGCCGGATTCCGAGCATTGTCTTCGCCTGCGATACCGAGCCGGAAATGGAGACAGAGGCGCCAGGCGGCATGGTCATGGTCTATCCAAGACAGGTTGACCTGGATAATGTCAAACGATTGCAGGATTTTGAATACACCTCGGTGGTAACCAGCTATGCACAGCTTCTCTCCACCCTTGATGAGCTGGATTGAGTCAACGGTGCGGTCTACCGCACCAGTGCATGGCATATCCAGTTGTCACATATCGTGTAGGGTGGGGCCCTGCCCCACCAAATGTACAGCTGTTAGCTGCTGTTCTTCTTTTTGAGTAGCGGTTCCAGCAGATCCATTGGCAGCGGAAAAACCAGGGTATGACTCTTATCCCCGGCGACCTCTGTCAGGGTCTCCAGGTACCTGAGTTGAATCGCCTGCGGCTGTTCGGCCAGGATACTGGCCGCTTCAACCAACTTTTCAGCAGCCTGCTGTTCGCCTTCAGCATGGATAACCTTCGCCCGCCGCGACCGCTCCGCCTCGGCCTGGCGGGCAATCGCCCGGATCATGCTGTCATCCAGGTCGACATGCTTGATCTCCACATTGGATACCTTGATCCCCCAGGTATCGGTCTGTTGGTCAAGGATGTTCCTCACATCGTTATTCAGGCGGTCGCGTTCTGCCAGCATCTCATCCAGTTCGTGTTGACCAAGCACGGAACGCAGTGTGGTTTGAGCCAGTTGGCTTGTGGCGGCCATGTAATCTTCTACCTGAATTATCGCCCGCTCAGGATCCAGTACACGGAAGTAGACCACTGCATTGACCTTGACCGAGACATTGTCCCGGGAGATGACATCCTGGGAGGGCACATCGAGTACGATGGTGCGTAGATCGACTCTGACGAATTGCTGGATTACCGGGATGATGATGATCAGCCCTGGCCCCTTGACCCGCCAGAAGCGCCCCAGCAAAAACACCACACCCCGTTCATACTCACGCAATATCTTGAGTGCCGAGGTGAGAAACGCGATGATCAGAAACAGAATAACCGCATAGAAATAGAGCGTCATGATCCCTTCTCCTTATCAACCGGGGCAATTTTTAACACCAGGCCCTCTCTGCCGGTAATCTCTACCAGCTGATCTTTTTTAACAGGTTGCTCGGAGCGGGCCCGCCAAATCTCACCATGTACCCTGATATCACCATCACCGGTGAAATCTTCCACTACCACACCTTCGCTGGTCAACATCTCCTCACGTCCACTCACCACAGGACGGTTACGGGATTTAAGGGCCATGCCGATGACGAAGACCATGAGGAAGGCACTGCTCACGGCTACAACCAGGATCAGTGGCAGCGATATACCGAATCCCGCCTGGTCGGTATCGATGAGAATCAGTGAACCGATGGTAAACGCCACCACCCCGCCTATACCCAGGGTGCCAAAGCTGGGCACGAAGGCCTCCCCTACCATCAACGCAAGCCCGAGCAGAATCAACGCCACCCCGGCATAATTGATGGGTAGCAGATGGAAGGCATAGAGCGCCAGCAGCAGTGCAATGGCGCCTATGGTTCCAGGCACAATGGCACCGGGATTGGCAAACTCGTAGATCAGCCCATAGATACCCACCAGCATGAGGATATAGGCCAGATTGGGATTACTGATAATGCTCAATAACTGACTCTGCCAATCTGGCAGGTGTTTCTGCAAAACCAGATGCTCTGTATTCAGGGTCTTACCGCCCAGGGGTAGCTCCACCTCGGTGCCGTTCAGTGCGGAGAGCAGGCTGTTGATGTCTGCTGCAATCAGATCGATCACACCCTGTTTCAACGCCTCTTCAGCGGAGAGACTGGCCCCATCCCTAACCGCCTTTTCGGCCCAATCCCCATTGCGCTTTCTTAAAGTTGCCAGGCTGCGTATATAGGCGGCTGCGTCATTGACGACTTTGCTTGTCTTGGCATCTGTCCCCGGGACTCGATCATCCTCCCTCTCATCTTCTGCCTTGGTTTTGTCTGGTGTCGCTTTCGGAACTCCACCCAGGGACACAGGGGTGGCAGCCCCCAGATTGGTGCCCGGTGCCATCGCCGCGACATGGCTGGCGTAGAGTATATATGTACCGGCACTGGCGGCACGCGCACCACCAGGCGCCACATAGGTGACCACAGCCACCTGGGAGGCGATGATGCGTTTGATCATGGCCCGCATCGAAGTGTCCAGACCGCCCGGGGTATCCATCTGCAGGACAACCAACTCCACAGCTTCCTGTTCAGCCTTATCCAAGGCCCGATCAAGATAATCCGCAGTGGCAGGTCCTATGGCACCAGAGACCTGGAGAAGAAGACCCTTGTTGCTTGGCGGATCCGCAGATGGCTGAGCAAAACATAGGAAAGCAAAACAGCTGAACAACAGAAGGGACATCACATATCGAGACACAATCCACCCCACAATGTAACTACCTTAATTCTAGACTCTTCGGAAGTCATTGCCTTCAGCTGCACTAGACCCACCAGGGTGCTGCATATATAACAGTGAAATATCAATTAGTTATAAATATGTTTACCAAACAGTCAGATCTACGCAGTCATCACACCAGGTCCCTATCGGACGGGTCAGTTTGGCTGGCAGCATGTAATTTTCACTGCTCTGAAAAAAATAACAAGGTACCTGACGTTGATTTAGGTTACCAGTTCAACCATCCATTTTCGTTTTTTGCGCTTTTTCGGATAATCGAATACAACTATTTAAGGGTGTTCATAATGAGGAAAATCTCAATTGTCATTTCAGTGGCAGCCAGTAGCCTGTTTTGTCTTCTCTCCGCACAGGCGGCGGATTGCACCGTCATTCAGAACAAGGGCTCTGACACACTGGTCAATGTTGCCCAGGCCTGGGCTGAGGAATACGGTAAGGTTGACGCCAATGTGGCGGTTGCCGTGTCAGGAGGCGGTTCGGGTACAGGCATCGCCGCCATGATCAACGGTACGGTAGACATCGCCAATGCCAGTCGACAGATGAAGAAGAAAGAGTTAAAGCTGGCGAAATCCAAGGGGCAGGATCCCATTGAGCATGTGGTTGGTTACGACGCCCTCGCTGTTTTTATCCATCAGAACAATCCGGCGGATACCTTCAACTATGAACAGCTGAAATCCATATTCGGGCGCGGCGGCAAATCCACGAAATGGTCCGATTTAGGTTTGGAAGTGCCAGGGTGTAAGGGTGGAGAGATCGTCGTTGTGAGTCGTCAGAACAACTCCGGTACCTACGTCTATTTCAAAAAGGAAGTCCTCGGCAAAAAAGGCAAGTATCGCCAGGGTACACTTGACATGCATGGCTCAAAGGATGTGGTCGATCTTGTTGAGAAGACGCCATATGCGATTGGCTACAGCGGTTTGGCCTATACCACCGAGCATATCAAAATGGTCTGCGTCTCAAAGAATGGCACTACTTGCATCACACCCAGTGTCGAGACGGCCAGTGACCGCAGTTACCCTATCGCCCGACCACTATTCATGTATACCAATGGTGAACCGACGGGAGCCATCAAAACCAGTAAGCTCAACCTATGGTATGGGACCTTCCAGGCCCTCTTCGATGTCGATCTCAATATCCGCAACGGCATGATCACCTCGATGATTGGACCCTCCGGTTGTGGCAAGTCGACCTTCCTGCGCAGCGTCAACCGCATTAACGAACGACTCGGCTATGTGCGCATCGAAGGTAACATCGATGTCATGGACAAGAACATCTACGATCCGGACGTGGAACTCGTCCAGGTACGCAAACAGATCGGCATGGTATTCCAACGGCCGAACCCCTTACCTATGTCGATACGCGACAATATTCTGTTCGGTCACCGCATCCATGCAAAAAAAAGCAGGATCATCGAACTCCGACGAGGATGAGATTGTCGAATCCGCACTGCAGCAGGTGCTGTTATGGGACAAGGTAAAAGACCGGCTCAACCAGAAGGGAACGGAACTCTCCCTGGAAGAGCAACAGAAGCTATGCATCGCGCGGCTTCTGCCGGTAAAACCGAGTGTGCTCTTGATGGACGAGCCCTGCTCCGCTCTCGACCCCAAAGACACCGCCGCCGTTGAAGAGCTTATCTGGGAACTGCGCGGAAAATACACCATCCTCATCGTCACCCACAACATGGCGCAGGCCAGGCGTGCCAGTGAAGAGTGTATCTTCATGTTGATGGTCAAGGTTGTGGAGCACCAGGCAACTGAAGACTTGTTTGTTACGCCGGATAAGAAAGAGACTGCAGATTATATTGAGGGCAGGTATGGATGAGCCTGGGCTCAGTGGGGCTCGCATTGGTAAGCGTCTACTAGGGCCTGTTAACACTAATCCAATTGGCTCTGTTGCGCTGAAAACGCGCCAATCAAGGCGCGAGGAGAGAGGTTTGGTGATTCCAAATGAGCGACGAGCAACGCCGAGTGGCGCGTTTTCAGGCACAACCCGAAGGGCTGGTGCTGTTTTTCCGCCCAGCGGCGTTATCATTCGCTCATTTAGCTCGGCTAAACCTCGCTCATTCTGCCTTGCTGGGCAAAAAAACAGCCCCAGCAGAGCCGATTGGATTAGTGTTAACAGGCCCTAGTAACTCAGAAGTTTGATAAAAAAGAGGGGGCGTGAGCCCCCTTACAGCATGGAGGTGCTAACTTGTTGATCGACGCAAACGAGAAGCCCCTATACCGGCTATACCTGCTCCCAGAAGAAGTAGTGTAGAGGGTTCAGGTACATTCGAATTTGTATTTGTACCTGTATATGTCTGGATGGCAAAGACCGCTTCCGCACGACTCATGTCAAGCTGGCGCTCGCCGCTATCTATATCCAGGGTAATGCTGTGATCATCAAACGAAAAGTCTGTCAATCCAGACACAAAGGTGTTTGAAGTCATTGTCACGCCTGTGATGACATCATTAAAATCACTAAATATGTAATCACCAAATCCACTCCAGGAAATCAGGTTCGTGACAGAGACGGTTAAAAGGTTCTCGTCAAAATCGAAATCCATATAACCACCATGTGCCTCAAACTCAATTCCCGCACCAATTATGGCAGTACCCGGTGTCAGTGTGTTTCCTGACCCATTGATCGTATCGCCTATCATTATTGCTTGCGCGGTGAATGGGAGCCCAAGCAAACCCGTAAGAACTGTTTTGAGTATCCGTTTCATATCAATATCTCCTTTCTCCTTTGATTATTTCTTACACTTATCATCCATTTCTCCGATGAATAGGAAATAAAGCACTATTCATGCCGCACAATAAAATCAGCGAGTTATAAAATACCCGAAAATATTCGTGTAAATTAATCCGACGATATTTAAGATTGAGTTATTGAAGAGAACAAATGACACAAGCCTGCTTGTTGAATATTTACTTCAAACCTGCCAAAAAATATGCTGAAGGGTGATCTGCCCCAATCCTTTTATGCTTATCGAAACCCGAAGCATAAGGCAATAACCCCAGGCTAAACCTAGTTGAAAGCCATGCTTGCTGCTCCATATACTTCTATTTACCCGGCGATTAAGTATGTCGTGTTAATCGGAGATTAGCGTGAAGATAATCATTACCCTCGCACTCTTAATATCAGTCGGTTCCTGGGCCTTTCTCGGATTGACCTTTGCCAACCTGTTGTCGGGTTATTTCGAAGAGCGCACATGTTTGACAGACTGCGTCAAGACTTACTATTTCGCGGCAGGCGCTTTGGGATTGCTCGGCGCAGTGCTCGCTGCCTATGCGTGGATTCGCTCGGGATTCGCCGGCTGGCATTTTCTCTCTTTGGTGGTAACAGCACTCCCCTTTAGCATTGTTGCAGGCATCTTCACCATTGGCACACTGGGAACCATGTCCCACTAAGCGTACCCATGTCACGAATCTTACCCATAGCAATTTGTCTCTATCTGCTTGCCGGGTGCAGTGAGCAGGCGCCTCAAGAGGAATCTGTTGTGGATATGCCACGTTTCGCGGAAGAGCACCTGGCAAAGGGCCGCGGCATCTGGATGGGGACCTGTCGCAACTGCCACCTGATGGGCGTCTCGGGTGCGCCAGCCGTCACCGATGCAACAGCCTGGGCGCCACGAATCGAAAAGGGTGCTGCCAACCTCTACCAAAGTGCCTTGAATGGCATCAAGGGAAGTGACAATGAATTTCGCATGCCGCCCCGGGGTGGGAACAACCGGCTCAAGGATGAACAGATCAGACAGGCGGTAGACTACATGATTGCATCAGTTGAGGTTCTGACAGAAAACAGCAAATAAGATTCAGGACACTAGCTTTCAATCTGGCGATCTCATGAATGGATGTCTGCAATACTTGGCAATACTGGTAAAACCAGGATACCATTGACACGCCAGATCCATCTAAAAAATGCACTCGATTGCATATTAAATCACACCATGATCGACTAGAAGAATTATCAACAAAAACATCACTACTATTAATGCCAGTGAGATAAAACTATTTTTAGCATGTCGTTTACGAGCATTTTCTAAATCACTGATAAATGGTTTATTTTTCATTAGTAGTTTGCCAGTCTTTTTGAAGTAATACCATGTTGCAGGCAAGACGACCACTGCGAATAACAACAAAGCTAGATTAAATAACTGATCCATAATTATTCTTGAAACGCTTGGGATGGATCATCCTATCCTGGCAAGACGCTGCGAAATGATCGAGAAGGCGGTGAAGGATCCCACCAACAGATTGGCGAGGATATACCCTGTTCTTCTGTTCCATTCCTGAAAGCATCCCTGTGACTGCGGAGAAATTGAAGTGGAATATGGCTCGATCTAAAGATCAATACAATTGCTGGATAGGAATGCCATCCATGGCAGCCACTAAGCTATTCCCTACCCCAGCATGTCATTGATGACGTTCTTGAACCAGCTGTGCGCATAACTCACCTCGCGCTTGCGCTGCTCGGCCGACGCATCCATGGGTGAAAGCCCCCCCGCCCCTTTGATGGGCAGGATGGTATTGTTCGCCTCGTCCAACTTGTAGACCGCGGCCACCGATATGCCGTGGGCCTCGCCGAGGATGCTGTAGCAGGTGTTGACGTAGGTGGGATCGCCGGGATCCATGCCGGCGAATTTGGCGACGATGGCGGCGGCGGCGACCTTGGCCTGGGAGTTGGCGGCATAGGCCGACTTGGGCATCTTGGCTGCGCTGGAGGCGTCCCCCAGGACATAGATATCAGAATGCAGCGTCGATTCGAAGGTGCGCTTGTTGACCGGACACCAGTCGCCCTCCGTCAGGTTGGAGGCGAAGGCCACCTTGCCCGCCTTCTGGGGCGGAATGATGTTGATCACGTCGGCGGTGAACTCCTCGATCTCGGCCTGCAGGGTGCGGGTGTCAGGATAGAGCTCCTCCACCACGCCACCCCCCGCGGCGCCAACCCATTCGATCATGGCGTTCTCGGTGCCGAAACCGTAGAGCTGGGACCAGCCCTGCCGAAACAGCCCCTGTTTGGAGAAGGCGTCCTTGGGATCGAGGATGAGGATTTTTGCCTTCGGCTTATGGTGCTTGCAGTACATGGCGATCTGCGCGGCCCGTTCGTAGGGTCCAGGTGGACACTTGTAGGGATTGGGTGGGGCAACGATGATCACCTTGCCCCCTTCCGGCATGGACTCGATCTGCTTGCGCAGGGTGACCGTCTGTGGACCGGCATTCCAGGCATGAGGGATGGTCTCGGCCACCTCTGGATTGTAGCCTTCGATGGCATCCCATTTGAAATCGATCCCGGGGGAGACCACACAGGCATCGTATTCAAAGTTACCGCTCTGCTCGGTGACCACCTGTCTCTTGTCCGCCTCGATGGCGCTGACCCGATCGATGACGATCTCCACCCCATGGCGCTTCAGGCCTTCGTAATCGAAGGTGATGGAGTCTATGCTGCGGTCACCGCTCAATACCTCGTTGCTCATGAAACAGGAGGTGTAGTGCTTCTTCGCCTCGATCAGGGTCACCTTCACATCGGGATTCAGCTTGCGCAGGTATTTGGCGGCGGTGCTGCCCCCTACTCCGCCACCCACGATCACCACCTTGGGACTGTTGGCCAGGGCGAGGGTGGGAAACAGCAGCGAGCTGCCCGCCAGGGTAAGGCCGCCACCGACGCGGATGAAGTCTCTGCGATTGATTTTGTTCATTTCTTCCTTCTCCGCGATCAGTGCTTGCTGCCGTAGTAGTGGATCAACGCGGGCACCGCCTGATCGCCCTGCTCCTTGATGACGGCCTCCACCTTGCGTTTCATCTTTCTTGGGTAGGGGCGCCTGCCTTCGAGAAAATCCTCCATGCTGAATTCGAGATAGGGTATCCACTGCCCCGCCAGGGTACCGGAGTCCCCCGCGCGACCACCCTCTTCATGACACTTCTCGCAATGGGTGTCATGCAGCTGCTTACCGAGTTCAACCATCTGCTGATCCGTCGTCTGCACATGCAACCGCAACTTCTGCTTGGCGAAGAACCAGGCCATGGCCTTGATCTGCTCGTCGCTGTAACCCTTGGCGATGCGGTTCATGATGGTGGAGTTGCGCTGATCACGCTTGTAGGCATCCATGGCATCGATGAAGATATCCGGGTCCATCGCCGCGATGGAGGGGCTGGAGGGACCGACGCTGGAGCCATCGGTACCGTGGCAGCCGGCGCAGGTGAAGGCCAGCGCCTGACCAGAGGGTCCTGACTGGGCAACCAACGGCAGTGATGCCAACATGGCCAGGAGTAGATTGCGAACTATATTGTTCATGCTATTTTTTCTCATCATCTTCTTCACCCCCATCAGCTTGGCGAGGTCATCACACCGATCAACACCAGGGTCAGCAGGGCCAGACCGCTCATGATCAGCACTGTGGTGATGAAGGAGGCCGCCAGGTCGGCACGGCGCGAGGGGCGCCTGACCAGATGCCTATCCAGTTCACCTGACTCAACCAACCTGTCGTATTCGAGACGGTGGTCGTGCTTGAACTCCTCGATGGGAATCTTACCGGTGAAGATGGTGGTACTCATGGGAAAACGCTCGGGCCGGAAGTGCACATTGAAGAAATGTACTGAGTTGAGGAAGATGGCCGCCAGCAGCGCCTCCTCGGCATGCACCAGGGTGGCGATATTGAACATCCAGCCAGGCAGGATGATGGCAGTCGTCTCCGGTGCGAACAACATGATACCCGATGATCCGATCACCGCCGCACCCCAGAAAGGTGCCCAGTAGTCGAACTTCTGCCAGTAGGTCCAATGGGTGAAATCAGGCCGCTCGCCCTGACCGAGGAACCACCTGAACATGCGCTTCAGATCATCCCAATCCTTCCAGTTGGGCAACATAGAGGTGCTGCCAAACCACTTGAAGGAGTTGCGATTGCTCCAGATGTTACTGATCGCAATGGAGAGGTGAGCCAGAAATATTCCCAGCCAGATAACGGCGGCGGTGCGATGGATAATGCCCTCCATCTCGGTGCCACCGAGGAATACCACCACTGTCTTGGCCCAACCGGTATGGGAAAAGAGCAAGGTGGTACCGGTCAGGATCAGGATCATGGTGGCGATGGCGAAAAGCGCGTGGATCCATGTCCACACAACCGGGAATCGGCGGAAATAGATCACATCGGGGTGATCCAGATCCTCGATGAAACCCTTGCCCTGGATGCGGTCCATAACCTCGCGGTAGAGCCACAGCACCACATGTACCCAGAAAAAGGCCATGACCGAGAAGATCAGTATCTGCATAAATATCTTAAAGAACCACAGACCCGGGTATTTCTCCCTGTCGTCCGCATCACCGTGGGGCCAGAAGGTGAGAAAGTTTTCATTGGCATCCTCGTGACAGACCCTGCAGTTTTCCAGGCGATTGTCGGCGTGGATCTCCGACGTGGGGTCATCTTCGCCCTTGATCTTGTGGCTGCCGTGGCAGTCGTGACACTTGGCGGTATTGGTGTAACCGAGTCGGTGCACCTGGCCATGATAGGAGTCGAAGTAGGTGCGCTGGGCCTCCTTGTGGCAATCACCGCAGTTCTTGGTGATGGCCAGTTTGGCCTGATCTGTCTCGGGTGAGGCGATCTGATGGGTTGTGTGGCAGTCTGAGCAGACGGCCGATTCGCTGTCGCCCTCTTCCAATACTGCCTTGCCGTGGTCGGACTCACGGTATTCGTTGAGTTGTTTTCTGTGACACTCGCCACAAACCTCGGGATTCTTCAGGCGCTTCTCAGCGCGCTGGTGGCTGCCCAGGGTACCGATATCATGGGCTTCGTGGCAATCGTAGCAGGTGGCGTTGGTCTCCGACTGGTCTTGCTTGTTGGGCAGTGCATGCACCGAGTCGTAGTAGGCGTCGATGCTTTCCATCACTACCCCGAGACGTTCGTACTTCTCATCGGGGTCGTTGCGGTGCTTATCCCAGGTTTCCTGGTGACACTCCACGCAACCGACCACTACCTCTGGGGATTCACGATGCGGTATCCGGTCGATGGTGGCATGACAGTTGGTGCAGTCCTGTTCACCATGTACGCTATCCTTGATCATTTCCGGGTCGGCATAGATATTGACAATGCTGCCATCATCCCGGGTATCGGTCTTCTCGTGGGCATCGCCATGACACTTCAGGCAGCGTTTGTTCGGGATGATCCGATCGCCGGTGACCGGATCAAAACCCGGAGGAGGTGTCTCCCCCAAGATAGTCAATACGCCCTCCTCCTCTGCACTCTGCACGGGAGCGACAAAACATAGGGCTAGTAGAAAAGAGAAAATCCAGACTGGCAATCTGACTGCCAAATACTTCATTATTATTTCCTCGCTGGTCAAGTGCACAACCGCTACAACGAGGCTTATAGGTTATAGACAAACAGAGCCAAAAGCGGAACTACAGTGCCGAACGGACCGACCATCCAGGTGGGTCGAATATCTCGTCCAGTATTTGTTAAATATCATTATTGATTCTTCGACGTACACCAAGTTAAGAGAAAATCAACGAGCTTGTAATGATCTTGATCAATAAAAAATAAATTACAAATATATAGTTTAAAACTATTTCATAAGATGCTAATATTACCTCCGAGATTGCAGATGTTATCAATTTCAGATTGCTAGTTGGAGATCATCATGAATGTAGCACCCATCTTGATCATGGCATCAGCCGTATTTGTATTTGCACTAACAGCTTTGAGTATCGCCACCATCCTTGGCGTGGGCATCAGCCAAGTGCGAAATTTCATGCAGAAGAGATCCCAGGCCTAATACCGTACAGATCCCCATTCTGACCAACCTGGACAAGCCATGCCATGGAGAGTTGTGGGTGGTTAGCAGATAGAAACGACATAGGGCCCTAATTGTCATACTTCTGCTTACCCTTGAGGGTTGTTTTAACGAGCTTGCCAAAATCCCTATCCTTCTTTCTTCTTTCCAGATAGGACATCTGATTGAATTCGGACTCTTTTTTCATCTTCATATAGTTTTGATAACGACGTGCGGATAGATCTCCTGCGCCTATCGCAGCCAAAATGGCGCAGCCTTTTTCATTGGTATGGGAACAGTTTGAAAATTTGCAGCCTTGTGATAGCTCCACTATTTCAGAGAAGGTCTCCTCCAGGCCTTCATCCACGAACATACTGCCAAGCTCTCTCATTCCCGGCGTATCTATTATCATCGCCCCATTGTCCAAGCGAACCAATTGCCGGCTTGTGGTTGTATGACGCCCCTTACTTTGGATTTTACTGACCGGTTGCGTGTCGAATTTATCACTACCTATTATGGTATTGAGTAAGGTGGTTTTACCGACACCAGACGAACCTAGCAAACAATAGGAAGATCCACTCTTCAATAAGCCAATAATTGAAGTAATATTGTTTCGGTTTAAATTGCTGAACTCCATCACGGTAGCCTGAGTTGCAATCCCCGATACTTTATTCTTTATTTCATCAACCTCTACTTTTGGCAGAAGATCGCACTTACTCAGAAGTATTACAGGTTCGATACCACTTTCATTGACCATAACCAAGTAGCGTTCCAATCTGCGCAGGTTTGAATTATCGTTCAGTGATTGAATGATAAAGGCAACATCTATATTCGCAGCTATCAGCTGGTAATCCACCAGCTTGCCGGCGGTTTTTCGCTTCAGAAGTGTTTTTCTTGGGAACACGCCATGAATAATTGCATGGGTTTCGTCATCATAAAAATCGACATACACCCAATCACCGGTCGTAGGAAGATCACTGGAAGATTCAGTGGAGTAGAGAAGGTTGCCTGACAACTCAGCGAATACCTCTCCAGCACCTTTTGTCACGGTGTAGCTATCTTTATGTACAGAAACCACCCGAGCAACATCATGCGCAGAAATCGCTTCGTCATCGACTCGGCTCTTAAACCAGTCGCTATATCCTATATCTCTCAGATCAGTCATTAATATTTATATTTATCATTTATTTATTAAAGTATACCTAACACATAAGATTACCAGGCGCATTTTGCATCCGCCATACTTATTTTAGATTTATGTCAAAGCCACTGCCCTGAGAAACAGCGAATGCTTTCTATACAATAGGCTGTTAATGCAATCTCATGATGATTATCTTATCTTTTAATGGAATAAGATAAATCCTGAATACTCTTCGATCTCTAACTAAGCCATTCCACCTGGATTGGCTGAGACGGTGTGTCTATGATCTTGGAGATTTAGATTTAGAAGAAGGCGGCACGATACCGGCTTTAATTCGAGTTACTGGCGCCATCAAAGGATCGATAGATGTCGATAGCCGGATCTAATTAAAGAGATCTCGCCACACTGAGTCAGAGATTATTGCTAACCGAAAATATTCAGACATTATCTGAGTTTTCGTCAAGCAAAACCCTAAGTTCATCCAGATCCAGGGATGTAGAAGACATGGATAGATGGGATGAGATACCTGTTACACCTGCCGTTGCATCCTTACGCATCGTCTCGACCATCTCGAGCAGTTCGAGATTATAGAGAAGCGAACGATCCCTTATTAAAATACGCTGATAGCTGCGAATCAGACGTTCGTCATTCTCTGTTTTAGGTGGGGAGTGTTCTGCAATCTTTTGACTGTAGTATTCACAGTTTTTCTTTGCGGAAAGAGAAGATGATGCTAAACCGTTCATAATGTACTTTCCAAATAGTCGTTATCGTCAGTATGGCTAAACAGGCCGCTCAACCTCAAGAGAAGAATTAAACGCATGGGCTTAATACGCTATGCTTCTCTTGCTTTTCTGCATAGTAAGCCGCACAGGTTAATTCCTGCAGTATTTATGCCATGCCATGAAAAACAAATGCTTAGCTACAGGCCACTTTTGACATGTAAAACATATCGACAATTTCAGAATTTCGTTCTGACGAAATACGAATTAAGAGTGACCTTCTTACTCTGCAGAAGAAAAAAGTTTACAACCGACAACGCTACAAAAGATAGAAAAAAACCCGGACATCAGCTGTCCGGGTTGGGGTTTCCGTAATAAAAAGTAGAGGGGAATTATCCGTTGCGAATCTCAATCTTACGGGGTTGAAACTGCTCACGCTTCGGAATCCGCAGCGACAATACACCATCTTTTAGACTTGCTTCAGCCTTGTCACCATCCAACTCGCTGCTCAGAGAGAAGCTGCGCTGGTAGCGGGTTGCTCGCACATCGGCATATACCGCCTGCATCGCCTCCGGCATCTCAATCTCCGCCTTACCGTCTATGGAGAGGGTCTCGTTGTCCACCTGGATATCAAGCCCATCTTTAGTCACACCGGGGAGATCCGCCGTGAGGGTGATACCCAACTCATCTTCAAAGATATCCACATCGGGTCGGATACTGCGTTGTGGCAACTCACGTTGCCGTTGCGCTTGCATATCGCGTTTGGTTATCTCTTTGCTGCTACTCATTCTGTATACCTCCTGCCAGGTTACTGCACGCTAATCTGTCGTGGTTTGGAAGATTCACGACGCTGGATGACGATATGCACCACACCATTGTCGTAACGGGCTTCCACCTTGTCCGCATCAATATCATCGGGTAGCGAGACCACTTTGTGAAAAGCACCGGCATAGCGCTCTTTTCTGAAGTAGTCAGTCTCCTCTTCCCGCGCTATGCTACGTTCGCCTTTAATGGACAAGCGGTTTTCATTGATAGAGATATCCAGCTTCTCTGGATCCATGCCCGCGGCAAACAGGTAGACATCCACCTGATCGGTGGTTACACCGACATTGATCGGCGGATAGTTTTCACTTACAACAGAGCGCATGGTATTCGGCCAGAAACCTGCGTCGAATAGTTGATCCATCTCCTGATCAAGGCGTCTGAATTCATTAAACAGGCTTGTATTCAAGCCGTGTATTCTTGGCAACATCTCACTCGTCTCCTTGCATTGATATGCAACAAATCGTTAGCTTGCCTTTTAGATAGGGATGACCAGTTGGTTTTTCAAGATTGGGATACAACTAAGGTGACTATCTTGTATTTCATCTTGGTCAGGTATGTGGTTATCAATGGACTATGCAGCATGCCATGCAATGAGAATCGAAAAGTCATGTCAGGCTGAAAAAAATACCGCCCTATATCCATTAACCGGCTGGGGTTATCTGTTGAAGGTACCCACGCCTGTAGGAGCTGAACAGGTCTGGATCGAACAGGGAAAACCCAATCAAACTTGACTTGACCGACCGGTCTAATATAATTATCTACCATGACTATCGCCCCTGACACCAAAGACCGCATCCTGGCCACCGCCCGCGACCTCTTCCATGGGCGCAGCTATGCGGATGTGGGCATTAAAGAGATCTGCACCATGGCCAAGGTACAGAAGGGAAGCTTCTACCACTTCTTTCCCTCCAAGCGTGACCTGGCCATGGCGGTCATCGACAGCATGTCCGATGAGTGGGCGAACGGCTTTGTCGCCGAGGCCTTTGACGAGGCCCTCCCCCCCATCGAGCGGCTCGATTATATGGTGGATGCCGTCTATTTCTGGCAGAAGGCGGCGAAAAACATGGAGGGGCGTATGCCCGGCTGCCTGTTTGGCAATCTTGCCCTTGAAGTCAGCACCCGTGACGAGGTGATAAGGGCCCGGCTGAATGCGGTATTCGCAAAGGCCAGCGCCCGTTTTCACGAAGCCCTTGATGAGGCGGTTGAGAAAGGTGAGATTCCACCCCTGGACACTGAAGCCACCGCTACCGCAATGCTGGCCTATCTGGAAGGCGTGATACTGCTCGCCAAGACACGCAACGACCCCGAGGTGGTGAGATCCCTGGGCCCGGCCATCAAAAGCATACGTATCGAGCAAAGGCCACCGAATTGAGTTTTTTTGAGTTTCGACTTGACCGACCGGTCATCTTTTAGTTGTTTAAATGATGTAAAGGAGAAATGAGATGAATCAGACAACACACACCCTCGACGCCCGCGGTCTGAACTGCCCCTTGCCCATACTCCGGACCAAAAAGGCGATTGCAGCCCTCTCATCGGGGGAGATTCTGGAGATCACTGCAAGCGATCCCGGTTCCGTAAAGGACCTGGACTCATTCTGTAGTCAAACCGGTCATGAGATGGTCTCCAGTGAAGAGATCGAAGACGGATTCTTTTTCAGAATTCGCAAGGCTTGAGAATCCCATAGGAGGCTAGCATGAGTAACACTGCATCACTGATCGATATCCCGAGCAAGGATCTGGACAACTGGTTTGATCAACGATTTGCCGAAAAGATGGCGGAACGGGAAGCGGCGCATATCCCCTCGATGACGATAATCGCCACTAAGGGAACCCTCGATATGGCCTATCCACCCTTTATACTCGCCTCCACGGCAGCCGCCTTGGGTTGGGATGTCTCCATCTTTTTTACCTTCTATGGACTGAACCTGTTGAAGCAGACCCTGGATCTTAAAGTGAGCCCCCTGGGTAACCCCGCCATGCCGATGAAACTACCGGAGGGCCCCACCTGGATCAAAGGCAAGGAGTTGCCCATGCCGACATCGGTGATGACACTCGTGCCGGGTTTTGAATCCATGGCCACCGGCCTGATGAAAAAGACCATGAACAATAAAGGCATCGCCAGTATCGAAGTGCTGCGTGAGATGTGCGTGGAGGCTGAAGTCAAATTGGTCGCCTGCCAGATGACCGTGGATCTGTTCGATTACGGTAAGGATGATTTCATCACCGAGATTGAAGAGTGGGTCGGCGCGGCAAGTTTTCTACCGCGCGCCATGAAGGCTGACGTCAATCTGTTTATCTGAGGCTTGGAATGACTCCCCCCACATGGGGGGATGCTCTAACGCAGTGCCGGAACCAATTGGGTTAGATCGAGCGTCATACCTACATCCCAATCGATATTCCCCGTTGTTGCGGAATGAGACGCGCCACCACGTACACTCACACCGCTACCGCCAATATTGCGCAACTGCGCACCTCCTCCACGGCCGCGTCCTCTCAACTGCACCGAGAAACCCCGTATCCCGGGTACAGGGAGCTGTCGCCCATTAACAAAACCGAGTACAAGCTCCCTCGTTTGCTGATTGACCAGCAGTGCGGTAAGGGATGTACCGACAACCGTAGCTGCAGCGGTAACCATCATGATCTGAGTTCCGACACCACCCTGATTCCACTCTCGTCGCAGTCTTCTTTGACTATCCTGCAATAGTCGATTTGCGGTCTGCTGAACTGGCGGTAACAGCCACACCGCGCGCATGACGTCACCCACCTGCCCCGGTCTGGGTGTTGCCGGACCCGCTGCTGGTGGGGTCGAAGGTGCTGTCGTAGCGGGTGTCTGTAACATCATGTAGTTGAGCAGATTACGATCGAAGCTGCGCCAATTTGGCTGCAGAAACAGGCGTTGTATACGTGGCGGAAGGCTGCCTGCCCTTATCTGTGACATCTGCGCCTCGATTTCAGGATCAAGCCGCAATTGAAAATTACCCAGGTTGAAGCGCGACCCTCTTGCACCCAGTGTGTAATCACCCATATCCTCACCCCCGTGCTATGTTATATGCCCTAAGTCTGGATCTTGCTGACGCACAAGGATAGCTACGCACATCACACATTGAGTGTGAAAAAATACCTCACTCCGAGTATGCTCCCTGATCCACCAGCATCTGTTAAATTGTGCTCATCCGCACATGTCATAAGATCAAGGAGTCGAGAGATGTCGAAGCGTCTGATCACAGCCGTCTGTCTGTTATCGCTCTGTACTGTGTATCCCCTCAATGCTGATATGCCCGCGGAATCAGAAGCGCGCCTGTTATCCAATATTCGTCAGCTGACCTTTGAGGGGCGTCGTGCCGGTGAAGGCTATTTCAGTGCCGACGGCAGTCGCATGGTGTTTCAATCCGAGCGTGATGACACCAATCCCTTCTACCAGATCTACCTGATGGATCTGGAGAACGGCGATGTAGAGCGGATATCCCCCGGCTATGGCAAGACCACATGCGCCTGGATACATCCATCCAACAGCAAGGTTCTCTATGCCTCCACTCACCATGATCCGGATGCTCGTGACAAGATGCAGCAGGAGCTTGATTTCAGGGCATCTGGTCAACAGCGCCGCTACAGCTGGGACTACGACCGGAACTTTGATATCTACCAACAGATTGTCGCCACCGGTGAACGTAAGAATCTGACCCATACCATTGGCTATGATGCAGAGGCCGCCTATTCACCCGACGGAGAGCAGATAGTCTTTGCCTCCAACAGACGCGCCTACTCGGGTGAGATGAGTGAGGCTGAGAAGAAGATCTTCGAACACGACAAATCGTTCATGATGGATCTCTATCTGATGAATGCCGACGGATCAAAAGTCCGCCAACTGACCCGTTCACCCGGTTATGACGGCGGCCCCTTTTTCAGTTTCGACGGCACTAAAATCACCTGGCGCCGCTTCTCCGAGGATGGCAGCCAGGCCGAGATCTACAGCATGGATCTCGCCAGTGGTAAAGAGCGGCAACTCACCCATATGGGCGTCATGTCCTGGGCGCCCTTCTTCCATCCCAGCGGCGACTATCTGATCTTCGCCTCCAATCTCGAAGGCTTTGCCAATTTCGAGCTCTATCTGGTGGACGCGCAGGGTAAAAAGAAACCGGTCAGGGTCACCCATACCATGGGATTTGATGGACTCCCGGTATTCTCACCGGACGGTAACCGGCTCTCGTGGACATCGAAGCGCAGTACCAACAAGACAAGCCAGATCTTCATTGCCGATTGGGATGACGACAATGCACGTCACCTGTTGGGACTGGATAGTCCTGGAAAGGGTGATGACAAGGCTCAATCCGCCGTCAATCTGCCCACCACATCAGATGCCATCAGCAGCGAGGACCTGCGCCAACATGTCACCCGGTTGAGCAGTGATGAGATGGAGGGACGACTCACCGGAAGTGAAGGCGAACTACGCGCCACCCGTTATATAGCATCTTTTTTCCAGCAATTGGGCCTCGAGCCTGGGGGTGTCAATGACTATATCCAGGTTTTCTCCTTCAGTGCCGGCGCCAGCCTGGGCGATGGAAACAGTCTTCAAATTACCGGGCTGGAGGAATCAGATCCAATCACATTGCATCAGGATTGGCGTCCCCTGGCCCTCTCCCGCAACGGTCAAGTATCAAATGGCGGCCTCGTCTTCGCGGGTTATGGTATTGACGCACCTGGCCTGGACAACATACCCGACTATGACTCCTATGGTGATCTGGATGTTGCGAACAAGTGGGTCATGCTGTTTCGGTTTCAACCGGAATCGGTAACAGCGGAATGGCGACGTCATCTGCTGCACTACTCCGATCTGGACTATAAGGTATCGGTGGCGAAACGCCGGGGTGCGTTAGGCGTGATCGTGGTGACCGGACCCGGGGCGGAAGCGAAACAACAGTTGATCGATCTGGAGATGGAGGCCAATAGCGCCAGCAGCTCCATAGCGGCCATCTCCATCAGTGACGATCTTGCTTCGCGTATCCTGACTTCAGTCGGAAAGGAGCTAAAGCAGCTTCAACACCAACTCGATACCGGGGAGTCTGTAGAGGGTTTTACCATCCCCGGTGTCACCCTATCCGCCGAGCTGGCGATCCTGCGGGAAAAACGCCAGGGCCGGAATGTTATCGCCAGACTGCCTGCAGACAAACCCTCGCAGATGGCGCCCGTCATCCTGGGCGCCCATCTCGATCACCTGGGACGCGGTGAGGTATCGGGATCCCTGGCGCGTAATGATGAACAGGGTGAAATCCACTATGGTGCGGATGACAATGCCTCGGGGGTGGCCGCCCTGCTGGAGAGTGCCCAATATCTGACTGGCCTGAAAAGGTCAGGCAAGTTGGGGAGTAAGCGGGATATTCTTTTCACCGCCTGGTCCGGTGAGGAACTAGGCACCCTCGGCTCTGCCCATTTTGTCGATCAGCTTGCTGCCGGCAAGACCCTGAGCGGCAAGGTGAGCGCCTATCTCAACATGGATATGATTGGGCATCTGCGGCAGAAGCTCTATCTGCAGGGAACGGGTTCGAGTGACACCTGGTCCCGGGAGATTGAACGCAGGAATGTGCCGGTGGGCCTTGCCATCGCCACCAAAGCGGATCCCTATCTACCCACGGACTCGACCCCTTTTTACATGCAAGGGGTACCTGTCCTGAATGCATTCACGGGCGCCCATGAAGACTATTCCACACCCAGAGACAGGGCCGAACAGCTCAACTATGAGGGGATGCAGAAGATCACCCGACTAATGTCAGGTATCACCCGCTCCCTGGCTCGATCCGATACGGACCCCGACTATCTGGAGGTTACCCGCAAGCAGAGTGGACTCTCCAGAAAACATCTGCGTGCCTATCTGGGCACGATACCCGCTTATGGTCAGGATGAAGCGGTGAAAGGTGTAAAACTGCAAGGCGCGGTCAAGGGCGGACCTGCCGAAAAGGCCGGCATACAAAACGGTGACATACTGATTGGGCTTGATGGTGTTCAAGTAGAGACGATCCATGACTTCATGAATGCGCTGGCGGGTTTGAAGCCTGGAGAGGAGACAGAGATGAGGGTCTTGAGAAGTGGGAAATCTGTAACCCTCCGTGTTGTGCCCGCATCAAGAGAATGAACCTGGTCAACCCGGTAAAAAAGTATTCCACGGATTGATACCGGTAGTTCATAGAGGGTACGGCTTACCGCACCCTATATGAAATAAGCTATTTATTGCTGATTTTCTCTTTCTTATCCATTGCCAGGTTCAGGTATCAGTTTTTGTTGGCTTCATGACCGAATATCATTTCATACAGATAACCAAATGGCTTCTCACTGGTTGTTAAAGACATGTAGAGATGTACAGGTATAAAGCAGAGCATGGCAAAGGCACCAATGGTGTGTATCACAGCCACGAATCCCAGTGGCACACCTTCAATACCGATCATTGCCCAGTATTGATAGAACAGATAAAGCAAACCGCTGATCCAAATGATGGGCGTTATGACCATGGTCAACATCAGATAAACCATCCTTTGTACAGGATTGTGTTTCTCCGCCCGCCTGCGATGAAAGGGGTGTGGTGCTCCAAGAAAGATACCGACGGCATAATATTTGGCTGATGCCAGCATAGAGTCGGGATCACTCGGTACATACTGGCGCCACTCACCGGTTGTTGTATGCCAAAATAACGCAAGCAGCCAGAGACCGATCAATACCCATGCCATGATCGTATGCAGGTCGATTGCCTGTTCAAATCCCAATAAATGATAGCTACCATGGATTTCAAATCCGGTGATCAACATGCCGGTAATCAGCAAGGCCTGGGACCAATGCCAGAGGCGCTCGAACAGCGTAAAATAGTAGGTTTCACTCATTGACTTATCCCCGCTTGGATTTCGAGAGGAGCCGGCCCAGTCCGTGGATGGAGACGCCCCCCACAGTGCCTAAAACAGCCAGCCAACCGATCAGATCGAGCCAGTAGTAACTGTCCCGTCCGGGGATATAGAACCCGGTGAGTTTACTCAGCCGCCCCTGTTTCGCGTGACAAGCCTCACAACCGAGGGCCTCCTCCTTGGGTGCCACCATATGCGCCAATGGCCAATGGTAGGTGGTTTCGATAAAACCATACTCACCGCTGTAGTCGGCATTGCTGGCCTGCATGGCCGCCTTGATCGCCCGGTTCCAGTCAAAGGATTTCCAATAGGCATCACTGTCTTTACCGAACAGATGGGTGGTTACCAGGGTATTATTGCCTTTGTCGTAGGGCTGCTTACCCCGCATCACCTTAAACGGCCAGATTCTCGCATCGGGATCTGCATAGCTTCCCTCGAAGGTATTGATGGCCACGACACTGCTGGGATCGATCTTTTCATCCAGCTGTTTATAACGAATATTCCCTGAAAACCAGGCGTATTCGGGTATCAGGTTCTCACCCCATTCGAAAGATCCTTTCTTGGTCACATAGTCCACATAACCCTGGGCATCCTTAGTTTTGATATGTTTGCCATCCTTGCTCATACGTCCTGCCGTGGACCAGTCCCACCATGTCTTGGTGGGTCTGCCGCCCCGAGCGTAGGTGGGTATGTGGCAGGTTGCACAGGCAACCTTGTTGGCATGATCGTTGAGCTTGTCATTCACAGTCGCTGCATGGGGCCTCAGACCATGGCAGGACTCGCAGGTCGAACGAATATTGTCGTCCCGCCCCGGCACATCGATGCCATGGGTATCCTTGGCCTGGGTGGTATAGCGACTACCCGACACATCATGCCCATCTTTCTGGTGGCATGTGCTGCAGACAAAATCCAATCCATCCGTACCCATATGGACATCCAGGGATTTGTTAGGATTGGTCATACTCGAATCGAGATCACCATGCTTAATGCCATCACCGCCACCGCCATAGAAGTGGCAGGCACCACAGGTTTTCCGACTGGTCTTACCGACCTTTTGCGCAACCTGTGACAGGTCTGGGGCCTTCCAGATTTTTTTACTCTTTGGTGGAAAGGGCTTATCCACATAGGGTGGATGCCCGGCCCCGGTCGGGAATTTCTTATAGGTGCCTGTGGTGTCGTGACAGACCAGGCAATCAACATTGGTTTCAGAACTGAAGTCGAAGCTGTTGTCTTTCCAGCCATACCCGATATGGCAACTGGTGCAGCGGGCATAGTTGGTCTCTATGCCGCCGCAGAAGTTATTCACAATCGTCTGCTTGCCCAGCTTCTCACCAGTTTCCGGGTGGGTGAACTTCCAGTTCCAGTGCTTGGTTTTGTGGATCTGCCTGGCCGCTTCCGTATGACATTCCAGACAGGCCTTTGTCACTTCCGGACCTGAACTGAAGGTCTGTTGAAGTGCCTCGAACTTAGTGTGATCGGCCGTTGAACTGATTATCTCCTCTGATGCCTCCAGGGTAATGCTAATCATCAGGAATGAGACGAACTGCAACAGTAAGAACGGACGTAGTGTACAGCTCTTGAATGAGCACATAACGCCCCCTGAACCAGATTATAATAATTGTGCCTCACACCGGATGTCACCGGTGTGAGGACTTTGTTTGGTTATAGACTAACTTCTGCGACAGCGATCGACGTTGGCGCCACCAAATCTTCCGGCAGATGTTTAAATTTTTCTACTAGCACGGGCCAGAGCAGATTGTAGAACAGCTCACCTCTTACCAGCACAGCATCCTTGGCAGGAATCGTGTAAGAGAGGATACGTTCTTCATAGGGTTTGAGACGTGAATCGACACCGAGCTGAGTCGCCTTTGGCGGCATCGCCGGATCACCCTTGTCATCCGCCAGCAGATAGGCGAAATAAGCCTTGGAGTCGCTCTTCGCGGGATGACCCTCAGCGTTCTGCCAAATCACATTGCCTGAGGTATCGTAAGCGGCGAGTTTCAGATAGATGTTTCTGAACGGCGCGCCAGTGGGAAGACTGTGAGGCTGCATGTTCTTCAGCTTCACAGTGGCATTCAGACCATCGCCATTTTTCACTGCATCCAGGGTGAACACGACACTGCGCTTCAACATCGCATTATTATGTCCGCCGCCCATACCATGATCCACCATGCCGCCAGCGACAGGCATATGACAGGACTGACAGTTGACGTTACTTCCCGCGTACTCGTTGCCAGTCTGGCAGAGTGGAACCCCGTGCGGATTGTTACGCTTGTCGTGACAGCCCATGCAGGCCGCATTGGTTTTCAACAGTCCCGGGTTTCCAGCCATCGGCAGGGCCTGGATCTTCTTGCCATCCAGCTCCACCTCACCCTCGGTGTGAGGATTGGGTTTTGAGTCATCGTCACTGCCTGCACCACCGAACATGTCGTCGGCTGCAGTCAGTTTTGCCAATCCCTGATTGAAGCCTTGCGGCCCTTGCAGTTCATTCTTACGCTCATAAGCCTTGAGACCCAACAACAGCTTTCCATCCTTACCACTGGTACCCTTGAACTTGGCCAGGGTATGGCAGGCAACGCAGTTGACTCCCTCGGAATAGGCGGGTTTGGCATCGAGCTTGGTTGTCTTGTCAACCGCCGCGTTGGGTGCGTGGCACTGCAAACAGATAGGATATTTGCCGGATGCCTTGTGTTTCACACCCTCTTCCACCGGGCTGCCGACAACCTTCTTGTAGAAGGTGGCATGGATCGGATCCTTCAATGCCGTACTTTGGGCATGCATCGACCCTTTCCACTGCATGTAGATCTCTTTGTGGCAGTTTTTGCAAACCTCTGATGAGACGTGATGTATTTGCTCCTCTGTACCCGCCAAGGTACCTGAGGAAACCCCTAACAGAATCAATGATGAAAATAGCAGACTTAGGGCAAGAACCGCCCTTGAAGCGAAGGCTGCTTCCATGGTATCCCTCCTTATTTTTTACTGTTTCTTAGTGAGAAAGAACTAACTACTTTTTATTCTTCTCAGCAGAGAATAATACACATATGGAGTGAGATGCCAAATAAAAAACATGATCGTAGTTGATTGAGCGCAGTTGATTAATCGACCTGATTAGTAATTACCTTGTTAATTATTGGTAGTTTAGCCATATGCCCCATCTATATAAGCGAATTGTGTTTTAGTATTATGACAGGCTTCTTAAAACCACTCCTGTGCAAGCCATATCTAAGTATCCCTATGTAATCCACTACTGCACTGATTTAATCAGAGTTTCCTTAAATGATATATGTCATTGGAATGACAGGTCTTCATGATACGATTAACATGCAATAACCTTTAGCGAAGGTATGCGGAAAAAGAACAATATAGCTGGGTCGTCAAGTATAATTCCAAATCGAACAATGCCTCATGCAGTATCTGGCTAGGATGCACGAATTGACACTCCAGCTTAAGGAGACCGTTAATGAATCCATCCTGTATGAGGCAGTTTCTGTTTTGTATTCTCATTTGCACCCACGCTATATCCTTTGCTGCCAAGGTCAGCATCGACCCGAGCGAATGGGGTGATCCGCTTGGCGAGGAGTGTGTCAGTTGTCATGAGAAGAGCTCGTCCGGGTTGGCACAACAGTGGCACAAGAGTGCCCATGCCGAGGCCGGTGTCAACTGCCTGGATTGTCACAAGGCATCCGTTGACGACATCGATGCGATAACCCACGAAGGACAGGTCATCGCCACCATCGTATCCCCCCTGGATTGTTCACGCTGCCATACGGTGGAATATGAGCAACAGAAGGGATCCGTCCATTCCGAGGCGGTAAGCCTGATCGAAAACAGGCTCCCGGCCTTGGCCGGACATGTGGGCGGCGACGCCATTGTGGCTGCCGGTTGTGATCAGTGCCATGGCTCGAAGGTCGAAGTGCGCGGCGATGGTTCCCTGGATCCTCGTACCTGGCCCAATTCCGGTATCGGCCGGATCAACCCTGACGGATCCAAGGGCTCATGCTCATCCTGTCATGGTAAACATCGCTTTTCCAAGGCCCAGGCCAGGGAACCCAGTGCCTGCGTGAGATGCCATTCAGGACCGGATTCCCCGGACAAGGGGATATACGAGGCATCCAAGCATGGCATGTTGTTTGTGTCACACCGGGATGAGATGGCCCTGGACAGCGATAGCTGGATCGCGGGGAAGGACTATGTGGCCGCACCCACCTGTGTTACCTGTCACATGGGCGCCGCGGGAAAATTGAAGGCCAACCATGATGTTGGTATGCGTAATGCCTGGAGTCTCAACACACCCGTTTCGACAAAACAGTACCTGGTAGTGTTCGAAGATGGCGAGAAGCTGGAACTACCCGCGTCCGAAGCCCCTCCCAAGCGAGGCAGCGAACTCACAAAGGCCGATGGCAGCATGGGTAAGGTCAAGGCCGTGGCAACACCAAAGCGCAGACGCCAAGCCATGCAACTCGTCTGTCTTGAGTGCCATAGCAAGGCATTTACCAAGAGCTTCATGGACCAGTTCGACGCTGTCGTGAATCTGTTCAATGAAAAATTTGGCATACCGGCAACGCAGATCATGCAAGCCCTCTACGCGGAAGGTCTGTTAACCCCCACCCCCTTTGATGAGCCAATCGAGTTCATCTACTGGGAATTGTGGCATGACGAGGGGGCCCGTGCCCGGCATGGTGCCTCCATGGCCAGCGCCAACCACACCTGGTGGGAGGGCATGTATCTGGTCGGAAGGAATTTCTATGCCCATTTCCTCCCCCAAGTGACGCAGATTGCAGGGAAAGAGAGGGCAGATGAACTGATCCAGAAAACCATCGGATCCTCCGAGCATCACCAGTGGATGAAGCAACCCCAAAAGACCAATCCAATCCTCGGATATGATCGAGGGTCAGTCAGCACTGGGAAAACGGAAAATGAATAATAAGAGACCGCTCCACTTTATTTCCCGTAACATAATCTATGCACTGGTCATTGGAGGCATCGCCGGGATCGTTTTCATGCTGTTCCTGATCGAATTTGACCATCTGACCAGTTCTGAGGAATTTTGCACCACCTGCCACTCCATGGAGATTGCCGCTGAGGCCTACCGGGAATCGACCCACTATAATCCGGTATCGGGGGTTCGCGCCTCATGCGGTGACTGCCATGTATCCGAGGGGATCTTTGCCGCCACCTGGGATCACATCATGGGCGGTAAGGATCTGTTGGCCCAGATCTCGGGAGAGATATTCGGCCCCGACTACGACGACCCGGTAATCAATGCACTGCATCTGCCAGCCGCCGCATTCGAGGCCCGAAAATGGTTCAAGTCCACAGATTCGGCCACCTGTAAACGCTGTCACGTGCTCGAGGCAATACAGGGGATGCGGGCAAACACCAATTCCATCCACACAGAAGAGACTCAAGGCAAGAGCTGTATCGACTGCCACATCAATCTGGTCCACAGGAAGGTGCCGGACGAAAAGACCTTCAAAAAAGAGCGTTGGCAGAAAATGGTCGAAGAGGAGTTTGGTCTGGCACCAGGGAGCGCACAGCAACTACTGTCTCAATAGATGAGACGCTGCTGATCCCTGAATGCGAAACTGCGGTTATTGCATGCAGTCCTTGAAACTCTTACCGGGGATCAGGCTGAGGATCATTGCAAGCAGCATAACCACGGGGCTGAACAGAACCATACCCAATGCTACAGGCTGGATGATCAATAGTCCGATGTTGGAAGCTAGCCAGTGCGCGACGACCTCTAGCAGAATTCCGCCAATCAGAAGCACACCTGCCAGGGTGACGACTTTGCGCAGATGCTTACAGTTGAGAAATGACATGATACACCTCACTACTCGCGTATTAGTCATTGATAATATAATGTCAAATGAATCTTTCATAATCACTGATAATTCTCAATCGCTACTGAAACTCAGTTGAGGATCAACCTCTCTATCAATAATTAGCGACTATATTAATAATTTCTAAATTAATTATATACCATTTTTGCATACTTTTATAGATATCGTGATCCAGGTCCTCAATCACCGTCAGCTGGCATTGATATCTTGCTTACTGATTAATAACGATATTTTTATAAATTACCCGTGTAATCATTGCTTATCCCTGGTCTAACTCACCCTGCCTGGGTTTGTTCCGTCATCTATCTGTACTTTATTTGAATAAGTATATTTATCTATTTGTTTTTATTAATTTTTTTAACACAAAAGCCAAATTCCGCAGGGATTATGGATTCTCACTCTCCTCGAGCTCCATATAGTCCTGGGGTTCGAAGCGTGGGGTACAGAGCGCAAGAAATATCAGGTCCTCATCACCGCTATTTCTGATGCGTTGGGAGAATCCCGGGGGTATGAGAACCACATCTCCGGCAGTAACAGACTGAGGACCCAATCCCTCAATCTCAACCATCCCTTCACCTGCGATTATGCAGTAACGCTCGGCACTTTGATGCAAACGATGCAGTTGGGTCGTCACACCGGGTTCAACCCTGGCTTGAGCGATGGATAGATCACTGTCCCCCGGGTGATTCGATAGCTCGTTGATAAAACACCCTTCTTGGAAAAAGTACTCCTTTGACGCATCATGCCGTAAGATTTTTGCCTGCATATTAGTCTCCTGCTGATGAGGTCACACGTGTCTCAATTTTCACTCGATCCGGCTATTGTCTACCTGAACCACGCCGCTGTTGCGCCCTGGCCTGAACGCACTGTCGCCGAAGTGGTGCGATTTGCGCGAGAAAACGGCTTCCTTGGCTCTTCTCACTATGCGCGCTGGTTAGGTGTCGAGACTGGGCTGCGCAGGCTGATGAGCAAGTTGATCAATGCGCCATCTGAGCATGATATCGCACTCTTGAAAAGCACCTCCGAAGGCCTGTCGGCTATCGCCTACGGCCTCGACTGGCAGCCAGGGGACAATATTGTTTCCATTGCCCAGGAGTTTCCCTCCAATCGCATCGTCTGGGAGTCACTCGAGCCTCACGGAGTCGAGCTTAGGTTGTTGGATCTGAACCACAGTCGTGATCCTGAACACGATCTGATAGCACTCTGCGACCATAAAACCCGTCTGCTCTCAGTCAGTTCTGTTCAGTATGCAACAGGAGAACGGCTACAGCTTGAAGGCTTGGGGGATTATTGCAGGACTCATGATGTGATCTTCGTCATCGATGCCATTCAGAGTCTGGGGGCAATTCCGTTCGATCTGACGCAATGTCATGCCGATATCGTCGTGGCGGACGGTCACAAATGGATGCTGGGGGCAGAGGGTGTGGCCCTCTTCTATTGCCAGGCAGCACTCCGACAGCAGCTCAAACTGCATCAGTTTGGCTGGCACATGGTGGAATCCATGGGGGATTTTGATCGCACCGACTGGCAACCCGCCCAGAGTGCGAGACGCTTTGAATGCGGCAGTCCCAATATGCTTGGTATCCACGCCCTGCATGCGAGCCTCTCGCTTATCCACGAGATCGAGGTGACTGAAATCGCAACCAAGATCACCAGGAATGCCGACCTTGTGATCGACCAGGTTGACGCAGCCGGTTTTGAATTACTCACCCCGAGAGACCCTGACAAGCGGGCAGGAATCGTCACATTCCAGGTGCCGGAGAGAGATAATCAGGTCCTCTATCAAGGCCTTATGCAGCAGCAGGTCATGTGCGCATACCGGGGTGGCGGGATTCGTTTTTCACCCCACTTTTACAACACTGAATCAGAGATAGAGACCGCATTCAAGCGCTTGTCGGCACTGCTCTAATCCTAGAATATTAAAGATCGATAATTTAATGATTTAAATCAAGCAAAAAAATTATCCCTGGCATATAGTAATTATGAGGTTCAAGGCGCAGCCCCGCATCTGACCCTGAACCCATATAACAAAATAATGGGGTGTTGAGGCTGGGTGGTGACTCGCCACCTGAGAAATATTAGAAAGTGATACGAAGGAGACATTCTGCCATGAAAAAAACCTTAAAAATTGCTGCTGTAGCTGCTATCACCGGATCCGCTCTGTTGACAACCCTACCCGCTCAGGCTTTCTGGGGTCCTTTTGATTGGTTCGATGATGATGACTATTACTATGGTGGTCCCTGGGGTCCCTACGGCGGTGGTCCATGGGGCTATCCCGGCTATGGTTACGGCTATCCCGGTTATGGCTATGGCTATCCCGCCTATGGTTACGGCTATCCCGGTTATGGATACGGCGGCTATCCCGGCTACGGTTATGGCTATCCCTATGCCGCCCCGGCAGCCCCTGCTGCACCGGCGGCACCAGCAGAAAGCCAATAATTACAAACCACCCAATAAAAACTTGCCCCGCCCCTATGGCGGGGTTTTTTATGCCTGGATAATGGCTTAAGCTGGCGGCCCATGAAAACGACCACGACTGTTCAGGACACACATATATCACTCGCCCATGGTAACGGTGGGCGCTACATGCGGGAACTGATCGAATCCCTGTTTGCCCGCTATTTGCAAAACCCCAATCTGGATATCCAGGCGGATGCCGCCCTGCTGCCCGGTTTGACCGATGGTGATCTGCTCTTCACCACCGACGGTTTCACTGTCCAACCTCTGGAGTTTCCCGGAGGCGACATTGGATCCCTGGCCGTGCATGGCACGACCAACGACCTGGCAGTGAGTGGTGCGGTGCCGAAGTATCTGAGTCTCAACGTCTTTATCGAGGAGGGATTCGAGGTCGCCCAGTTACAACGCATCATTCAGAGCATCGCCGACGCCGCAAGCGCTGTGGATGTCCAAGTGGTTGCCGGGGATACCAAAGTGGTGCGACGTGGCGAAGGCGGTGGGATCTATCTGGCAACAGCGGGTATCGGAGTGCGTGATCACCACCTGAAGTTGGGGATGAACATGATCAAGCCGGGGGACAGAATATTGGTAAGCGGTCCTGTTGGTGATCACGGGATTGCGGTAATGCTCGCCCGGGAACAGTTCGGATTACGGGGGGATGTACAATCCGACGCCGGTTCAGTTCTACCCTTCACTCAGTCCCTGCTCGATATGTCGGGACTACGCTTCATGCGCGATCCCACCCGCGGTGGTGTCGCGACGGTGGCCCATGAGATCTGCCGCGCCACCGGCATGCAGATCAGACTCGATCAAACCGCCATTCCGGTACGTGACCCAGTGACTTCAGTATGCGAAATGCTGGGCTATGATCCTCTCTTTCTGGCCTGTGAAGGGCGCGTCGTAGCCGTGGTCGCACCCGAACAGGCAGACCAGGTCCTGGCGCGTTGGCGAGATCTGCCAGGGGGTGAACTGGCGGCACTGATCGGTGAGACACAACAGGATGATCCCTACGTCATCTTAGAGACAGCGTTGGGCGGGGCCCGCATCCTGGAAGAGCTGGAGGATGATCCACTGCCCCGTATCTGTTAGCCATGCACGATCAGGTCCGCTAGCGCCATCTTGCATGCAGATGGCACTGATCCAAATCAACGCAGGTTGGGTCCGAGTCCCAGTCCGCTGAAGCTGGCCAACACCTCAGCCGCCCCGGCGCCGATATTCCGGGCAAAGCGCTCCCACACATCCTCTTTCGGGGTGAAATCGACTATCTCCTCTGCACCTATGACCTCCCGGGCCACATAACTGCTGCTGCCGAATTCGTCCACCAGACCCATCTCCTTGGCTTTCTCCCCGTTCCAGAAAAGACCGCTGAAGAGCTCCGGGTTGTCCGCAACCTTGAGGCGCTCTCCCCTGCCCTCCTTTACGCTGTCGATAAACTGCTCATGGAGTTGATCCAGCATCTGCTGGATATGCTCTTTATGGGTCTCATCCAAGGGTGAGAAGGGATCGAGAATACCCTTGTTCTCCCCCGCGGTCAGCAGGCGTCGCTCTATCCCCAACTCCTGCATGCCATCGACAAAACCGAATCCGTTGATCAATACCCCGATCGAGCCCACGAGACTGCCCTCGTCCGCATAGATCTTATCCGCCGCGGCGGCGATATAGTAGCCACCGGAGGCACAAATATCCGCAACCACTGCATACACTGGGATCTTGGGATATTTCTCTCTCAAGCGACTGATCTCACGATTGATATAGCGGGACTGTACCGGACTGCCTCCCGGGGTATTCATCCTCAGGATGACCCCTTTGGTCTTCTTGTCCTCAAAGGCATTGCGCAGGCCGGTGACGATATTGTCCGCACTCGCCTTGGTCTCCGAGGAGATCAGCCCCTTCACTTCCACCAGGGCGGTGTACTCCTCTGCGGTGGTTTGCGCCACTTGCAGCTTATCCCCCCAGAGAAACACCCCCAGGATCAGAAACAGATAACCGAAGGTGAGGAGTTTGAAGAAGATCCCCCAGCGACGACCGCGACGATTTTCCGTAACGGTCGCCATTACCATCCGGTTCAGCAAATCCCGTTCCCAACGACTGGGTTCGGACTGATTTCTATGCTCTCCATTATTGCTTTCCGACATGAGAAATACCCTTTAGCAAATTATAAAAGTTAGATTTTTTAAATCGAACAGTGAGCTTAGCCCCTGTTCAGCCAGGCAGGAATCTCCGTAACACGATCCACGCAGGCAAGGGGGTTGTGTTTGAGCAAGCGTTCCAGGCTGTGGGTGCCATAGGTCACACCCAACGAGGGTACGCCGGCGTTCACAGCCATCTCCAGATCATACTCGGTATCCCCTATCATCAGTGCCTGTCGCGGTTCCACCCCCGTCTGTTCAAGTATCTGATGCAACATTTCCGGATGCGGTTTGGAAAAGGTCTCGTCGGCACATCGGGTCAGGTGAAAAAACTCGCCCAAGCCGGTGGACTCCAAGGCATAGTCCAACCCTTTGCGGCCTTTTCCGGTGGCAACGGCAAGCAGGTAACCCTGCTGCAACAGTTCATTGAGCACCTCGCGGGTTCCCTCGAAAAGCTCTGATGGGGTTTCTTTGCGCTTGAAAAAATGGGCCCGATAGCGGGCCGCCACTTCCAGATGGAGTCCCTCTCTGCCGCCGGGAAAGAGGGTATTGACGGCTTCCTGCAGTCCAAGCCCGATGATATCTCGAATCGCATCCTGGCCGGGCAAGGGCAGATTCAGGTCTCGCACCGCAGCTTCGACACACTCAATTATGTGGGCCTCTGAATCCATCAAAGTTCCATCCCAATCAAAGATTAACAATTCAAACTTCATCTTTTATCTTAAGCTCATCCAATAGTGCTGTGAGGTCTTGTGGCAGGGGTGCACTGAGCATCAAATCACGGCTCTCCCCAGGCCAGCGGAAACTGACTTGATGGGCATGCAGAAAGAGCCGCTTCAGACCCATCTCCCGGAAACGCCTGTTGGCGGCATCCTCACCATATTTGCTGTCACCCAGGACCGGCGAACCCAACCAGGCGCTATGCACACGAATCTGGTGGGTACGGCCGGTAATCAGCTCCACCTCAACCAATGTGGCTTCCTTGAAACGTTGCAGGCGTTTGTAGCGGGTTTCTGCCGGTTTCCCTTCGGCATCCACCCTGACTACCCTCTCTCCGCCCTGCAAGGTGTTTTTTTTCAAGGGCATATCCACCACCCGCGACCCTTTGCGCCAACTCCCGGCAAGCAGCGCCAGATACCGCTTATCGACCCGGTTTTCACGTATGAGTTCATGCAGCATGCGTAAGCTGCTGCGACGCTTACTGATCATAAGACATCCGGAAGTCTCGCGATCCAATCGATGCACCAACTCCAAATGTCGCTCATCGGGACGTATCAACCGCAGCGCCTCTATGATGCCGCTACTCACCCCGCTACCGCCATGCACCGCCATGCCGGAGGGCTTGTTCAGCACCATCAGGCGCTCATCTTCATACACCACGGCCTGCTCCAGGATGGTGCGCAGCTGCTCTGAGGGACGGGGAGGCGCCTCCGATCTATCTGTACGGACCGGCGGTATCCTGACCAGATCCCCAGCCTGAATCTTATACGGGGCCTTGACCCTGCCTTTGTTGACCCTGACCTCACCTTTTCTCAGGATACGGTAGATATAGCTCTTCGGTACTCCCTTCAAATGACGCATCAGAAAGTTGTCGATTCGCTGACCGGCATATTCCGAGTCCACCTCGACAAACCGGACCGATGGAGAATTCTTTTTTGATTCTGACATTTAGCGTCGATTATTTATGCGTATCGATTGATGTTCGGGTTGAAGGTTGCTATATTCACCAACAGTTTTCAGGTACCGGCATGTGGATAGCCATTCATGCCGGTATCCGCGCGGTATGTAACCGCCTGCTGCCAAATAAATTGCTTTACGGCGCAAGCGGTTATCCAGCCAAGCGCACAGGTGCCCTTTGGATATCTGGCTCTTAATCTGAACCCTCCGCGCCATAGCAGCTGTCGAGTGTGAGTCCTGTGATGGGACCAGACTCCGGGAATGAAGCCGGGCCAGATTATCTTGGCCATGTTGCTCTCCCATTGCTTTGAGCGCCATTTTTTCAGTTCGATCAGCAGCCGATCCCAAGCGGCGAACTTTAACAGTTTTTCAGCCATTTGAGCTAGTTTTCTAGCCTGGGATCGAACCCGGTTCCCTGGGTTCGCGTAGTGATGCTCTATTGTCGTCGAGCAGGAAAGGCTATTGCCTGTTCAATCGATGATGATATCTCCGCGTAGCACCAGGTGAAGACCTTGGATGGCTGTATGGATACATAAATAATGAAGCGTATGTTAATCAACGCAACTCAACCTGAAGAGTTGCGTGTCGCCATCGTTGATGGTCAGAAACTTTTCAATCTGGATATAGAGGTTCCCGGCCGGGAACAGAAAAAGGCCAACATCTATAAAGGCCGCATCACCCGCGTCGAACCCAGCCTGGAAGCCGCATTTGTCGAATACGGTTCCGAGCGTCACGGTTTTCTTCCCCTCAAAGAGATCGCCAGGACCTACTTCTCGGATAAAGCCAAGGCCTCCTCAGGCAGAGTCAATATCCAAGAGGTGATCAAAGAGGGCCAAGAGGTAATCATCCAGGTCGAGAAGGAGGAGCGCGGCAACAAAGGGGCTGCCCTGACCACATTCATCTCCCTGGCCGGACGCTATCTCGTGCTGATGCCGAACAATCCCCGCGCCGGCGGTGTCTCTCGCAGAATCGAGGGTCAGGATCGGACCGAATTGCGCGAGGCCATGAGCGAGCTGCAGATCCCCGATGACATGGGATTGATCGTGCGCACTGCCGGGGTCGGCAAGAACAGCGAGGAACTGCAGTGGGATCTGGACTATCTGATCCAGCTGTGGCAGGCAATTGAACACTCCGCCGAAAAGCCGGCTCCTTTCCTGATCTATCAGGAGAGCAATGTCATCATCCGCTCCATCAGAGACTATCTGCGAGCTGATATCGGCGAGATCGTCATCGATGACGGTGAAGTCTTCAACCAGGCAGAACGTTTCATCAACCAGGTGATGCCCCAATATGGCAAGAAGCTACGCCATTATGATGACGAGGTTCCACTCTTCAGCCGCTATCAGATCGAGAGTCAGATCGAATCCGCATTCCGAAGAGAGGTCAGCCTTCCCTCTGGCGGTGCCATTGTCATCGATCACACCGAGGCCCTGACCTCCATCGATATCAACTCCGCCCGAGCCACTAAGGGTGCGGATATCGAGGAGACCGCCCTGAATACCAACCTGGAAGCGGCGGATGAGATCGCCCGCCAGTTGCGCCTGCGGGACCTGGGGGGACTTTTTGTCATCGATTTCATCGATATGACCCCCTCACGCAACCAGCGTGAGGTTGAGAATCGACTCAAGGAGGCCCTTAAACAGGATCGGGCCCGGGTACAGATCGGCAGAATCTCCCGATTCGGACTGCTGGAGATGTCACGCCAGCGTCTCCGCCCCTCCCTGGGTGAGGCGAGTGAGCAGGTCTGCCCCCGTTGTAAGGGTCACGGCACCATCCGTGGTGTGGAATCACTCTCCCTCTCTGTGTTGCGCATCATCGAAGAAGAGGCGATGAAGGAGAATACCGGCCGTATCGTTGCCCAACTCCCGGTGGACATTGCCACTTTTCTGCTGAATGAGAAACGCCAGGCGATTCATGACATCGAAAGACGCCAGACTATCGAAGTGATGCTGGTACCTAACATTCATCTCGACACCCCAAATTACACCCTTGAGCGGGTACGCGTCAGCGACCTGCCCACAGGTGATGATGCCATATCGAGCTACAAGATGGTCAGCGACGAAAGTGAACAGACCAGTGTAGAGTTCGGTAAGGCGAAGCAACCGCAAGCTGAAAAACCTGCGGTTAAATCCATTGCGCCAGCGAGTCCTGCCCCCCAGAGAAGCGAACCTGTGGCCGAGGTGACGGAGAGTGGCGAGGGCGGCTTTTTGAAGAAGATCTTCGGTATCTTCTCATCAAAGGCAGCTGAGCCTGCCACTGAGGAACCGGTCAAAAAGGAGACTAAGCCCCGCCAGACAGGTAATCGCAACCAATCGACAGGCGCAGCCAAAGGACGTAAAAGGCCGGCAAGCGGTCGCGGTAAAGGTGGATCCGGTGACAGCAGGCGCGGTGAACGATCGGAGCGTCGTACCCAAGATGCCGCGACGACCGGCAAACGCAAGCCGCAAAAATCCTCGAAGAAAACAGCTGAAAAACAGTCGCCGGATAACAAGCCCCAGGACAAGAGCAACGCTCAGGCCGACAAGGGGAACGGAGAAGCACCCAAGCCCAAGGGCTCCCGCCGTGGTCGCCGGGGTGGTCGCAGACGCCGTTCCAGTGCCGAGAAAGGCAGTGAACAGGTAGCGGCCAACAACCCAGCTGAGGTTGATAACTCAGCCGCAAATAGCGCGAAGGGAGATGAATCCAAGGATGAGGTGAAACAAGCGCCGAAGAAGAGCGAGGCCAAACCAGAGAACAAGCCTCAGACTGATGCCAAGAAGCCGGCCAGCGCCGCCAAAAAGAGATCGGCAGCAAAGGCCAAGCCGAAACGGGAACGAGGGTCGCCGGCTGCCAGCAAGGCAACCGCACCTGAAGCGGTGAAGCAGGAGAAGCAGGAGAAGCAGGGTACTGAATCGGGCCCGAAACTGGTACAGATTGAGACCAAGCCACAACAGAGAGAAAAGGCGCCTGCCGATGCGAAACCGAAGGTCTCCCCAGCACCCGCCGCGAGCGATGCCCCTAAACCTTCATCGCCGGCGATGGAAAAAAAGCCGGCACCAACCGTTGCTCCTGAGAAAAAACCGGAGCCAGTAAAATTACAGCAGGTAGAGACCGCCAGACCCACTGCAAGACCGGTGGCCAAGCAGACTGAAGCAAAACCTGACCCGACAGCCAGTAAACCGGCCGCGGCTGAGAAGGCCCAGCCAGGCATCCAACCTGCGGCCACGGCTCAAGCGGACAGTCCGCAAGCAAAGGCCCCGGTTTCCGAGGCCAAGAGCAGCGAGAAAAGTGTCGATAGCGGCAATGGCGAGTGATTGAAAAACCTTGCTCCATCTTGATGGAGCAAGGCTCTCCCGGCATTGAATCATGGGCACTGGAAGGTAAGCTGCCCTAGGCGAAATGGTGACTCACAATCTGTTCCAAGAGACCACGGGAGGCCTCTTCCACCAGATCGAATACCCGGTCAAAGCCCGCCACACCGCCATAGTAGGGGTCGGGCACTTCACGTATCGGTTGTTGCGGAGCAAAATCGAGAAACAGGTGCAACCGCTCCTCCCTACCGGGGGGGCAGAGTGCCTGCAGGTCGGCATAATTGGCCTTGTCCATGGCGACCACATAGTCAAACTGCTCGAAATCCTCCGCGGTAACGATCCTGGCCCGCAAATCACTCAGATCGAGCCCCCGCTTGAGCGCCGTCTCGCGGGCCCGGCGATCCGGTTTCGAGCCGCTATGATAATCGATGGTACCTGCCGAGTCGGTGGCGATGAAATCACTCATACCCTGTTTCTCCACCATATCCCGAAACACCCCCTGGGCCGTGGGTGAGCGGCAGATGTTACCCATACAAACGAACAGGATGCGAATCTTTTCATTGTCATTCATAGCGTTACTTAAATTACCCATACTTGAAATCCGATATCATGAGTCTCGCGACTCGATTCGACGCCTATTCTAACCTATCTCTTGCATTCGCATCGCCGGGATTGCACCCCAATGCCAGGCCTTCGTATTCACAGCATCGAACTGAGCCAACCCAAAAGCAGCAAGCCACTGCTCACTACCAATGCGCCTATCAGCCGTTGTTGCCAATCTTCCCGCTCGGCAAAAAGCAGTATCGAAAGCAGCACTGCCAGGACGATCCCCGCGTTGGTAAAAGAGACCACATGGGCCGCCGGTAACTCCCCCATGGCCCTCACCACCAAGGCATAGGCAGTACCGATAAAGAGCCCGCCAAACAGCACATAGGTGATGGGAGGACGGGCTTGCGGCAACCAACTGTTCGTCTCCAACCGCTGCAGCAGCGACAACCCGATGAATGAGGCTGCATAACCAACACTAATAAATCCCAGTTGCTCGGCGAAACCAGTAAGGTACTCAACCGCCAACTTGTCACTCAGGGAATACACGCTGGTGGACAAAGCAGCCAGCGCGGTCCATGGCAACGCATGACGGGCATCCCCGTGGCGGGATGACGCGGCGAGTATCCACAAGCCAAATACACTGATGCTGATCGCCAACCCCTCCCACAGAGAGACCGTCTGAGAAAAAAACAGCCAGGACCAAAGCGCGATCAGAATCGGTGAGCTACGCGCCAACGGATAGACCAGAGCCACTGGCGCGTAGTGATAGGCGCGCCTTAAGGCAATAAAGTACAGGGTGTTGGCTGCCGATGTGGCTAGCAATGCAGCGATCAGTGGGGTTCCCCATATGGCGTTGTTGAGCAGATGCCAGATTGCATAGGGTCCCAATATCACGAGATGAGCAAGCAATCCCCACCATAGATAGTTGGCCCTGCTATCCACATGCCGGGCCATCAGGTTCCAGGCCACATGCATCAAGACGGAAACCCCAATCAGGAGGTAGGGATTATCCATCAGGCAGGAATCGGGTATACAGTCATCCCATCTCTACCGATGATAATGTGGGAAGGCAAACAGCCTTTATTGTTATTAAACCAGATATCGAGATCATGTCCCACATGGGTGAGAATGGTACGCTTAGGTCTCAGCTGCGCATCGATGGCCAATACATCATCGAGATTATTATGTCCCATCTCTTCACTGCCAGGCACATAACTGCAGTCGATGACCATTAAATCCAGCTGCAAATCAGTCATGTATGAGGCCGTACGCGGAGACAATCCCTTTGTATCCGTCAGATAGGCAATACATTCACCGGCTTGTTTGAATACAAAGCCGAAGGTTGGCTTGGAATGCAGCAATGGGACAGGTGCAATCTCCACTTCTCCCAAGCAGAAACTTTCAAATTTCTGTTGTGGGATGAATTCGAGAATGCCTGGATGTTTATAGAGATCCACATAGCCACCCGCGTCGGGTGGCGTGTAAACCGGAATGGTCTTGCCGATTCCCCAGCGCATGTGGAACAGACCCTGTACATGATCGGGATGGAAATGTGTCAGGAAGATGCCATCGAGTGAGCCTGCTGGAAACTGCTCACACAGGTTGACTTGACCCGCATCCAATAAAAAACGTTTATCATCAGTCTCTAGCAGTGCACTGCATGGGGTGCGTTGTAAATTACGCTCTTTTCTGGCGCGCGCACAATACTCACATTCGCAGCCATATAGGGGCACACCTGCTGCATTCCCAGTTCCAAGCAGAGTCAGCTGCATACGCATTTGTTCCTGTCATGGATCAATTTAATCAGGCATTCACCCGCATCCGCCAACACGCCATCGTTGTCGATTTTAGCAAGCCTAGGATGCTGGATAGTCCGCTCCAGGGCAGTCGCTTGTACGACTCTTGCTTCTATCTCATCACGCTCTTCCCTGCCCCGCGCCACTAGCCGGTCACGCAGTTTTTGGGGTGCAACCGAGACAAGCACAGGGATCATATTCGGGTAATTACGCAATGCCACGTCAAGATAGGCACGCGAACCATTCACCACCACATGCAAACCCATGGCAAGCCATTGGTTGATCTCAACACCGATTCCGTACCATTTATTGTGGCTGTACCACTGTAAGGCAAAACAGCCCATTTGGGCGCGGTTGCTAAACTCCTCTTCACTCAGCGCAATGTGGTTTTCACCCCCTGCATCCGCAGGCCGGGTAATATAACGATGAGCAAAGGCCACCGCCATCTCAGACCGGATATTCAGGCGCGCATAATTGAGGATGCTATCCTTGCCCGCACCTGAAGCGCCTATCACATAGAACAATTCAGCCATGATCGTAGCGTGCGCAGTAGGCCAGCTTGCCGTGCACCCAGGCATCGGTCACCTGGGGCAGTCCACCAGGTTCTCCGATGGCAATCAAGTCCGCACGCTTACCGACTTCGATCACCCCACGGTCTTCAAGTTTTGCGGCATTGGCGGGATT
>NATW01000119.1 GCA_003094555.1 gamma proteobacterium symbiont of Ctena orbiculata
CCCCTGAGGAGTAACACACAGACGATTCCCCGTTCCTGGGGTGAAAACTCAAGCGCCCCAAAACCCGTATTGCAAAATCGATGTTGATATTTCGCCACGCGACTGCCAAACCCGGTACGATCGCTGACAAGGTGCTTTTTCATCAACTCATCCAAGAGATTTTGTACCTCCTCCTCTTGCAGCTGCAGTACAGGTTCCCGACTGCTCTTCTGGTTGCAGGCATTGGTTAAAGCGGCGAGCGAGAGTGGATACTGGTCAGGGGTGGTGACCTCTTTTTCCAGCAGGCAACCTATAACGCGTGCCTCTAAGGGTGTGATCTCTATTTTCATTGTAACTATACGTAACCAGACATGACTTGATTGACAGGGCTTGCAAAACCTCAAACCTCGGTTTGTCTAAAGCATGTCACGAAATTTAAAACATACAAAGTGATTTTTCTCCTTTGAGAACCTTAGTGGCTCATTCAGATGGTTGCTAGAATTCAGAGTGTGCCCATCAATGGTTCTATGGACGTATGAATCATTTAAAATCAGCCCTACACAGACTGTTCCAGCCCGCTGCAGATCAACGCTTGGTAAGCTGGTTGTTTCTGCGTCTGCTGGCCCTGGTCTACCTGGCGGCCTTTGCCTCCTTATCGGTCCAGATCACAGGCTTGGTTGGCGAAACCGGCATCCTTCCCCTGGATGAACATTTCAGCTTGGCGGCAGAACACTATGGGAAGGGTGCCTGGGTCTGGTTTCCCTCCATATTCTGGATTACCGGGGCCAGTGATCTGGCGCTCAAGGGGGTGAGTCTGCTGGGGATTCTTCTCTCTTTACTGCTGCTGTTGGGGCACAGGGAGAGGCTGAATCTGATACTGCTGTTTCTGCTCTATCTCTCCCTCTATCACGCGGGACAGATATTCACCAACTTTCAATGGGACACCCTGTTGCTGGAAGCGGGATTTCTCGCCATATTCCTGGTGGGCGGTGGCAACCTGTTACTGATCTTCCTATTCGATTGGCTGCTGTTTCGATTGCGCTTCATGTCCGGTGTATTCAAGTTGGTCAGCGGCGATCCATCCTGGTCCGGTTTGACCGCCCTCAGCCACTACTTTGAAACCCAGCCCCTACCCCATATCGGTGCCTGGTACGCCCATCAGCTGCCGGAGCTGCTGCTCAAGGCCGGGGTGATAATGACCCTGTTCAGTGAGCTGCTGGTACCCTTTCTGATCTTTTTTCCCCGCCGTTTCCGCTATGCAGCTGCGGCGATCACCCTCCTGATGCAACTGCTGATTATCGCCACCAGTAATCACAATTTCATCAATCTGCTGACCATCATACTGTGTCTCTTTCTGCTCCATGATCCACTGCTGAAACGGGTGGTTCCTGCCCGGCTCTTGAATCGGATTGAAATACCTGAGAGTTCCCCAGGCCGACTGAGGACAGGAGTGATCGTCATCGTTACATTGCTGATCCTCCCCGCCAGTCTGATCAGCTTCACCAATTATCTGCTCCGCCCCCCTGTGCTGCCGCAGTCGCTGCTAGGCTTCAGTCAATCTGTACAGCGACTGGGTATCGGCCATATCTTCCACGTCTTTCCCACCATGCAGACCCAGAGACAGGAGCTGATAATCCAAGGATCGAATGATGGTAAAACCTGGCAAGTCTACGAGTTCGGTTATAAACCCGGCGATCCATCCCAAGCCCCGGCGATGATCATTCCACATCAGCCACGACTTGACTGGATGGTCTGGTTCGTCCCCACCCAACAAGGGCTGCAAATGGAGTGGTTCGGTCGCTTCTTACAACGCTTACACCAGGGATCTGCAACGGTTTCTGCACTCTTGGACCACAACCCTTTCCCCGATACCCCCCCGCGCTATCTGCGGGTGGACAGTTTTAAATACAGTTTCACCACTGCCCAGGAGAGGGAGCAGAACGGTAATTGGTGGAAGACTGAATACCTGGGGCAATTTCCGCAGGTAACACCGAGAAGGCCCTGAGATAGAACCGGTGGATCAATATAGGATCTATTTCATTACCATAAAAGAATCGGAACCCTGACTACCCATGGAGTGATTGTATGATTGGGAGAGAATCTCTTCTGCCTTGACGACCATACGCCTGATATCAAGGATGGTTGCTTCAATAGGAAAGTGCTTGATGCCGTAGATCTCACTGCCTCTGAATTCAGCTTCAAAGCCACAGCTGTGGCTGATCAGATTTAGGTTGGCATCTATGTCCCAATCATCTTGGTTATCGCTGAACTGAATCATCGAAATTGTCCTTTTTCGAAATTAACATTACAAAAAGTGTATGTGAAGATATTACCACCAAACCATCCACAAGCGGGTGGCAAACCGGTGGTTAATATCCTTAACGGTAGTAAAAAGTGGATAAGCTGAACAGACGTAAAAACCCTACCGAATGCCACTGGTTGATAGGCTCTGCCTATTTTATACTGGCATGTACTTTTAGTTCCTAGACTGCTCCACTCAATGTACTGTTTTTACTGTAAAAGAGAGATATCACCATGCTCAGGCTGTATGGCATACCCAATTGCGACACGATGAAAAAGGCCCGTCGATGGCTGGATGAGAGGAGTATCGTTTATGAATTTCATGACTATAAAAAGCTTGGGATTGAGGAAAAGCTGTTGCGCCAGTGGGTCGAGAAGGTTGGCTGGGAAACCTTGCTCAACCGTCGCGGTATGATGTGGCGAAAACTGGACGACAGGGTAAAGGCTGAAATCGATGAAGCGAGCGCCATCCGGGTCATGCTTGAGACCCCTTCAATCATCAAACGACCCGTACTCCAGATTGGAAAAACCCTAGAGGTGGGATTCAAGGCGGAACGCTATGCCGAGCTCTTAGACGGCATTGCGCCATCTACAACCGCTAACTAGCCAGCCACTCAAAACTCAAAACTCAAGGTTTAGGATCTCACTCTCCTACTCTCACACAATCTCTGTATAATGGCCCGTTTTTCGGTTTCCTGAGGTGTAGCATGATCAAAATCAATGAGAACTATAAGAAACTCCAGGCCTCATACCTGTTCTCAGACATCGCCAAGCGAGTTGCCGCTTTTCAGCAGGCCAACCCGGAAAAGCACATCATCCGTCTGGGCATAGGTGATGTCACCCGCGCCCTGCCGGATGCCTGCATCAAGGCCTTTCATGCAGCCGTTGACGAAATGGCCAATGACTCCACCTTCCATGGCTATGGCCCTGAGCAGGGTTACGATTTTCTGCGCGAGGCGATCGCCAAGGGGGATTTCCAATCCCGTGGCTGCAGCATCGAGGCCGATGAGATCTTCGTCAGTGATGGCGCCAAATGCGATTCAGGCAACTTTCAGGAGATTTTCGCCAACGATATTCGGGTTGCCATTCCGGATCCTGTCTACCCGGTCTATGTGGACACCAATGTGATGGCAGGACGCACAGGTGAGGCGGAAGCGGGACGCTATACGGGTCTCACCTACCTGGAAGGTACCCGGGAGAACGGCTTTATACCCGGCCTGCCCAGTGAGCCGGTGGATCTGATCTATCTCTGCTTCCCCAACAATCCCACCGGGGCCACCGCCACCAAGGCGCAGTTGCAGCAGTGGGTCGACTATGCCAAGGCCAACAAGGCCCTGATCCTGTTCGATGCCGCCTACGAGGCCTTTGTCCAGGATGAGACCCTGCCCCGCTCGATCTACGAGATCGAGGGAGCTCAGGAGGTTGCCGTGGAGTTTCGCAGTTTCTCCAAGACCGCTGGCTTCACCGGGACACGCTGCGCCTATACCGTGGTACCCGAGGCGTGCAAAGCCTATACCGCATCCGGTGAGGCGGTCTCGATCCAGGACCTGTGGAACCGCCGCCATACAACCAAGTTCAACAGTGTCTCCTATCCGGTACAGCGGGCCGCCGAGGCGGTCTACAGCGAGCAGGGGCGCGCCCAGATCAGCGAACTGGTCAGTGACTATCTGAAGAACGCGAAATATATCCGCGAACAGATGGAGGGCCTGGGTTATAACTGTATTGGCGGTGAGAACTCACCCTATATATGGATCGACGCCAAGGGTGACTCATGGGATCTGTTCGATATGCTGCTCAACAAGGCGGGTGTGGTCTGTACCCCGGGCGCAGGTTTCGGTAAATGCGGTGAGGGCTATATTCGTATCAGCGCCTTCAACAGTTTTGAGAATGTACAGGATGCCATGAACAGAATCAGCGGAGCCCTATAGTGCCCATCTCAGCAGATCTTGCCAAGCGTCTTGAGGGATCCCTGGAGGATATCGTCGAGCACTTTGGCACTCCTTTCCATATCTATGATGAGAAGGGTATCAGAGAGAACGGCGAAGCCCTCATCCGGGCCTTTGCCGGGGTTGATTCATTTCGTGAATATTTTGCCGTCAAGGCACTGCCGAACCCCAGCATCATGAAGATCATGCAGGAGCTGGGATTCGGCTTCGATTGCAGTTCCATTACAGAACTGCTGCTGAGCCGGCAGGTCGGCGCCAGCGGTGAACAGATCATGTTCACCTCCAACAATACCAGCCCGGCTGAGTTCGCTGTGGCAGAGGCCGACGGTGGCTGCGTGCTCAATCTTGACGACATCTCCCTGATCGACAAGGTGCCACAGATGCCGGAACTGATCTGTTTCCGCTACAACCCGGGGGAACGGCGCAGCGGCAACAGCATCATCGGCAACCCTCTCGAATCAAAATACGGTGTGGCCCACGATCAGCTGCTGGATGCCTATAAAAAGGCGATGCAACGGGGCGCCCGTCGCTTCGGACTGCACACCATGCTGGCATCCAATGAACTCAATCATGCCTATATGGTCGAGACCGCCCGGATGTTGCTGGACAGGGTTGTATGGCTCTCCGAAAAGCTCGATATACGTTTTGACTTCATCAACATCGGCGGTGGTCTCGGGATCCCCTATCGTCCCCAGGAAAGGCCCCTCGATATCGTGAGCATGGGCAAGGAGATCGCCGAGTTGTTCCGTAGCTTCAAGGCGCATCACGGTTATGCCCCCAGACTTATTCTCGAGAGTGGGCGCTATATCACCGGACCCTATGGGGTACTGGTTACCCGCGCCATAAACCGCAAAGAGATATATCGCACCTACGTGGGTGTCGACTCATGCATGTCGTCTCTCATGAGGCCGGGCATGTATGATGCCTATCACCATCTATCGGTACTCGGCAAGGAGGGTGAGCAGGAGACGGTGGATGTGGTGGGTTCTTTGTGTGAGAACAATGACAAATTCGCCATCCAACGCCCCCTGCCGGCCATCCAGGATGGGGATATCCTGCTGATTCACGATACCGGCGCTCATGGCCATGCCATGGGCTTTAACTATAACGGTAAGACCAGACCCAAGGAGCTGCTGCTGCGCAGCGACGGCAGTGTGGAACTGATTCGTCGCGAAGAGAACGTGGACGACCTCTTCGCCACCCTGAACTTTGCGCCTGACCGGTTTATACCTGGCTGATTGGTAGCTCGCGAAGCGCATCCACCCGGCGCCAATACCCAGGTTCCCAATAGCCAAACATCACCGTCACAGCCTGCGAAATCAGTGGTTCGTGGCCATCAAGAACGGCATTCTTCGATTTGGCTTAGGTCATTGATTTCTATAAAAACTCCTTTAATTCCCGCATCTTACAAAAAACCATAATTTGAGTAGTGGTTCTCAAAAATGGTGCGAGAGGCCATTCGGATACTCAAGGTTCATTGCCCTATACCGCTGACCACAGAGAACCGAGCTGTAAAAAGAATCAATTCCGGGAGAAAACCCATGGAGCTATTTTTCGTCATTTCCGCCTTCGTGCTGATCGGCCTGTTTTATGTCTATAAGCACACCCTGTCCAACTCAACCAAGAGCAACAGGATCAACATCGACAACTTCCAGGAGCAGATCGAAACTGCCCTGACCCTTCCCCGGGATTCAGCTGATGATTGGCAAAATGAACCCGCCACGGAAGCCATGCTGCAGGAGATGGCCGATCGGGGTATCTGGCTGAATCAGCAACTGACCAAGGGCCAGGCCATGAATATCCTCGGTCTCTTCACCCCGCCCGACGGCAGGCAGGTGGATATCCTGAAGTACTTCAATATCCCCTACTCATTCAAGATGAATCAGACCATGGCCTACTATCTGATTCGTGAGTTGTTCAAGGATCCGGCGAAGGTTGCCGAGTGGAACAATCGTCCACCAACCACCACAGTACGCCAGGGTCTGCTGTTCATGGAAGGAAAGCTGATCAGCGGTATGACCCATGTGGAGGCCCAACGTCGCCTCGACAAGCTGGGCATGACCTATCCGGAGCAATACCGGGAGTGGAAGCAGATCGACCGGCTGTTTCTGGAAACCAACAATCCGGAAGTTCGGGCCAAATTCCAAGTGCGTAAAATCACCTGGAAGCGCTTCTATGAGAGCTATGATGCAGTCAAGGCAACCGGAGTCAATCCACGGGTGATGAGTGGTGAACACATCATCGAATACTCACTGAGACAGGATGACAGCATCGTGGCACATGCCAAGATTCGCGACGCGATGCAGCCTGCATCCTCCTGAGCCAGATTATCAAGACAGGGATGTCAGGCCTGGCGCTCAAGCATAGACGTCGATACCCAGGACTTCACTGATGTAGTCTCGCTCCTGGTCTGCCTGTACCGACTGGTAAGAGGCGAGCGCACGTTGTTTGCCGGGATCGTCATTAATCTGGCTGAAGCTTGGTCTCGATTGCTGGCGTTGCAGCAACTGCTCTGCCTGTTTCACATGCTCCACACTGCGCAGTGTGGGTGCGGTCTCACCGACCAGTGAGGCAAGTGGGAGGGTTTGAGTCATCCGCGCAGCACTCTCCCGCTGCTGCTCCAGCGAGAGGGTCATGGATGGCAATGTCAGAGAGTGGGATATCTGCATTGGCTACTCAAACCAGGTATTGTGCCGAAACACCCTTAACTGGAGACCGATTCCACGCTATAGCCCGCCTCGACGACAGCGTTGACCAGGGCCTCCTGGTCCGCGCTACCGGTAACGACAGCCTGTGCCTCTTCAAGACTGACCTCCGCATTCACCACACCCGGTTGGGCCTGCAGCGCCTTGCTGACGTTCATTACACAGTGTGGGCAGGTCATGCCACTGACTTTCAGCGTGATACTCAAGGGTGCCTCCTTTGAAGCCTGAAAAAATCGCAATCTGTTGGCATTGGTGACAACGGTCACCGACGATAGTGCCATCGCCGCACTGGCAAACATGGGCGGTAACAACCAACCGGTGAGAGGATAGAGCACACCCGCTGCCATCGGGATACCAATCACATTATAGATAAATGCGCCAAAAAGGTTCTGTTTTATGTTCCTCAAGGTTGCCCTGGAGAGGGCAATCGCCGTGGAGATATTGAGCAGGGAGTCGCCGACCAGGGTGATATCCGCATTCTCTATGGCCACATCGGTGCCGCTGCCGATGGCAAATCCGGTGTCAGCCTGGGCGAGGGCCGGGGCATCATTGACGCCATCCCCCACCATCCCGACACGATGGCCCTGCTGCTGCAATCCCTTCACTATTTCGAGCTTCTGTGCCGGCAGTAGTTCACTGTGGACCGCTCCAACCCCCAGTGCCCGCGCCACCGCCTCTACGGTAGCGCGGTTATCTCCACTGCAGATGACCAGTTCAACCCCATGCTCTCTGAGAGACTCCACGGCAGTTTGACTGTCGTGACGCAGGGGATCCTTGAGGATCAGCAGCCCGAGGAACCTCCCCTCCCCCATGACCCACACCGGCGTGCCCGCTTGTGCGGCCTCTCGTTCGGCATGTGCCAGCAGTTCGGCAGGGGGGGTGAGACGATTTGAGGTCAGGAGTTGATTCCCTCCCAACTCCACGGACATCCCCGATACACTCCCCTCCACACTTCGTCCCGGGTGGGAGTTGAACGCCGCTACGGGGAGCAGGTCAATCCCAAGCTGACCCGCGTAATCGACTATCGCCTCCGCCAATGGGTGCGAGGCCTGGGATTCAACACTGGCAGCGAGGGCGATCAGCTCTCTTCTCTCCACTCCCGCTACAGGGTAGAGGGAGGTGACTGTGGGAGATCCCCGGGTAAGGGTGCCGGTCTTGTCCACCACCAGGTGGGTCAGACCGCTGGCCCGCTGCAGCCCTTCACTGTTTCTGATCAGGACATTCAACTGGGCGGCGCGGCTGGTCCCCACCATAATCGCAATCGGGGTTGCCAACCCCAGGGCACAGGGACAGGCGATCACCAGCACCGCGATGCTGGCGGTCAGGGCATAGGGTAGCGAGGGTTGCGGCGCCACTATCTGCCAGACGATGAAGGTGATCACGGCGATCACCACAACCACCGGCACGAAGATTGCGGAAACCCTGTCCACAAGCCGCGCGATGGGGGGTTTACTCATCTGCGCCTTGCGCACCATGGCAATGATATGGGCGAGCGTCGTCTCCTCTCCCAGCCGGGTCACTTGAAATCGAAGCGTGCCGTTACGGTTCATGGTGCCCCCGGTAACGAGAGCACCCGGCTGTTTACACACCGGCAGTGATTCACCGGTCAACATCGATTCATCCACCGTCGACTCACCCTCCACCACCTCACCATCGATGGGGATGCGCTCACCGGGTCGCACCTGAATCCGGTCACCCAATCGCAGTAGGGAGACTGGGACAGATACCTCCTCTCCCCCATGGATGACCTGGGCGATCTTTGGCGCCAATCCCACCAGGGCACCCACCGCCTCGCTGGTGGTCCGTTTGGCCCGGGTCTCCAGCACATGGCCGAACTGGAGAAAGGCGAGAATCAAAACCGATGCGTCGAAATAGAGCTTCTCCGTCTGCAGCAGCAGACCCTGGGGCTGGACGACGATGAGCAGGGAGGCGAGCCAGGCTGTACCGGTGCCCAATGCCACCAGGGTATCCATATTGGCGGAGAGATGTTTGGCCTGTTTCCAGGCACCCAGATAGTAGTGGCCACCGCTGAATCGCATCACGAACAGGCACAGGATGGCGATGCCCAACCAGAAACTCTCACCCCCGGACTCACTCACTAACGGGGTGTTGCCGCTCATTTCAGCGATCATCAGGGTGATCCCCACCACCCCCGCGAGCAGTGCCCGCTGCCAGGAGCGTCTGACTTCAGCGGCGGCCGCGGCGGCCTCTTCCGCGTAGGGATCGGTGAAAGGCTCCACCAGACGTGCCGATATGCCAGCATGCTCAAGCTCGATCAGGAGTTGCGCGGGATGGAGCCTGGTATGGATACGCCATGCCCCCTTCTCTTGATCCAAGCCGGCTTCCGGATCCAGGGTCTGTAACAGCCGGGACAGCTGCCGTCGCTGGGCATCTTGAGCAAGACCGGTGATCTCAAGCAGCAGTTCATCCGGTGCGCGGTGGGTGCTATCCAGGTGTGCGCCGTAACCCTGGTCGACCACCCGGTCAACCACCTTGTCGGGGTCACCCCCGATCACCTGGGCACGTTTTTCCACCAGGTTGACCACCGCCTCCGAAACCCCATCCACCGAACGGATGGCCCGCTCCACCGCGGCCACACAACTGGCACAGGTCATGTCGTCGATGGTCAGGGTATAGCCATCCGTCAATGTCAGCGCCGCTGTGTCTGTATCCTGCTGAACATCGGTGGCTGGCAGCGGACAGTGGCTAGGCGTCTCGCTCAGGGATTGCGCCTCATAACCGGCCTCCCTGATCGCCGCAATGGCCAGCTGGGGACTCCCCCCGATGATCCGGGCCGTGTTGGATGTGAGACTGACTTCAACCTGTGCTACATCCGGCACGCCGGCGACAGCCTTTTCCACCGCCGCCACGCAGTGCTGACAGGTCATGCCCGTGATCGACAATTGGTAGGCTGCTGCGGGAGAGGTCGTCTCCCTGTCAGCTTGCTGTTGCGAATGCATGCTAGGGCCTGTTAACACTAATCCAATGCACTCTGGATGCCCTCTATCCTTTTCCCTATCCGGGAGGCCACTGCATAGTGCGTCCACCCAGCAGGTGTAGATGGATATGGAAGACTGACTGGCCCGCGGCCTCGTTACAGTTGATCAGTGTACGGTAGCCCGCGCTATCGATACCCTCCTCCTTTGCCACTTTTTGTGCGGTCAGGATGAGTTTACCCATCAATGCCTGATCATCGGGTTCCAGCTCATTGAGGGTGGCGATATGCCGCTTGGGGATGATCAGGATATGGGTTGGGGCCTGTGGATTGATATCCCGGAAGGCAAGCACTTCTTCATCTTCATAGACCTTGTCGGGCTGGATCTCACCACTGATAAATTTGCAGAACAGGCAGTCGCTCATACTCTCTCCTCAAAACTCTGATCGGCCTCGAAAGGCGTGCGCCAATGTTGCACCGTCCACATATTCCAACTCCCCGCCCATGGGAACCCCCTGGGCGATTCGGGTTGTTTTTATATTCCGGCTTGCCGCCATATCGTGAATATATTGGGCCGTCGCATCCCCTTCAATGGTCGGATTGGTGGCAAGAATAATCTCTTTGACCTCGCCCCCGGCAAAACGCTCAGCCAGTTGATCGAGGCCGATCTCCTTCGGCCCTATGCCGTCCAATGGCGAGAGATGCCCGCCCAACACGAAGTAGCAACCCCGGTAGTCGATGGCCTGTTCGATCATGGCCTGATCGGCCGGTGTCTCCACGATGCAGAGCTGGGCCGGGTCCCGCTCCGGGTTGGCGCATAGTTGACACAGCTCGCTCTCGCTCAAGGTACGGCAACGGGAACAGTGTCCAACCCTATCCATGGCTTGCGCCAGGATCCTCGACAACTCCCTACCTCCCTCACGATCCCGCTCCAATAGATGATAAGCCATGCGTTGCGCACTCTTGGCTCCCACCCCGGGGAGGCATCTCAAGGACGAGATCAACTGCTGCAGCAGTGAGGGGCTAGGCATGGCAGCTCCCGATCGATAAACGCATAGGATCTCAGAAAGGCAGTTTCATCCCAGGTGGCAGTCCCAATCCGGCAGTCAACCCGGACATGCTCTCCTGCATCTTCTGACTGACCCGTTGCGCGGCATCGTTCAGCGCCGCAGCCACCAGATCCTCCAGCATCTCCTTGTCATCCGACATCAGGCTGTCGTCAATCTCAACCCGACGCACTTCATGCTTACCGTTCATGACCACCTTGACCAGACCGCCCCCGGACTCGCCGGTAACCTCTTCCTGGGCCAATCGCTCTTGCGCCTCCTGCATTTCGGTCTGCATCTTCTGCGCCTGCTTCATCAAATTGCCTAAACCACCTTTCATGGAACTAACCTCATCTCAATCATTTGTCGTCCCCCAATTTCTGACTTTGGGATTCGCTGTGAAAATCGTCAAACAGATTCTAGGATTCACTTTAAGATGCCTGCAAACATCCAAGAACATCAGCACGTTACCGGAATATCATCAGAATCCGCAAAACATAAAACCAATCCAGTGTTGGCCTACATCAACCTCCCGGCTCATCCATCGGCCGGATGGAATCGGTCAACAGGTGTGCCGAAAACCGCTCCTCCATCTCACGCACCAAAGGATCACTCTTCAGCTTGGCCTCAGCCTCCTGCTGACGCTCCTGCTGCTGCCGTTTCTGACGCATCGCCGGTGTCTCATCCTCGGGTACCGCTTCCGTGATCAGGAGTTTAATCTCTTTCCCCAGGAGCCTTGAAATACTCTCCAGCAGGCGCTTTTCCGATTGTCCGACCCGCAACTGCTTCATTGATGCATCCAGCGTCAGACGCAGGGTCTGGCCATCCCAGCTGTCAAAGCTACAGTTGTGGGCGAGCTGGCTGGTGATGCCACCCAGCCGCATAGCGTTGACAAAGCCCTCCCAATCGGAGGGATCATCAGTGGCGGATGGCTTGGCTGTCGGTTGGGTGGCGCGCTTCACGGCCGCGCTTTTTCCAGCAACCGGTTTGACACCCTCTACTGGCTGGGATTTGGCTTGCGAACCGGATGATTCACCCGGCGCCGCTTCGGGCTGGTCCGGTCTGAATGCCAATAGCCGGAGTAGCACCATCTCAAAACCACTGCGTGGATCGGGTGCCAGGGCGAGCTCCTTCTGTCCCAACAACACGATCTGATAATAGAGCTGCACGTCTTCCGCTGATAGGGTCTGGGCAATCCCGTGCAGACGATCCGGATCATAGACCTCGTCAGGCTCATACTCCGCCACGATCTGCAGCATGCCTATCTGATGCAGCATGGCGAGCAACTCCTGCAGGGCATTGCTGAAGTCAGCCGCGCGCTCCGCCATCTCCGCCACCAGGGAGATCAGTCGCCGACCATCCGAGTTGGCCAATGCCTCGAGCAAAAGATAGATCTGATCGGCGCCGATAGTACCGATCATGACAGCCACATCGGTCCCCTTGACCTCTCCACCGCCAAATGCAATGGCCTGATCGAGCAGGCTCAAGCCATCGCGCATACTGCCATCGGCACCCCGGGCGAGCAGGGAGATCGACTGCTCATCGAAGAGGATCTTCTCCTGCTCCAGGATGTGGCGCAGCTGGGATTCGATCTGTTCCCTGTCGAGACGTTTCAGATTGAACTGTAGACAACGGGAGAGAACGGTCACCGGCACCTTTTGCGGATCAGTGGTGGCGAGAATGAATTTCACATGTGGTGGTGGTTCCTCAAGAGTCTTCAATAAAGCATTGAAACTGCTTGCGGAAAACATATGGACTTCATCGATAAGGTAAACCTTGTAACGTCCGCGCACCGGCGCATAGGGAACGTTTTCCAACAGCTCCCGGGTTTGATCCACCTTGGTCCTCGATGCGGCATCCACCTCCAGGAGATCCACAAAGCGTCCCTCGTCGATCTCACGGCAGGCATCACAGACACCACAGGGGGATGCGCTGATCCCTTCTTCGCAATTCAAGGATTTGGCAAAGATTCTCGCCAGGGTGGTCTTGCCCACACCACGGGTACCGGTAAACAGATAGGCATGATGCAGCTGTTCCCGCTCCAAGGCGTTGGTGAGGGCTTTGACCACATGCTGCTGACCCACCAGTTGGCTGAACAACTGGGGTCGCCATTTCCGTGCAAGTACCTGATAAGACATTTAAACGATTCGTCATCCGCGGACTGAAGATGGGCAGTTTAACCCGAATCAGCAGTGGAATCACAGCCGCTAGCAGGGCTGTTTGTCAACTCACGCGACGCGGGTCTCCCTGATGGAGGCAATCAGTTCTTCGAACTCATCATCTTCCGGCGCTTCACCGCCGACACACCAGGCGTGGATCACGGGATCGGGAAAGCCCAACAATTGAATGAAGAGTCGCTGCAAGCGGGGAGTGAGTCCGGCATAGTGCTGATCCAGAAAGGCTTCCAACAGCACATCCAACTCGAGCATGCCACGCCGGCACTGCCAACGCAGTCTTTCGATATCCGCCAGATCGTTATCCTCGATAATCATGTGCCAGACTCAGATGGCATCCTTCAGCATGATGGCCTTGATATGACCAATCGCCTTGGTGGGATTGAGCTCCTTCGGACAGGATTCCACACAGTTCATAATGGTATGGCAGCGGAACAGCTTATACGGCCCCTCAAGTTTGTCGAGCCGCTCCTCCTTGGCCTGATCACGGCTATCGGCCAGGAAACGACAGGCACTCAATAGTGCCTGGGGACCCAGGAATTTATCCGGATTCCACCAGAAGGAAGGACAGGAGGTGGAACAGCAGCCGCACATGATGCACTCATACAGGCCATCGAGTTTGTTTCTCTCTTCAGGCGACTGGAGAATCTCCTGCTCAGGCAATGGGTCCTTGCGAATCAGCCAGGGGTCAACCTGTTTGTATTGGGCATAGAACTGACTCATATCCACCACCAGGTCTCGAATCACCGGGCGGCCTGGAAAAGGTCTGACCTCCACCGGTTCCTTCAAGTCAGCCACAGCTGTAATACAGGCGAGTTTGTTGCTGCCGTTGACATTCACACCATCGGAACCGCAAACCCCTTCACCGCATGAGTGCCTGAAGGTAAAGGACTCATCCTGGGCCTGTATCGCCAGCAGGGCATCACGCAACATCATCCCCTGACGTGGCTCGACCTCGAACGCCTGCATATAGGACTCGTTGTCGGTATCCGGATTATAACGGTAGACACTGAATTTCATTTCAAAACCTCGTTGCTTCGAGTTTTTAGTTTTGAGTTGTGAGTTTTGAGTTATGGTGTTCGCCGCAACTTAAAACTAAAAACTTATAACTAAAAACTCTTCAGTAAACCCTTTCTTTCGGCGGAAAGCTCTCAACAGTCAAAGGCTGTGACCGCACACCCTTGTAATCGAGCTTGTCGTTCTCCTTCCAGTAGAGGGTATGTTTCATCCACTCCACATCATCCCGTTTCGGATAGTCGGGTCTTGAGTGGGCACCGCGGCTCTCCTTTCGGTGCAATGCGGACACTGCAATCGACAAACCCACATCGATCAGGTTCTCCAGCTCCAGGGCTTCGGTTCGATTGGTATTGAAGGTGGAGGAGTGGTCAGTAAGTCGAACCTCACTCAACTTCTCCCGCAGCTGCCTCACCTTCTCGACCCCCTCCGCCATCATGTCCTCGACGCGGAATACGCCGGCATGATCCTCCATGGTCTTGCGGAAATCGTTGCGCAACTGACTGACGGTGATACCATCACCCTTGCTATCCCACCGCTGCAGCCGCGCCATGGACTGCTCGACACTCGCTTCGTCGAGTGGGCGATGACCTGAATTATCTTTCACATACTCGATGATGTTGTGCCCAGCCAGACGGCCAAACACCAGGATATCGAGCAGGGAGTTGCCACCCAGCCGATTGGCCCCATGCACCGATGCACAGGCACACTCGCCAGCGGCATAGAGTCCCGGTAAATGATCCCCATCATCATCCGCGCTGGGCATCACCCGGCCGAAACGATCCGTGGGGATACCACCCATTACATAGTGGGCCGTGGGAAACACAGGTATCGGTTCTTTCACCGGATCGACGCCGGCAAAGATCTTGGAGCTCTCGCGGATACCCGGCAGACGCTTGGAGATAACCTCCTCGCCCAGATGGTTGACCTTCAACAACACGTGATCCGCTTCCGGACCGACACCATGACCGTCACGCACTTCAGTGACGATGGACCGGGCCACCACGTCGCGGCTGGCGAGATCTTTTGCATTCGGTGCATACTTCTCCATGAAGCGGTCACCATCCTTGTTAATGAGGTAACCCCCCTCGCCTCGCACGCCCTCGGTGATCAGCATGCCCTTGCCGGCGATGCCGGTGGGATGAAACTGGAAAAATTCCATGTCCATCAGCGGCAGGCCGGCACGTAATGCCATCGCCATGCCATCACCGGTGTTGATATGGGCGTTACTGGTGGTCCTGAAGACCTGTCCGCAGCCTCCGGTTGCCAGCAGCGTGGTCTTGGACTCGATCAACAGCGGCTCCCCGGTTGCAATGTTCAACACCAGGGCGCCCAATACGAATCCCTCGCCATCCCTGATCAGGTCGATGGCGAAGTACTCGTCATAGAAATGGGTCTTGGCGCGGATGTTCTGTTGATAGAGGGTGTGCAGGATCGCATGCCCGGTGCGGTCAGCGGCTGCGCAGGTACGTGCCGCCTGCTCTCCGCCGAAGTCCTGACTCTGGCCGCCGAATGCCCGCTGGTAGATCTTGCCATTGGCGAGACGGGAGAATGGTACGCCGTTGTGTTCCAGTTCATACACCGTGGGTATCGCTTCACGGCACATATACTCGATGGCATCCTGGTCGCCGAGATAGTCAGATCCCTTGACGGTATCGAACATATGCCAATGCCAGTTGTCAGGCAGCACATTGGCCAGGGCGGCATTCACTCCCCCCTGCGCCGCCACCGTATGGGAACGGGTGGGAAATACCTTGGAGACCACTGCCACCTTGAGGTTCGCATTGGCCAGTTGCAGGGCGGCGTTTAAACCGGCACCGCCTGCCCCGAGAATGAGTGTGTCGAATCGTTGCTTTTCCAGTGCCATCTTGTTGTGAACCTTTTTCTTAGGCGGTAGCCGCCGTAAAGATAATCTGCAGAACCCAAAGCGCGCAGCCGACCAGGACGAAACCGACCAGCGTCAGCAGTGTCACGCGTAGCGCGGTGGGGTGGATATAATCGATAAGTACATCACGAAAACCGACCCAGGCATGCAGCAGCAGGGAGGCGAAAAAGAGCAGTAGACCGAGCCCGACCAAGGGGTGAGCCACCCATCCCTGCCATGCACTGAAATCCTGCGGTGGATTGAAGATCATCTGCTGCAGTACAAAGACAATGAACAGTAACAGATAGATTGCGGTTGCACGCTGAAGAAACCAGGCCCTCAGACCAGTCGCACGACGACTCATAGCAGACCTCCCAATAAAATCAGCGCCAACACAGGAGCAGCCAGTGTCACTGCCCATGCGGTTTGACGGAACATAGGTTTCTCAACGCCGATATCGATGTCGATCAACAGATAGCGGATACCCGCCAGGAAATGGTGCATCAGCCCCCATACAAAGAGAAACAGGATCAACTTCACAAGGTCATTGGCGAATAGCCCCTTGGCAGCGGCAAACCCATCGGGACCACTGAGAGAAAGATCGAGTAGGTAGATAAGAAGCGGGATCGCCAATACCATCACCACACCGGTAGCGCGATGAATGATCGACATGATACCGGCCATTGGCAGGCGTATCTTAAAAAGATTGAGAAAGACCGGTCTCGGGTTAGTCTCTTGCATGTTTCTCTTTTCCAATACTGTTTATGTTAAACGAGATCAGAGTCGAACTGCTAAAGGCTCTGAGGATCAGCTACCCTATGTTTGTAGCGACTCACTCCAAACAAAATCACGCATAATTCAATCCTTGTTCATCATGCAACTGGCGCGTACCGAAGCGAGTGCAGTCATATTCAACAATCCACGCACACTGATGCTGGGTGTAACCACATGGGCCGATTTTGCACTGCCGATGAGAATCGGTCCGATCGCAATCCCATCGCCGAGCATTTTCATCATATTGAAGGCTACGTTTGCCGCATCCTGATTTGGCATGATCAGCAGATTGGCCCGGTCCTTGAGTTGTGAATTGGGAAAGCGGGCAGTACGCAGCTCTTCCGACAGGGCAAGATCTGCATGCATCTCTCCCTCGATTTCCAGATCCGGCATGCGCTTGCGCACAATCCCCAAAGCCTCACGCATCTTAACTGCTGAAGAGGAGTTGTGACTACCGAAGTTTGAATGAGAGATCAGCGCCACTTTAGGCTGAATACCGAACCATAACACCTCTTCAGCGCATAGCGAGACAATCTCGGCAATATCCTCTGCCGAGGGATCCTCTTGTACATAGGTATCCGCAATGAACAGGGTTCCGGATTGTAATACCAGGGCATTCATGGAGGTGAGCTTATTGATACCGCTCTCGGTACCGATAATCTTGCGCACATAATCGAGATGGGTCCAATACCGACCCACGGTCCCGCAGATCATGGCATCCGCATCCCCCGATGCGACCACCACCGACGCCAGAACAGTGTGGTTTTGGCGCAGTTTTTCACGTGCCTCCTTGGGTGAATAGCCACGCCGTTGCAGCCGCTCTAACAGGATCTTTGTATAGAGATCGAAGTGGGGGTTATCAAAGGGATCGAGGAGTTCGACATCAACCCCTTCACGCATTCTCAACCCAAGGGCTGCAATACGCTCGTTGATGGTTTCACGCCGTCCTATGAGTACGGGGATGGCGATGCCCTGATCCACAGCCTGCTGAGCCACCTCCAGGACACGTGCTTCCTGGCCCTCTGCATAGACCACCCGCCGTACCTCTTCACTGGCCCTTTCAAACACCGGACGCATCGGAATGCTGGTACGGAAAACCCTGTGCTGCAGGCGGTTACGATAGCTCTCCAAATCGGTTATCGGTCGTTGCGCAACCCCGGACTCCATCGCCGCAATCGCCACCGCGTAGGGGACGCTCTCCATTAAACGGGGATCGAAGGGTTTCGGGATCAGGTAGTCAGGTCCGAACTGCAGCTGCTGGCCGCCATAGGCGGAACGCACCACATCCGAGGACTCCGCTTGAGCCATCTCGGCAAGGGCGCGCACACAGGCCAATTTCATAGCACTGTTGATCTCGGTCGCCCCCACGTCAAGGGCACCGCGAAACAGAAAGGGAAAGCAGAGAACATTATTCACCTGATTGGGATAATCGGTTCTGCCCGTCGCCAGGATCGCGTCCGGTCTGACTGCCTTTGCCGCTTCCGGCATGATCTCCGGAACCGGGTTCGCCAGCGCCAGAACAAGCGGATCAGGCGCCATTTTCGCAAGCCAATCCCCTTTCAAAACGCCGGCGGCGGATAGTCCTAGAAATATATCAGCCCCTTCCAGGGCCTGTTCCAAGGTACGATGGGGGGTATCCACAGCATAGGCCCCCTTGTAGGGGTCCATCTCACCGGTGCGGCCCTTATACACCACACCGCTGATATCGGTAACGATGATATGCTCTCGCCGCATCCCCATATCGATCAGCAGACCGAGACAGGCCAAGGCAGCCGCACCCGCACCGGCGGTAACCAGCTTAACCTCCTCGATAGCCTTACCCACCACCTTGAGTCCATTCAGAATAGCGGCGCAAACCACTATCGCGGTGCCATGCTGATCATCATGGAACACCGGAACATTCATGCGCTCCTTGAGTGCCTGTTCGATAATAAAGCAATCAGGCGCCTTGATATCTTCAAGATTGATGCCACCAAAACTTGGCTCAAGCCGTGCCACGGTCTCGATAAATAGTTGCGGATCCTGTTCGTCGATTTCGATATCGAAGACATCGATATCTGCAAACTGTTTGAACAGTACCGCCTTGCCCTCCATGACAGGTTTGGAGGCAAGACTGCCGATAGAGCCGAGACCGAGAACAGCTGTGCCATTGGTCACCACAGCCACCAGATTACCCCGGGCGGTATAGTCTGCCGCTTTATTGGGGTCCGCTTCGATCTCTTCGCAGGCGACGGCCACACCGGGTGAATAGGCGAGTGCCAGATCTCTCTGGTTAGCCATCGGTTTGGTGGCCTTGATCTCAAGCTTGCCTGGTTTTGGTGAGCGATGATAGTCGAGCGCTGCCTGTCTCAACTCATGAGGCATAGAGTGGTTGTCCTCGATTCAGGTGGTCAGTGATTCAGTAGAGTGTAGCCGAGGGTTAATCGATATATGCACAATAGTGAGCATTAATAGAAGCAATACTCAATTGCAGTACTATTGATAAACGAATATTAAACCAGCAGAGAGACGGAAAGTCCAGGCCAAACCTAGCCTCCCGGTAACATCCCTATCATCAGAATGTAAAAAAGACCCAGGTTATTTACTTTTATCATTGTTGATATCACCCCAGGAGACATCCCAGGGGCTGTTGAGCCAGCGGCTTGCAGCAGAGGAAAAACTCATATCCGTCTGTTCATCTTCCACACCACCAATTTCGATCGCCTCCACCTCAGCCACCTCAATGTTCGTCTCCTCCACACTGAGAACCTCTTCCGACTCCATCACAAAGCTGAGTTTATTCAGGGAAGCCCCTTTATCCAACAGCCTGATATCCCGCTCCAGATTGTCAACCACACCCCTCAGCACCTGTTTCATGCCATCGGGATAGTTCGGGTTTTCAAGCATTGCCTTAACATCGTCCTGCATCTCGACGATCTTCTCCTTGGCCCTGACCCGCTGCTGGCCCTCCTGGGCCTCCAGATGCAGGAGCTGCTCTTTGATGAGTGACGCTGAGACTGGGATCGGCGACCCAGGGGTGGCGACTCCACGCTTGCGCAGCAATACCCTTAACGAAACCGCGGTTTGAGCCGTACGTTTAAACTCATCGAGCAGATCAAATGGATTGGCATCACTCGCATCGCTGGAGAGCGAGATAAACTCGATACTCTCATCACCGCTGTAATCCAGACCGGAGTAGCGCAGGATCTTTTCCAGCTGCCCCTTAACGATCAGTTCGAGATTGTTGAAATATTGTTTGATTTTGCTGACTGGCAGATTGCGCAGGGAATCACTCAGGGAACTGTAGAGATTGAGCCCGTCTTCCGGTATGTCCTTGGAGTCCACACCGAGCACCAGCACGGCATTCAGACTATCCTGCATACTCTCAATCGCCTTGGTGATATCGACGATCTGTTTGAGGATCTGTCGTTTGCTTTCCAGTGAGGAGATATCGGCCTGCAAGGCATCAGCATCGTGATCAGGTGCCATAACTATTTTTTACCTCGGGGAATGATCCAGTCTATCCTTCTCCACCCGGGAGATTATTGCTCTATAGAGGGAACGCTCCTTGGTCGTTTGAATTCGCCCACCCTATCGACACGCTTACTCAGGCATATCGGCACACGCCAGGCCTGCTTGAACAATCCAGGGGCTGGATTCCCATGCTTATTGAGAGCTGCATCGCACTCCCGAGGCACAACGGGGGCCGGCCGTTTCAGGGATGATTGCGAATAGACTGGGCAAGTTCCCGGACAAATGCAGCGGCTACCCGGGCACGGCCATTTTCATTCAGATGACCGCCGTCATTGGTATATTCTCCAATCAGCGAATAGTAGGTCTGGCCGTCCGTTTTAAACGACTCCCTTTTGCCATCGGCATAGGTGGACTCGCTCGTGGCGATATCAATGATTGGGGAATGACTGAAACTGGAACGGAGCAACTGATTGAATTGATTGCGTTTGATATTGTCCAGTTTGCTGTTGTTCGGCCTGCCCAGAAGCTCTCTTATCCATACCGACAGGCCACCAGGCGTGTGCCTGAGAGGCATTGTAGTATGAATGAATGTAATCTCCGGATGCCTGTTGATAAGCTCATCCATGATGCCCTTGTAATCGGTGAACAACTGCTGGACATCTGAGTCCCGGTCGACATCGATATAGCAAAATTTCAACAAAGCATAGTCGATCTTCCCGGCGAGTTCCTGATCGATGAGCCTGGCAAAATCAACACATTTACTCAGTGGCTCCGTGTTCTTGCCCACTGCCGTGTGCAGCAGACACCCGGAGGCCTCACCGATCTCTGCGCTATCTGCTGTGATCTTAAGATCAACCCCCGGATAGTCCCCGATTAGATCTTCCATGCCGGCGATAATATTCTTGCCCACGGATTGATGCCCAAAAAACACCCTTGCGGTTGCCAGGGTTTTCAGATCCTGCTCCAATGTCTGCCCCACGGCTGATGCCTCCCCTTGATGAGTCTTCTCTCAGGCCAACGCTTGATAGCCGCGCTGTAATAGCTGTTGTGTAGTGTTCCAATCGATACAGGCGTCTGTGACCGATACACCATAAGCCAGATCAGCATTGATATCCTGCCGTCCGGCATTGATATGACTCTCCAGCATTGCCCCAAGAATATAGGACTCGACAGCGTCGTTTCTTGCCCGACATACCTGTTGCATAAGATTATCCCAGACCATGACCTGGCGCGTGTAATCCTTACCGCTGTTGGCGTGGGAACAGTCGACCATCAATCTTGGATTGAGCTGCTTCGATCGTAGCATCTCCGCCGCTTTGAATACATCTTGCTGATCGTAATTCGCCCCGCGACTGCCGCCGCGCAGAATCAGGTGAGTATCCCTATTGCCCGTTGTCTCCACGATGGATGTCTCACCCAGTTCATTGATTCCCAGAAAGGTGTGGGAACTGGCAGCGGCCAGCATGGCCTCTACCGCGACTTTGGTATTGCCGTCTGTGGAATTCTTGAATCCCACCGGCGCGGAAAGACCGGATGCCATCTGGCGATGGGTCTGGCTCTCGGTGGTACGCGCACCAATCGCCACCCAACCGAGCAGATCGCCGATATATTGGGGCGTGAAGGGTTCAAGTATCTCGGTGGCCGTAGCCAGTCCGAGGGCATTGATATCGAGCAGCAGTTGCCTGGCGAGGCGCAAGCCCTTGCCCATGTCAAATGATCCATTCATCTCCGGATCATTGATCAAGCCTTTCCAGCCGATCGTTGTGCGGGGCTTTTCAAAATAGACCCGCATGACGATATACAGCCGGTCACTGAGGGCATCCGCCACTGGCTTGAGTCTTTGCGCATAATCCATGGCGGCAGCCGGATCATGGATAGAACAGGGTCCGACAATTACCAACGGACGTTGGTCGGCACCGGTCAGGATGTCATGAATGGTGTTGCGCACCTTGAGCACATGCTCATTGACGGCATCACTGACGGGCATCTCCCGTAACAGATCAATGGGACGAATCAGTCTGTGGGTGCTGGAGACCCGGATATTGGATACACGACTATCAATTGTCGGTTGCTGACCTGTCATGACAAATACCCTGGATGGCGCTTTCGGTTTTCACATAGTGGCAAACTGACACCATTATACTCAGCTAAGACATCTAAAGCTTGTCAATGCTGTCCCGTTAACTTCGGCCATTATGGTGTTAACAGGTTAATCCTACTTGATTTCTCTTGTCGAGTGAGGTTTGAGACATCAAAAACAGTAGGCAGGACAAGATGATGGACTGAAGAAAACATAAATACATCAGGGTGGCAAATAGACGGGGAGAGTAACCCCCCTATCTGGCAATATCCGCCAAGCATCCATCCAACAAACGCAACAGATCGTCAGCAGCCAGTTCAATTTCCAAACCACGCCGCCCGGCACTGACATAGAGGGTGGGAAAATCGAGCCCGGAACGATCAAGCAAGGTCAGCAGGCGCCTTTTCTGCCCCAACGGGCTGACACCGCCCAGTACATACCCGGTGCTACGCTCCACCAGCCTGGCATCCGCCATGGCCACCTTTTTCACCTTCGCAGCCTTGGCGAACGCCTTCAGGTCCAGCTGGGATGCCACCGGCACCACTGCCACGGCCAACTCCTTGGCATCGAGTTGGACCACCAGGGTCTTGAACACACGCTGTGGGGTGATTCCGAGCTTTTCTGCCGCTTCCAGACCATATGACGGATGCTTCGAGTCATGCTCGTAAGCGTGGGTCCGGAACTTTATCCCGGCTTTTTTTGCCGCGTTGACTGCCGGTGTCATGGTGCTTGCGAATAGCCGGCAATACGGTGCGTGATGTACATGATGAGCAACACCGCGGCGGCGAATAGATAGAGTCCGGTATGCAGTTCGATCTCGGCAATAACGTCAAGTTTTACCGCCACGATCATCACCGCCACCACCATCACATCCAGCATTCCCCAGCGTCCGTAATCATGCATGATCTTCAGCAGTTTGATATAGCGTGTCGAGTTGACTTCACCCAGTTGCAGTAACAGGAACAGCAGCAGGATCTTCAGGATAGGCAATACCACACTGAACAATCCAACCACAGCGAAGAGGAACCAGTGTCCCCTCTGGAGTAATTCCCATATCCCCGATATCACGGAAAATGAGTTTGCGATAAACAGAAACTTGGTCAGGGTCAGCATCGGCAGATAGAGACCCGCAAGCAACAGGCCTGTGGAGATCACCAGCAACCCGCGAAGCCATCTGACCGACTGTTGTGGAATCACCATCGGCCTGGATTCATCCATAGCGGTCATCGGTAGCGCCTGCCCCGGTGCTCGATCCAGCCTCCCTGCCTCCTGCCCTGGGGATCATGATGGGTCCAGTGCACCACACCCCCCCGCTCATTCCACTCATAGACACCGGAAAACCCGATAGTGTCACCTACATCAATGGCATCCACCCTCGGCGCAAGGTCGATGTTATGGGCGATCAGAACAGTATGTCCGGAAGCGAGGCGAAGAATGAAACGCTGGTGTCTGCTGCCGTCAAGATCATCCGCTAGCAACCGCACAACCTCACCATCACCCCTTACCTGTAGATCTTTCGCCCGTTGCCGGTAAGCACGCGTGATCTGGTCATCGCCAACGCTCTGGGGGGTTGCATCGGGAACTACTACTGGTGGGGTTTGTTGCCGTTGCAGCAGGCCTACATAGCCGGCGACCAGAATAATGAGAACGCCAACAACGACTTTTTTCGTTTGTGACAAATCCTAGTTCCCCAGTCTCAGTTGACTCGTCTGCCGGTGACGTATCTGCCGTCCACGAAGTCATGAAAAAACTCTTTGATCAAGGGATGCTCCACCGGTTCGATAGTGATATCCGATGTCAGATTACGCTCGGCCACATAGGTCTCGTCATTGGAGCTGTGGACCAGCACCCGGTACCAGGGCTGATCCTTGGGTGGCCGGGAGCGGGCTACCTGCTCATACCACTCGTCACTGAGCATGAATCTTGCGTCCACATCCACAATCACTCCGCGGTATTCAAACAGACGATGGTAGACAAGCTCGCCGACTGCGAACTTTGCTTTTGTAGTCTCTAAATCTTTAGCCATCAGGGACAACTCCGCGGTGATTCTGATGATGCTACTTTATCATATTCGCCTGTGGTTCAGATCCAAGCCGGATAGATCGGCTCCCGCTTGGCTGGCTGATAGAGGCGATATTCCCATGTGGATCACACTATTGAATCGAAACCAGCTATGCTGACCAAACAGCTCCTGATATGATCGCGCACGTCTGAAACAGTGGGAAAGCTACCATGGTGTTGGCCAACTATTTTACTGCCGAGGGTAACAAGGTTCAGTTCACCCGCGATCAAGCCAGTCGCTTCGCGAAAGAGATTGCAAACGATTTCAATCCGTTACACAACACCGATGCAAAGATGTTTTGCGTCCCCGGGGACCTGCTCTTTGCCGTTGCCCTGAACCATCTCGGACTGAGCCAACAGATGCATTTTACCTTCTCAGGCATGGTGAGAGACCAGGCAGTGATTTTCCCCGACAGTAGCGCATCGCTGATCCAGGTTGTTGATGAAGCGGGCAAACAGTACCTCTCCATCGAGCGCGAAGGTGAAACCACCCATGATCCACTGCTGATCGATCACCTCTCCAGCCGTTACGTGGCCTTCTCAGGTATGGCCTTCCCTCACATCCTCGTACCACTGATGGCCGCAGAGGGGGTTATGATCAACCCTGCCCGCCCACTGGTGATCTACCAGAGCATGGAGATCGACCTGCATCGCCTGGACTTGAATGATCCCCAGTTGGAATCCACTGGCTCAAGTTTTGATGTGCAGGGCAAAAAGGGCATGGTGCGCCTCGATTTTCGCTTTATGGAAGCGGGTATCGAGGTTGGACACGGCACCAAGCATATGGCCCTGAGAGGACTGCAGCCCTACCAGGATGAGGTCATGCAAGGGGTGGTCGATGAGTATAACGACTACAAACAGACCTATATCACCGCTGGCAAAGGGTGATCGGTTGAGCCACGAATCCTGGGGAATAGAGGGTGGCGGGAAGTATCAGCCACACCCCGGCACACGATGCCACTGCTGCCGCTGCTCCCTTCCGGGCCTGACGGGGTTCACAGCTTCTCGTTGCGGGGGGACCGATACCTACCGCCATAGGAGCTGGGGATTATACTCATTATTCAGGGCCATTAAAGCTTGATCCCGATATTTTAGCCCCTTTGGATTATCGATTGGATTCTCAGCCGTTATTGGCAATGATTGATATTCAATCATTACAGCCGGCCGCCAAACCCCTATCGCGAATCAGGGAACTCAGTTTTGACCAGACATTGTCCAGGAGTATAGGCTGGGCCTTGTCATTGGGGTGGATGCCATCGGCCTGCATAAGCGCTTTCTCCAAGGCAACGTCCTGCAAAAAGAAAGGCACCAGGGGAACCGATTCCGCCTCCGCGACATCATAATAGACTTGATGGAAGGCATTCACGAACGCCTCGCCATAGTTCGCCGGCAGACGCACACCCAGCAGCAGTACCGCTGCCTTGGCCCGTTTGGCCAGGCTTACCATCTGTTGCAGATTGTGGCGCATGGTTTTGATGGGGATACCACGCAGGCCGTCATTGCCGCCGAGTTCGATGACCACGACGTCGGGCCCGTGATTGGCCAACAGGGCTGGAAGTCGGCTTAGTCCACCCTTGCTGGTATCACCACTGATACTGGCATTGACGACGCTGAAGGGGCCACAATGCTGCACCAGGCGCTGTCCCAGGAGTGTCACCCAGCGCTGCTCGGCGGCGACGCCATAGCCGGCACTCAGGCTGTCACCCACAACCAGCAGGTTGGGCGTGGCCGCACTCGACCCTATGGGCCATTCTAGAGATAAGAGTAATAACAGCAGTAGGATCTTTTTCATGTTGCAACCATCATCCAATCAACACCCTGTGACCGCAAGCGGCCTGGTGAAGTTCGTCGACACGGCCGCAGGCAGGATAGATATCCTGCAGCGGATCGACCTGAGGGTATCCCCCGGTGAGGCTGTGGCGATCCTCGGTGCATCGGGCTCTGGCAAATCCACACTGCTGGGACTGCTGGCCGGTCTGGACCAGGCCTCGTCCGGCGAGGTCCGGCTGTTCGGTACCCAGCTCAGCGGTCTGGATGAGGATGGTCGCGCTGCCCTGCGGGCCGGCAAGGTGGGGTTTGTGTTTCAGTCCTTTCAACTCCTCTCGGGCATGACAGCCCTGGAGAATGTCATGTTGCCCCTGGAACTGGCAGGACATGGGAAACCGGAACAGGCGGCCAAGGCCGCCCTCTCAGAGGCCGGGCTGGCACAACGCCTGCACCACTACCCCTCCCAACTCTCCGGGGGTGAACAGCAGCGTGTGGCCCTGGCCCGGGCCTTCGCCCCTGATCCCCAGGTCCTGTTTGCGGACGAACCCACCGCCAACCTGGACGCCCACACCGGAGAGCGGGTGGCGGATCTGCTGTTCAGGCTACAGGAGCAGAGCCAGACCGTACTGATTCTGGTCACGCATGATGAAATGCTGGCCGATCGCTGCGATCGCCGCCTCTACCTGCGTGACGGTATGTTGGAGAACGAGGCTTGAATTCACTCCAGTTTGCACTGCGCTTGCTGCGCCGGGATTGGCGTGCAGGGGAGCTCAGGCTGCTCGCCACCGCACTGGTGATCGCGGTGGCCTCGGTGACTTCGGTGGGTTTCTTTACCGACCGTATCGAGCGCGCCATGGCACGCCAGGCCAGCGAGGTATTGGCGGCGGATATCAGGGTCGAGAGCAATCAGCCACTGCCCGAATCATTTACCCAGGAAGCCGAGAGACGGCAGCTCGCCCAAGCTTCGACCCTAAGCTTCCCCAGTGTCATCCTGCATGCTGAGGCGACCCAGCTGGTCCAGGTCAAAGCGGTCTCCGATACCTACCCCCTGCGCGGTCAGATGCGGATACGTGACAGGGTGACTGGAGACGACCATGTCGCGGAAGCTGTCCCGGCGTCCGGAGAGGCCTGGCTGGAGGAGCGCCTGCTACCCCTGCTGGGGATAGATGTCGGTGACCGGATCAAGGTGGGTAAAAGCAGTTTCCGTGTGAGTCGCATCATAGTCTATGAACCGGATCGTTCGGCAAATCTGTTTCGCCTGGCCCCCAGGCTGCTGATCCCCATTGGCGACATCCCGGAGACCGGCTTGCTGGGTCCCGCAAGCCGGGTCAGACACTATCTGCTGCTGGCCGGCTCCTCCTCGCAGATGAGCGACTATCGGGAATGGGTGGAAGGGCAAAATATCAGAGGTCTGCAGGTTGAGGATATCCGCTCCGCCCGGCCGGAACTGCGCAGCGCCCTGGACCAAGGGGGACGCTTCCTGCGGCTTGCCGCCGCCACCGCCATCCTGCTCTGCATGGTGGCCGTGGCGCTGTCCAGCCGCCGTTTTGTGGAACGCCAATCGGATAGCAGTGCGCTGCTGAGATGCCTTGGCGCCAGCCGTCGGCAAGTCACCCGGATATTTATCCTGCGACTGTTGAGCCTGGGGCTGCTCGCCAGCCTGCTGGGCGTATTGATCGGATTGGGTGTACAGACCCTGCTTATTCAGCTGATCGGCCACTGGTTCACCAGCCAGGTCCCGGCGCCCACTGCATGGCCGGTGGTATCGGGCCTGGTCACCGGCATTCTGGTCCTGATCGGTTTCTCCCTGCCCTCCGTCATTCGCCTCGGTGAGGTACCCCCGCTGCGGGTTTTCCGGCGTCACTTGGCGGCACCCCCCATCAGCTACCGGCTGTTTCTCCTGGTATCCCTGGTCTCCCTGAGCGTCCTGCTGGTGTGGCAGATCGGCGATGACAGGATGGCCCTGCGCCTGATAGGTGGGCTTCTGGCCGGACTGGCGATCCTGCTATTGTTTTCACGCCTCCTGGTCTATGTGCTGGCACCCTTGCGCCATCTCACCGCGGGGTCCTGGCGCTATGGGTTGGCCAGCCTTTCCCGCAATCCCGCCACAACCAGCATTCAGTTGACCGGTTTCGGATTGGGCTTTACGGTATTGCTGCTGCTGGCGATAGTCAGGGTCGATCTGTTATCCAGTTGGCAGGGGGCGCTTCCCGCCGACAGTCCCAACCAGTTTCTGATCAATATCCAACCCGACGAGGTGGAAGGGGTGCGTGACCTGCTGGCCCTGGGCGAGATAGAGACCAAGGGACTGTTTCCCATGATCCGCGGCCGTCTGGTCTCCATTGATGGGCATCCGGTCAGCCGCGATGATTATGACAATCCCAGGGCCCAGCGCCTCGCAACCCGGGATTTCAACATCAGCCATGCGCTACAGCCACAGGCCGACAACAAGATCATCGCCGGTCGTTGGTGGTCGCAAACCCAGTTGAACGAGGCCTGGTTCTCGGTGGAGCAGGGATTGGCGGAAACCCTGGGGATACCCCTCGAGGCTGAGTTGGAGTTCGAGATCGCCGGCAGCCGGATCAAGGGCCGTGTCCAAAGCCTTAGATCTGTGGAGTGGGACTCGTTCAATGTCAACTTCTTCGTTATCGGCACACCGGGATTGCTTGCCCGGGGACCGGCCACCTATATCACAAGCTTCTATATGCCCGCCGAAAAGAGGCCGGTGTTACACCGCCTGATCCAGCAATTCCCCAGCATCACGGCGCTGGATGTCACCGCCATCATGGCCCAGGTTCGCGCCATCATGGACCGCGGCGCCCTGGCGGTGGAGGCGGTCTTCCTGTTCACCCTTGCCGCTGGATTGATCGTGCTCTATGCAGGCATTCAGGCAAGCCATGAGCTGAAGGTGCAGGAGACCGCCGTTTTGCGCACACTCGGGGTCAAACGCAGTGTGCTCTATCTCTCCACCCTGCTGGAATTTGCCCTGCTTGGGGGATTGGCGGGCCTGATCTCGGCCGCATTGGCAAGCGGCATCAGCTATTCCCTGGCCCATACGGTGTTCAATCTACCCTGGGAGTTCAATTTATCCATGTGGATCACCGCCCTGCTGGGAGGTGCCCTATGCGTCGGAATCGCCGGTACCCTGGCCAGCCGGCCGCTGCTTAATACGCCACCCCTGGTGACCATGAGAAGAGTGTGAATTGAAGGACTTGCTAAGATTACGAAGTTATTACAAATTGATGACACAAGCATTCCAGAACCGCCACAGCTCCTCCCTCCTACCTTTAAAACACCAGAATCTACATCCTATTACCCAATCCAGTAGGGTTATACCTGAGGAACAAATGGGCGTATTTTCCCATTTATGTGTCTTATGACATAAATTTACAATCTGAATCAGCTTGAAAAGTGTAGGTATTTTTTTACAAGGCCGTTTAAAAGATCGATGAACTCCACTTCCTCAAGGTTGGCTGAGGGGTTTAAAGAACAACAGGGAATTATCGATCAACCGTGCATCAGCAATACCCACCTTTTCCGCTTAAGGGGAGTCACTACGCGCCAACTGGTCCTAGCTGTCTACATGACTAGCGATCAGTGTAGTAATAATCAATAAGTCGTAACGGCACGCAGGGCTTGCATAAGAAATGTATTCATAGTTTGGAGGCGGATTTCCAAGCCTAACGGATGCGGCAAATTATGGATGGTTTCATTTAACCCGCTTGATTAACAAAGCGCTTTAAAGAATTCAGATACGGGGAAACCAATGAATAAGCATAAGCTCAAGGGATTATCCTGCGCGATAGTCATAGGCGCCTTTACCGCGTCGGGAGCGCACGCCGTTCCTGTACCGGGTGGCACGCTGGATCCACTCACCATACCGAAATATGTCACACCGCTGGTCATACCACCGGTAATGAACACCACCGGCACTGCCAATGATTACGATATTGGCATGCGTCAGTTCAATCAGCAGATCCTGCCAGGCGGTATCTGGAACACCCTGAACGGCCGCAGCGATAACTTCCCAGCCACCACGGTCTGGAGTTATGGGCCGGCAACCGATCCACGCCCAGACTCCCGCGGATTGGGAGGCGCCCGAAATACCGCCCCCGCGCCCAACTCCCAGTTCAACTACCCCGCCTACACCATCGAAGCGGTCAAGGACAACAATGTCTCCGTGGACTGGATAAACCAGCTGGTACGGCGTGCCGACCGCTGTCGCGCAGTCGGCGGCAATATCGGTACCGAGCGGCCTAACGACTGCAAGTTCATCCGTCATATCCTGCCGGTCGACCAGACTCTGCACTGGGCCAATCCCAAGGCTCGCTGCGACAAGGGCGAGCTGCGTACCGACTGCCATGGCCAGAGCCAGAGAGCCTACACCGGTCCTGTGCCTATCGTCACCCATGTGCATGGCGCCCACACCGGTGCCAGCAGTGACGGCTATACCGAGGGTTGGTGGTTGCCCAACGCCTCCAATGTGAGCTGTGTTCCCCGTGACGCCAACGGCAATCCCAGCTGGCGGCCGCAAGCCGGTGAATATGTCTGCGAAGGCACCATCGCCAACCTGCTGACCGATCGGGATGGTAACTCCGATCAGAACATCGCCAATGGCGTAGGGCACTTCGAGTATCTGAACGATCAACCCTCCGCCACCCTCTGGTACCACGACCACTCCCTCGGCATGACCCGTCTGAATGTCTATGCAGGACCGGCGGGGTTCTGGCTGGTGCGTGATCCCAATGGTGTCAACGGTGAGACTGGCCTGCAGCAGGGCACCCTGCCGGGACCGGCACCGGTCGCCGGGGAAGATCTGGTCACCACCAACTTCCCAGCCGAGCTTGGCGGCTCCCGGGCGAAGTATCGTGAGATCCCGATCGTGATCCAGGACCGCTCCTTTAACGCGGACGGCTCGCTTTACTATCCCGATAACCGAGCCTTTTTCGAGGAACTCAACGTCGAGGGTACCGCCGGTACCCCCAGCGAGCAGTTCCCGGGAGAACCCGAGTTGCAGATCCAGTTCGCCGGCAACAACGCCCAGGACAAGGTCTCCGACATCGCCCCGATCTGGAATCCAGAGGCCTTCTTCAACACCATGGTGGTCAACGGTACAACCTGGCCGCAACTGGAGGTTGCGCCCTCACTCTACCGCTTCCGTCTGTTGAACGGCACCAATGCCCGCTGGGTCGACCTCTCCCTGCCGGTCATAGATCCCGCCACCGGTGTTCAGGTGAGTGTGATCAAGGATCACTGGTTCCGTGAAATCAACAGCAACAACGGTGGTTATAGAGGCCCCTGGCAGCCCTATCAGGTCCCGGTGAATGAGCTCTATATGTATCAGATCGGTACCGAGCAGGCGATCCTGCCCAAGGTCACCGCGGTGCGCACCGGTTTTGCCACTCAGTTGAACTACAATCCCCAGGCCTGGGCCTTCGAGCAGGTGCCCTACATGGAGATCAACAATCAGCTGATCGTCGGTGAAACCCCCCAGTCCTTCACCAGTCAGGCGCTGCTGTTAGGCCCCGCTGAACGTGCAGACGTCATCGTCGACTTCCGCGGCCTGCCGGACGGCACGGTGATCCGCATGATCAACATGGCCCCCGACTCCCCCTTCGGCGGCACCCAGGCTGGAGATCCCCCGGCCGATGCCGACACCACCGGCCAGGTGATGCAGTTCGTGGTCAACCACGCCCTGATGGGCACCAGCCCATCAGACGAGGACCGCAGCCGCAGCGGTCGGCTGAGGAATCCGGATACCGCGGCCACCTCTCCCTGGGATCTGATGCTCGGCCCGGTTGAGGGTAACAGCCTGCCTAACCCGACCCTGACCCGTGAGCTGCTGCTGATCGAGGAGGAGTCACCCATCGTCTGTGCCGATGTGGATTTCGCCGGTAACACGATTCAGCTGCCGGAGACCCCTGTGGGCAGTACCTGCCCCACACCAACCGCGGCCCCCTTTGGGCCCAAGGCAGCCGTGTTGGGCACCCTGGACAGTGCTGGCAACGAGTCGGTCACCCTCTGGTCCGATCCCATCACCACCGATGTCGAGATGGTGGGTGACACCGAGTTGTGGAACATGACCAACATCTCCGCCGACGCCCACCCGATCCATGTGCATCTGGTCAAGCACAAGGTGGTGGGACGGACTTCCATCGGAGGCGGACCTAGCTTGAAGGTCACCACACCGAACGGTATGGAGGCGTGGGAGTATGGCTGGAAGGATACGGTCAACGCCTATCCCGGCGAGGTCACCACCATCCAGGCCCAGTTCGACCTGCCCGGCCTCTATGTCTGGCACTGCCACATCGTCGAGCATGAGGACAACGAGATGATGGTGCCCTTCTGCGTCGGCGGCGCCGAAGCGGACGGTGGCGTCTGTCCGGACAAGCTGTTCTAACAATCATGAAAGCGTAGATAAATTGGGCCGCCTTGCGCGGCCCTTTTTTTCTCGGCCAAAATAATACAATAAACTTGAACTGAACAAGCGTATGAACGGAGTTTCAAGCATGCGATACAAAACAACCGTCAGCCTCGTCCTGAGCCTGGTCGTCCACCCACTCTTCGCCGACGAAAAACCATCCCTGAGCGACGAAACGGACCGTATCAGCTATGCCATCGGTCATCAGATCGGCAACGATTTCAGGAAACAGCATGTGGACCTTGACCGCCAGGCCCTCTCCCAGGGGATGGGGGACGGTCACCAAGGCAATCCCCCCCTGCTGCCCGCCAAAGAGATGAATCGGCGCCTGGTGGAGCTGAAACGCAGGATTACCGATGAGACCAAGGCCAAGGCACTGGAGCGGCTGGAGAAACACCAGGCGGAGATGAAACATAAGCATCAGCTGGGCAGGGAGTTCCTCGCCACCAACGGGAAAAAGCCCGGCATCCTCACCACACAGAGCGGGATGCAATATCGGGTTATCACGCCTGGCGCGGGTACACCGCCACAACTTACCGACAGGGTCAGAATCAACTACAAGTCGAGCCGTCTCGACGGTAAGGTAATCAATAGCTCAGAACAGAAGGGGGGCCCTGAGGTGTTTCCTGTCACTGGCATGATACCGGGGGCCACCGAGGCCATCAGGTTGATGCGGCCCGGCGCGAAGTGGGAACTCTACCTGCCCTCCAAGCTGGCCTACGGCCGCAGGGGCCCCTACGCACACGAGGCAATCATTGCGGAGCTGGAACTGCTCGAGATCCTTGCGTCAGAGAGTGCTCAGACCGAGCAGTCAAGTGGAGATAGCACTGATTAAGATGAAAGCAGTCCGCAAATGAACGGGAATAGACACAACTATACCTCACGCTTCGACCTGCCTTAACAGCCCCGCTATTTAGCGTGCTTATGTTTCTCCTGCTTCAGCACCATCGGTTTGTACTCATCGGGGATCTTTATCCGGTTGTCCGGAATCGGCTTGTGCACCGCTGAGATGAACTTCAGGCCTTCGCCCGTTGCTGGATTGTGACTGCTGATCGAGACCTGACGCTCATCCGGCGTGGTGGCCGCTACCCAGTCCAACTTCATCCGCCGGGAGACGAGAAACAGGCGCGACAGGGATTTGGTCTTGCGCTCATTCAGGCCGATGTCGATGCCTGCCACCATGCAGTGATTGGCGACGCTCTTACCCTTTTCTATCTCATCCACCTTGCGACAACGCACGCCGGAGACTGCGGCCTTCTCCCGCATCGGCTTTAATTTCGCCATCACATCCTTGGGCCAATAGTACTTACCCATGTGGGACTGCCTGAAACGCCTGTTTTTGTCATCGACCTCAAACATGAGCATGCGCCCGGTATCCATCAGGGTATAGTCCGGACCTCCCTCGGCACTACTGTCGATCCTTAACCAACGGCCGGTAATCGAGACTGTTCTGGTCTCTGTTACACCTCCGGGGCCGCTCTTCTCGAAGGTCAGAATGGAATCGGCATGGGCAGTACCGATCAGGCCGCAGCCAAACACTATTGCAGCACTCTTGAAATAGACAGACATCTTCGTCTCCATAGATCGAACCAAGATCCTTAGCAATTAATTTCCATTCGCATCAATACAACATCTATTTTCCTGAATCAATCGCCTAACTGCCCGATTTCACACGTTCGGAGATATATACATAGTTGCCTATAGCTGTATACCCAGTACTACCCATACCAGGGATACTGCATGGATAGACAATGGCTAGTCAGCAGCAAATCAAAAAGGAAACCTGATCAATGAAGATGCATACCCTGTTCTTCCTGACCGCTTCACTATGCTGTGTGGTAAATGCGGAGGAAGAGAAAGCGACACTTCCCGATGAAGCCGCTAAGATCAACTACAGCGTCGGCTATCAGATCGGCAGCGATTTCAAGTTTCAGGAGATAGATATCCGACCCGAGATGGTGATCCAGGGGATTCGGGATGCCCTGAACGAAAACCAAAGCCAGATGACCGCAGCGGAGATGAAGGAGATGATGGTGGTGCTGGGCAAGCGGCTGGCAGAGAAGAAAAGAGAGCTCAGAAATGCACGCTTGGAAGAACTGCAACAGCAGAGCAAGACATTTCATCAGGAGAATAGGGGTAAGACAGGGATCATCACCACCGAGAGCGGATTACAATACAGGGTGCTCGAAAATGGTCATGGTAAACATCCGAACAAAAGTGACAAGGTACTTGTCCACTACAGCGGCAAGTTGCTTGACGGTACGCTGTTCGATAGCTCCATTAACCGCGGCAAACCCGCAAGCTTTCGTGTGGACGGCGTGATCAAAGGATGGACAGAGGCGCTGCAACTGATGAAACTCGGTGACCGCTGGCAACTCTTCATACCCCCCGAACTGGCCTATGGAGAGAAAGGTATGCCGCCAAAAATCCCGCCTCACAGCTCACTGATTTTCGACGTGGAAGTGATATCCATTCAATAGAAATAATATATGCACGGTAACCCTATCCCGGTCGGTCTGGCCTGATCATATTAACCAAAGGTAATACCACAGGGCAGAGGAATAGAGCCGTCCCAATGCAGGAAACGACAATGGATAATTTATTTGACTGTAGACGCTCATGGGATCTGTTATTACTTCTCGGCACTCTGCTGGTGTACAGCCAAACCGCCTGGTGCGCATCGCATAACCACTCCCCGGCGAATCAGCAGAGTCAAACCCAATCCCTGACTGACACTGCAACCAGCCAACGCGCTGACACCCCACTCTACAGCTGTCCCATGCATCCCGAGGAGACCAGTCAGCAACCCGGACGCTGTTCCATCTGCGGCATGTTTTTGGTGGGGCAGGAATTGGCTGATGGACATGAGAAAACGCAGCATATAATGCACGCAGATCCGGTGCAAAATGATTCCGCCATGCATAACGACCATCAGCACCATACACCTGCACAGACCTATGTCTGTCCCATGCACCCCGAGGAGACCAGTCAGCAACCCGGGCGCTGTTCCCTATGCGGTATGTTTCTGGTGGAACAGGGGAAGCACGACAACCCTATGCATCATGGTTCAGGGATGCAAAGCGAACCCAAGCAGCATGAAACCGGCATGCATATGATGAAGCAGCCAAGCGCAGCTTCAAATGATGTCAAACCGGCTGCTATGAACCATGCAATGTCTAACGGTATGCTGATGCCGGCAAAACCCAAGGCAAAGCGATTTTGGGAGACATCTCGCTCGCAGCAGACCAACAACGATCACCCTCACCGCAACAAAGACGATAGCCTGCTCGAGATCGCGAAACGCCCGCAAAGATCACCCAACCAGAAAACCGAAGCCAGCCACAGCCACAACGGCTCAACCTATATCTGTCCAATGCATCCGCAGATCACGAGTAAAGATGCGGATGCAAGCTGCCCAATATGCGGCATGGACCTGGTGCTCAAATCCTCCGCCTTGCAGCAGGATGGTGAGCCGCAGGTGTTTCTGCCTTCGAATGTGATTCAAAACATGGGTATACGCACGGCGCTGGCTAAGCATGGCTCGATCAAAAAGTCGCTAAAGACCCAGGGCATAGTCACCGCGGATGATGAGCGGATTCACAATATCCATCCACGCACAGGGGGCTGGATCGAGCGACTCTATCCGATCACTGAGGGGGATCGGGTGGAGAGAAAGGAGGAACTGGTCGATTTCTACTCCCCCTGGATCAACCAGGTGCAGCTCGAATTCATCACCGCCCTTGAAGAGTATGACCTCATATCCTACGATCCGACCCGCAAGACAGAACTGGATGCCAAGGTGGACTCATTGCGCAACCGGCTGAGACTGCTCAACGTAACGCCCATGGAGTTGATGCGTATCGAAAAGAGCAGAAAGGTCTTGAGTACCATCCAGATCAAGGCGCCACAGGGTGGTTGGATCACCGACCTGAGCGTCACCGAAGGCACCTATGTGGAACCCTATCAGGCGATGTTCACCATTGTCGATCTCAGCGAGGTCTGGATCATGGTGGACATCTTCGAGCACCAGGCGCCCTGGGTACGCAAGGGACAGGAAGTGGAGATCACCACCGCAACCGCTCCGGGAAGGGTGTGGGCCGGGAAGATCGATTTCATCTATCCTGAGGTCAATCCAAAGACCCGTACCTTACGCGCCCGTATCGAGGTTTCCAATCCCGATGAAGCCTTATTGCTGAATATGTTTGTCCAGGTGGACCTGTCCCATAGTTCAGGGAACAATCACGCCGTCACGGTACCGCGGGAATCGATAATCGTGACCGGAGAACGTGAGATAATCGTGAAGTCCCTGGGCAAGGGCCACTTTCAACCGGAGGAGGTGACAAGCGGTATCTGGGGGGATGACAGGGTGGAGATACTCGCAGGTATTGAAGATGGGGATGAGATTGTTGTATCAGGCCAATTCCTGATCGATTCAGAATCGAATATCCAAAGCAGTCTGTTGCGCATGTCGGAGTAGTATAGATGCCTGCGCTATTGATACGCTGGTCGATAGAGAACCGCGTACTGGTCCTACTCGCCAGCTTGATCATCGCTATCTGGGGTTGGAACTCACTTCGAGAGACCCCCCTCGACGCCCTTCCCGACCTCTCTGACGTCCAGGTTATCATTCAGACCAACTACCCGGGTCAAGCACCACAGGTGGTCGAGGACCAGATCACCTATCCCATCACCACAACCATGCTGTCAGTGCCTGGTGCAAAGGCGGTACGCGGTTACTCATTCTTTGGTGACTCCTACATCTATGTCATCTTCGAGGATGGTACGGACATCTACTGGGCGCGCAGCAGAGTGCTGGAATACCTCAACCAGGCCAGTGCCGACCTGCCTCGCGACGTACAACCGAAACTCGGTCCCGACGCCTCCGGGGTCGGTTGGATCTACAGCTACGTACTGGTCGACCGGGAACACCGGCACGACCTGGCCCAATTACGCTCACTGCAGGATTGGTTTTTAAAGTATGAGTTGCAGAGTGTCTCTGGCGTGGCCGAGGTTGCCAGCGTGGGAGGCATGGTGCGCCAGTATCAGATCGTGCTCAGCCCGGAGAAGATGCGGGCATTGGGCATCCCCCTATCCCAGGCCATCGATGCGGTTAAGCGCGCCAACTACGAAGTGGGCGGTTCGGTCATCGAGCAGGGTGAAGCGGAACTGATGCTGCGCACCCGGGGGTATCTCAAAACAGAACAGGATATACGCCATATCCCCATCGCCATTACTGACGAGAGCATTCCGATTCTGCTGCAGGATATCGCCAATATCCAGATCGGTCCCGAGATGCGCAGGGTTGTGGCCGACCTCGATGGCATGGGGGAAGTCACCGGCGGCATCGTTGTCATGCGTCACGGTGAAAACGCCCTGGCAACCATCGAACAGGTAAAACAAAAACTGCAGCAGTTGAAAAGCGGATTACCCGAAGGTGTGGAGATCATAGAGACCTACGACCGCTCCACCCTGATCCAACAGAGCGTGGATAACCTGAGCGACAAACTGCTGGAGGAGTTTATTGTTGTCGCTTTGATCTGCCTGCTGTTTCTGTTTCACCTGCGTTCGGCAGTGGTGGCCGTGATCACCCTGCCGATGGGGATTCTGATCGCATTCATTATCATGGACCAACAGGGTATCAACGCCAACATCATGTCTCTCGGTGGGATTGCCATCGCGATTGGCACCATGGTGGATGCGGCCATTGTAATGATTGAAAACGCCCACCGGCGCTTACAGGAGGCTGGCAGGGGACTCTCCAGGGAAGCTCACTGGAAGGTGATTCTTGAGGCATCGCAACAGGTGGGGCCGGCGCTCTTCTACTCCCTGCTGATCATCACCTTCAGTTTCCTACCGGTGCTCGCACTGGAGGGACAGGAGGGACGACTCTTCAGTCCGTTGGTGTATACCAAAACCTATGCCATGGCAGCCGCCGCAGGATTGGCGGTGACCCTGGTACCGGTATTGATGGGTTATCTGTTGAAGGGCCGGATTCCTGCCGAAAACGCCAATCCACTGACCTGGTCCCTGATTGCGATCTATCGCCCATTGCTAAAGATCGTATTGTGGCTGCCCCGCTCCTCCCTGCTGCTGGCACTGCTGCTGGTACTCACCCTGGTCTTCCCCATCTATGGCATAGGTGGCCTGTTGGAGCCGTTAAAGTGGCCCTTTCAACTGAGCAGGGCCGTGGGCTTGGATTATGCTGGTTCCCTGGTCGAACAGATCGAAGACACCCAGCACGCCATGCGCAAAGGATGGGGCAACAGCTTCCCTGAATCCCGCCTGATGCGCAAAATCGGTATCGGCCTCGGCTCGGAATTCATGCCGGATCTGTTCGAGGGTGACCTGATGTACATGCCGACCACACTACCCGGGCTATCCATTGGTAAGGCACAAGAGCTGCTGCAACAGACCGACCGGCTGATCAAGCAGGTCCCGGAGGTGGAACGGGTGTTCGGTAAGATCGGCCGGGCGGATAGCGCTACCGATCCCGCTCCCCTGACCATGATCGAAACCATCATTCGCTTGAAGCCCAAGGCCGCCTGGCGGGATGGGATCACCCTTGACGATATCATTGGAGAACTCGATGCGAAAGTGCGATTCCCCGGTCTCACCAATGCCTGGCTGATGCCGATCAAGACAAGAATCGATATGTTATCGACAGGGATAAAAACCCCGATTGGCATCAAGGTCTCCGGCCCTGATCTGAAGACCATAGAAGGGATCGGGCGTGACATTGAACAACAGCTCTCGACCCTGCCGGAGACCCGCTCCGCATTTTCCGACCGGGTCGTGGCAGGTCGATATATCGAGATAGTACCGGATCGTCTCGAGGCTGCGCGCCTGGGTATCAATATCGCCGATATCAACCTGATGGTCAGTGCAGCGGTAGGCGGTATCAATATCGGTGAAACGGTGCAGGGCCTTGAACGCTATCCCATCAATATCCGTTTTCCCCGCGAGCAGCGTGACGACATCAAGAAATTGAGCGGACTCCCGATCGTTACCCCCTCCGGGGCTCAGGTCCCCCTCTCCCAAGTGGCGAGTGTGCATGTTGTGGATGGTCCACCATTGATCAAAACGGAAAACGCCAGGCTCAATGGCTGGACATTCATCGACATAAGGGATGCGGATCTGGGTGGTTATATCGCCAAGGGTCAGCAACTGCTGAATGATAAGATCAAGCTTCCCCCTGGATACGCCATCACCTGGACAGGGCAGTATGAATACATGCTACGGGCAGAAATCAAACTGAAGCAGTTGATTCCGATGCTGCTGATTATAATCTTCATCCTGCTCTACCTTATATTCAGGCGTGTTTCCGAGGCCCTGGTGGTGATGCTGAGTATCCCTTTTGCCTTGGTGGGTGGGTTCTGGTTTGTGTTGTTGATGGGTTATAACCTCTCCGTTGCCGTTGCCGTCGGCTTTATCGCATTGGCGGGTATCGCGGTGGAATTCGGTGTGGTCATGCAGCTCTACATCAACAGCGCAATCAAGCGCTACCACGAAGCGGGGCAAATGCGAAACCGACAGGATCTCAAGGCTGCCATCATCGAGGGCGCGGCCCTCCGGGTACGTCCCAAGGCAATGACCGTATTGGTGGTGGTTTTCGGCCTGCTGCCGGTGATGCTCAGTGACGGGGCCGGATCGGAAGTTATGCAACGCATCGCGGCACCGGTCATCGGGGGAATGCTGACAGCACCCCTGCTCTCCCTGTTCGTCATCCCCGCGCTTGTGCTGCTCCTGAAAAGAAGGGCACTGGGCCTCAACCACTAATGAATCGGTTGCCGACTTTGTAACGACGACTCAAAGTGGCAACAGGCAACTGTTGTCAGGCATTGTCTGTATCGGTTTTACCAGCGTCAGGTAGGTATGATCATAGATTGACCTCACCTCGGGATGGCAATGGGGTGTCTCCAGCAGAACAGCGAATATCTGTTGATAGATGTTATGTTCCATCATTTCCCCATTCCTCAACAGCAGCAGTTCCATTTCAGCCTCTTCCGTTCTGTCCTTGAACTCGGGATAGACGTCTAAAAGTTTGCTGGGACCCAACAGGCAGTAGGCTATGCCCCAGGAGGCGGAGCATACGATATTCTCGGAAACGATATGTGGTGGCTGTTTATATTTTCTCGATACCGACAGCACCTGTTGATGGACTACCCGCAGCAGTTGTTTGACTACCCCAGGTTTTAATTCATCCAGGTCCAGACCGACAGCAAGCAGGTAGTTGAAAAGCACCCTCTTCTGCAGATTTTTCTCAAGAAAACTGAACATCTCCAACTCCCTCCCTGTCATTCTCCCAGTCTGTAATAACCGGTATTCTGTTATTCCTTTCAGGTTTTAATCATCGCCAGTTAACAATGGGGATCCAACCATCCCGGGAATAATAGCTAAAATCCTAGCGAAAAATACTTAAGTCGGGCTTAAGGGTCGGTAAAAAAAACCTGGGTTCGATTCCATGAAAGATGTAATGGTATCATCGTCCTGTCTGGCTGTTAATCTATGCACGGACAATATAACTAAAAAACCTGGCCAAGCCGGGGAAACACAATGACCACTTGGAGGAAAGTGAATGCTCAGTCTGTTGAAATGTAAGTGTTTGTTAGGATACCTCTGGACCAGCGCCATAACCGCCGGTCTGCTCTCCATCATCTTCTTCACCTTCGTCGATCCCATGAGTGTGGCCACACTGTTGAGATTGGAGAGTGATAGCGCCCTGTTCGAGGTCCAGGTCTATGCCTCGGTCTTTGTCTTCATATGGTTTACATTGAACGCATCCACTTATCTCAGCCACTATTTCGGCCAGTTGTTGAAGACCTTGGAGCAAGAAGAGAAACAACAGCAAGAGAGAGAGAGTAAAGCTGTCAGCTCCACCCATATAGAAGTCAGCTAGTCATCGTTGGGCCGGTGAACGGAGTGACCGGCCCAATCCCCTATTCCGGCATATTCGGCGGATCAAGATCATCCAGCGGCGGCTCTTCCTTCAAACTGGTTTGCCACTCCCGCAGCATCTCAACATGCCACCCCTCCTCCTCGACCATCTCCAACGCAATCTTTTTCACCTCATCGTTTGCGGTATTGTCGGCTACCTGCTGATAGAAATCCCTACCGCGGATCTCGTTGAACAGGGCAATCTCCATGGCCTGGGCGATAGTCATCATATAGCTCGCCTCTTCCATGCAGAACGACTCCGGCGATGAGGGACATTTCCACTTGAAATCCCATGGGGTTATTGTAGGCAGGTCGATACCCTCGGTACGCGCATGCACCTCCTTCGCATGCTGCCGGCTATAGCCACCCAGCTTCCTGAACAGTTCCGCAACCTTCAGATTGTTGTGGATCTCCATACTGTCCGCCAACTCATCGTAATGGTCGCTGGAGGCCTCCTCCAGTTCAAGGGCATGCACCAGGAACTCACCCACCGTATCGATCACGACATCTGGATCATCACTCATATGCAAAACTCCTCTTCCAGGAGACTCAGTTCTGTAACCTGCTCATTTTCAGGTTGCCAGACAGGGAAAGGCGAAGCGTAGATAACCCCTGTCGCCTTGCCTTCATCCGCCTGTATGATCTGTGCCGCTTTAATCCTGTCCTGGGTCGGCACATCGTTGATAAAGGGATGAACGACCTCTTTCCAGCCCCTTTGGTCAGGCCTGAATGTGACACAACCGCTCAACACCTGGACGAATGCGAACCCCGGATACTGCATGGCCTCTACCAGTAGCCGGGTCATCTCCTTCGGTTCCCCTGAATACCCCCGGGCAATGAACCCGGCCCCTGCCGCCAGGGCGATGGCGGCCGGGTTGAAACGGGGTATGCCGGTGCCATGGGGAGTCATTTTACTGTTGGTCCAGGTAGGTCTGGTGGTTGGAGAGGCCTGGCCCTTGGTCATCCCATAGACCTCGTTATCCATGACGATGTAGGTCATATCCATATTCCGTCGGCAGGCGTGCAGAAAGTGATTGCCTCCAATGGAGAAGCCATCACCGTCGCCCCCGGCAACCACCACGGTCAAATCGGGCCGTGCCGCCTTGAGTCCGGAGGCTGCCGCGAGTGCGCGACCATGTATGCCATGAAAACCATAACTGTCGATATAGGCGGGCAGGCGGGAGGAACAGCCAATACCCGATACCACCGCCACACTCTCTTTTTCGAGCCCGAGGTGGGCCATGGCCTTTGTCAATGCGGCCAACACCGCAAAATGACCGCAACCAGGACACCATACCGGTTTGATTCCCGATTTATAGTCCTTCGCTTTTAACGCTGGTACCGGCATTTCACGCCCTCCTCATAGGAATGGATTAAAGGACTCTGATGATGCGTCCCGACCTGAGCGGCAACGGGCCCGGTTGGGCCAGGGACTCCGCATATTTGGGTAACACACCTTGAGCGTGCAGATAGTGAAACAGCTGGCCACCATGATTCTGTTCCACCACAAGAATCCTGTTTGCACCCTCTATGGCCTGGCTCAGTTTCTGTCGCTGCAACGGGGCCAGCAGGCGGATGGCAATGACCCGGATCTCCCTGCCCTGCTGTTTTAGTTTATGAGCGCTCTCCCTGACCACCCCGGCACTCGATCCCCAGGTGATGATGCACTCATCCCCATCCCCCTCGATCTCTGCCCAGTCATCCCCATAGTCGAATCCCTCAAGCTTTTTCAAACGTTTGTTGAGCTGCTCACGATGGTCAGCGGCCATACTCGAGGGTATGCCTTGCTCATTGTGTTCCAGACCATCGGCGGTATACATGCCACCTGGCGTACCGGGGAGTGTCATGGGGGAGATGGCGTCCGCGGTGATTTGATAGCGCTTGTAGTCCCTGGCGGGCGACTCCTCAAGTGCGCGCCGCCAGGGCATTTCCACCATTGGCGGCGCCTCGATAATTGCCTGGGACTGACCCAGGGATTGGTCCGTGAGCACCAGGGCGACTGTCTGCAGATGCTCCGCCAACTGGACGGCCCATTGGGTGGTAAAGACACAATCGCGTATGGAGAGGGGTGCAAACACCAGATGCGGCGCATCACCATGCAGACCATACAGGGCGATATCCAGATCGGCCTGTTCCGATTTGGTGGGTATACCGGTTGAAGGTCCACCCCTCATCACGTTCACAACCGTGACCGGGGTTTCACTGACCAGGGCCAATCCCAAACCCTCGACCATCAGGCTCAAACCAGGCCCCGAGGTTGCAGTGAGCGAAGGTACACCGCCAAAGGAAGAGCCGATAATCATATTGATGGATGCCAATTCATCCTCCGCCTGCAACAGGGAGCCACCCAGTTTTTCCAGTCGCGGCGCCAGCCACTCGAGCATCTCGCTGGCCGGTGTAATCGGATAGGCCGCAACAAACCTCACCCCGCCACGCAGGGCACCGGCTCCACAGGCATGATTGCCGGTAATACTCCAGATATCACGTTGCTCACCGGGTGACAACGGCGCCTGGATAGGACGCCGGTCGTGATTGTAACCAAGACTCAAGGCGCGTAATGCGGACTCGACAACCTGCTCACCCTTTCTCTCCAATACCTGCTTGACACTCGCTTCCAGGGCTTCGAGCTGTAAACCGCAAACCATGGCCATGGCCCCCAATGCAACCATGTTTATCCGCCCCTCGGGCAATCCGGAGGCAAACACCTTGAACGGGACCTCACGGATTTCAGCGCGATTGCTGCGTAGTTGTGAAGGCACATCCCCGGCGGCGGGATCACAAAGTATCAGGCTCTTCTCTGTAAGCGGTATTTCGTCGGCAAAACGTTCGATATTCAGCCAATCGAGGGCGACCAGCAGATCATAGTGATCGCCCATGCACTCCACCGGACCTGGGGCGAAACGGATCATTGCCGCCGACTCACCGCCACGAATCTGCGGCCCCGCCGATCGCGTCATCAAACCTTGATATCCACAGCGCGCGGCAGCCTCTAAGACGATTCGCCCCGCGGTAACCGCCCCACTGCCTCCAGAACCTGTAATCGCAACTGAAAAACTGCTGTTCGACTGAGAAACCTGGTTGTTGTTATTCATTAATAATCAGCACTTCGATTCGCCTGTTGCTCTTGCGTCCTCGTTCACTTTCGTTGTTGGCCACCGGGCGGGATTCACCATAGCCGATGGCGGTCAGGTGATTCCTATCAACACCGCCCACTTTCTCCAGGAATGATGCCACTGTCTCTGCCCGTTGCTGGGAGAGTTGTAGATTGATCTCTGCGCCTCCCACCGAATCGGTATGCCCGGAAACAACCACATCCGGGTTCGGAAAGGATTTGATAGCGGTCACTATCTTGTCGAGCAGGGCGAAGTTTTCCGACTGGATATCCGTCCCGCCGCTGGGAAAATTAAACGCCCGCAATTCAAGCAGTACATTGTGTCCCTGCCGGTAGACATTGGCCTCAGCGGATGAAAACAGATCCTGTATTTTATCGAAGCGTGCCTGTGCCTCGCGATTCTCCCGCTCCACTGCCTCGAGCCGGCTCTGTAGATCCATTCGGGTGGCCAGGTCAGCCTGCTGTATCTCGGCATAATTGAGCAGTTTGTTTCGCAACGCAGAGATCACCTCATGGTTGGGTTGGTGAAAGGGCAGCTCCTCACCCGTTGGTTCATTGACCAGCCTGATCTGTTTCTGATACCAGATTAAGATATCCTCCATGGTGTATTCACGGCGTTTGAAGTCCCTGATCATTTCCGTGATTTCCACACTGCGGCTCGCCAGTCTACTCGCCCGCAAGGCATGATTTTTTGCCTTTTCCCGCTGCGTCCTGTTGGTCTCCAGCACCGCAACCGAGAGGGCCAGCTCCTCGAGGGCGCGTTTCAGGGTCTTTGGTGCATATTCATCCGCCCCACCCTCGGTGGCCTGGGCAATATCCTGGCGGGCATTTTCAGTTGCATCCTGTTTCAGGGCCTCCAGCTCCACATCCGAATAACCCTGTAACATCTCCGGCCGCCACTTCTTTGCATCCTCGATCTCACCCTGCTCAACCAGCCTGGTGGCCTTGCGTAGTTTTTTATCCAGTTGATCGAAACGCTCCTGCAACATGGTGTCGGCACCTGCGGCCACCGCCAACTGGCGCGCCTCGAGCACCTCGCGCATGAGGCGTTTGGAAAGGGTTGCGTCAGACTCCGCCTTATCCAGGATCAGGACCACCTCGGCCACCTTCTCCACCACTCCGGTATCATTCCTGGTCTGGCCGAGTACGACTGCTTCCGCCAGTTTGGATTGAGCAGCGGCGAATCCCACCGGCGCGAGATCAAACAGGTCATTCATCTTATCTTCATTCAGGCGGGACTGGAGCAGTGAAATCTGTTCATATTCCTCGAAGACCTGGGATGTGGAGAGTGTCGGTGTCGATGTACAACCCGCATAGATCAAACTCACCAATATGAGAGACAACAACCTCAGCCTTATCGCCATAGCTCACTTCTCCTCAGAATAGGCGCTTCTTGTACTCAGTCGACGGGAGCGACTGCCTGGCATGCCATTCGGGCCTGCCGACAAACATCTATAGTCTACCAGATTTCCGTCAACCACAGACGCATCCGCAGGGTTAAAGGCAAGGTAAATCCGACACTTGTGAACCTGATCCTGCCCTCACCGTCCACAATGTAACTGGTAGGCACGCCAGTGACGCCCCAGGCAGCTGCAAGGGAACCATCCGAATCGTTAATCACAGGGAGTTGTAACTTTTGCTGATCGAGGAATTCTCTCACATCCCTCTGGCTTCCGGACTGCATGGCGACAGTAACGACCGGGTAGTCCCGGGACAGGGAGGCAATCCCCCCCGATTCGAGTTTACAAACCGGGCACCAGGTTGCCCAGAAATGGACCAACAACGGCCCTTGCGTCTGTCTACCCAGGTCAAACCGCTCACCATTCAGGGTTTCACCGGAGAGTGCTGGCGCAACCCCTTCCACCAGGTCACGGGTCTGCCAGAGATGGATCAGATAGACGGCCATGACGATCGTGCCGATGTGCATGAGCCAGGATAGCAATCTCCTCTTGAACCTACTGCCTCTCTGTTCGTCGGTGGACATGTTATTGACTCAAACCTATGCCTGCTCAGGGCCAAGCCAGGAAATCCCGTTGTTAGGATCAAGGCGCGGCATTCAAGTGCCAGTCATAATCAAGAAAATGGATGCTGGGTTTACTGTTTCGAAGTCGATCTGCCTCTGCTTCAGTCAAACCTAAGGACGCTTTGTAGCGCAACAAGAGATCCGCTACAGAGTGTATGTCTAGCCAGCCTTGTTCGAAGTCTTCTCGATACCATTTGAAGATAGATGAAACCTCAAAACGGTCGCCTGTATAACGGTTACGCATTCTGTCCGCAAGAAACAGCTCTGTCTGTTGCTGCAATTGCTCATCGAGCCGCTCTCCGCTATAGGCCTCTGAGCGCAGTGCCGGGCAGCCTATACTGGCGCAGTTAACCGCGAAGTGTATGCGAGGATCATTGTAACTGCCGCGCTTGCGTATCATGCCATGCTCGATATCATCCAGGGAGCGTTTCTCACCGAACAAGGGTATGAAGGCCTTTTTCCATGGCGAGCTGAAAAACCCTCCCAAATCCTTGATCGAATCAAGATCAGGATAGCGGGTCAATATCAATTCAACGGTCCAGGCGTTGTAGGCATTGATTAAAAATGCCAGTTGGTCTGGCTTGGACCAAGCCTCGAACGCTGCCTGATCGACTTCCGCCAGGGAATTCAGATACTCCTTTAAGCGGCTTCGCTTCCCGCTCAGACCGCTGTAGTCCACCGAGGTTGCCACTCCCCCTCTCTTTGTGATCACATGTTGGCGCAGCAGTTCATCCCAGGCGCCATGATCAAAGCCAATCACATTATCAGCGCCAACAACCAGCCACGCGGCTAACATGAGTTGCGTAAGCTTACCCATTCAAACACCTACTATTGACTCCAGCAGTTAAAATAGACACTCATCGAGACTATTTATCACCCGAGAATTATCAGGAAAGACAGCTTGTAGCAATTCAATCGATTGAATGTCGATTGAATATGGAGTCTATCCACAGCCAAGTCTGAGAATGACTCGCTGTGAGCAGTAACGATTCTACACAGAACAGTGTACCAGTCGCAGACAGTTATCTGCGTATTCATCAATCGTCGATGCCGGCTGTTTATACTTCCACGGTTTCAAGTAACGCTCCTGGACCATGGTCAACACCATGGTTGCGAGAAAATCGGCCGGATAGTCCTGATCGATTTCACCCTGTAACTGGGAGATCAGTCGCTCAAGTTCCGCTGCCTGGGAGCGTTCCAGGTTCTTGGAATCGTCCTGGTGTTTCAGGGGCAGGCTGCGGGTTTCAAAATAGAGGAAGTGGAACCAGGGTTGCAGCAGCAGTGATGAGTAGAGATAACCCTTGACCAATATCTCCAATGCCAAGGCCGGATCCGATTCGGAACGCGCCCGCTCCACGATATCCTCACACACCAGGGTCACCGCATCCTTGACGATGATGGCGATATTGTCCTTGTTGGTGATGGTCAGATAGACCCCCCCCATACTCAGACCGGTCTCCGCCAGGAGGTCTCTGAGGGACATCGCCTGAAACCCGATCTTTGGCACCAGTTTGAAGGTGGCACGAAAAATCTTTTTTAGATTCCTGACCGCGAACTTCTCTCTTCTTATGCCAATAAGCTCTTGATTTCGCTTGAATAGCAACGCATAGAGCCTATCTTCGTCATAGTCGAAGCGCCTTTTGAAATCAGCAAATGTCAACACCTTTTCAGGTACGAACTCGATTGTCATAGAAAACTAAATGGTCATTTATTGAAAATAGTTCTTGACAGGAAATTGTAGCACATCTAATTTAATAAAAAACGAACGCTCGCTCTTTTTTTGAGTCATACTCTAGGTATGACCCTACAGTTTTTCCTAAGTATCCGGCGGGAGAAGTAACAATGATCACTCACCTTGTTTTAGCCGCAATCGCAATAGGCACGCTGTTGTTTCTGGCCTATCGTGGCAGCAATATCGCTACGGCGACCTCCTCATTGGGCGCCATCACAGTGATATCCGCAATGTCGACAGGTCTCGGCCTGCTGACCTGGTTGTTTGCCGGTATATTCTTACTCTGTCTGCTTTTCACTATCCCTTCCCTGCGGCAACGCATTTTCTCCACCCCTATTCTGACTGTCGTGAGGCGCTTGATGCCCCCGCTCTCAGAGACGGAAAAGGAGGCGATCGATGCGGGTAATGTCTGGTGGGACGGGGAGCTCTTCAGCGGTAGACCCGATTGGCAGCAACTGCTGTCCGGTTCCAAGCCCAGCGTGAATGAGGAAGAGCAGGCCTTCATCGATGGCCCTGTGACCGAGCTTTGCCGCATGGTCGACAAGTGGCAGATCAATCATCAACTGAACCGGCTGCCGGAATCGATCGTCAAATATGTCTGCGAGAATGGCTTTCTCGGCATGATCATCCCGAAACGCTATGGTGGGCTGGAATTTTCTCCGGTTGCCCAATCCGAAATCCTGTTACGCCTGAGCAATACCGGAAGCGGTGTCAGCTATCTGGTGGGCGTGCCCAACTCCCTCGGTCCGGGTGAGTTGTTGATCAAATACGGTACCGATGCACAAAAGGAGTACTACCTGCCCCGGCTTGCCAGTGGCCAGGAGATTCCCTGCTTTGCCCTGACCGGTCCCACCGCCGGTTCTGATGCCACATCGATACCCGATACCGGTACGGTTTGCATGGGTGAGTGGCAGGGAGAGGAAGTGATCGGCATGCGCCTCAACTTCTCCAAGCGCTATATCACCCTTACGTCGATCGCAACCCTGGTCGGGCTCGCCTTCAGACTCAAGGACCCGGACGGCCTGATCGGCGAGGTTAAAGACTATGGGATTACCTGTGCGCTGATCCCCCATGACACACCGGGATTGCAGATTGGCCGACGCCACCTGCCCATCGGTGATGTGTTCCTGAATGGTCCACTGCAAGGTGATGACGTATTCGTGCCGCTGAGTTTTATCATCGGTGGTCCTGAAATGGCCGGCAAGGGATGGCGGATGCTGGTCAACTGCCTATCCGTGGGTCGCGCAGTCACCCTGCCCACCACCGCCGTGGCAGTCAGCAAGCGCTCCCTGCTCGGCACCAGCGCTTACGCCAGCCTGCGCCGACAGTTCGGCATCCCCATTGCGCAGTTCGAGGGTATACAGAAACCACTGGCGCGAATCGCCGGTCTGAGTTACATCATCAATGCTTCGCGTCTGCAGACCATTCAATCCATCGTGGAGGGTAATAAACCGAGTGTGGCATCCGCGATATTGAAATACCACACCACGGAAATGGCCAGACAGTGTGTCATCGATGCCATGGATATTCATGCCGGCAAGGCAGTTGTCAAAGGCCCGAAGAACTATATCGCCGACATGTATGAGTCGATACCCGTGGCAATCACCGTGGAGGGTGCCAATATCCTCACCCGTAACCTGATGATCTTCGGCCAGGGCGCGATCAGATCGCACCCCTATGTGATGCAGGAGATGACCCTGGCCCATGCCAAGGACAGCCAGGATATCAATGACAAGTTCGATACCACCCTGGCTGCCCACATGGGCCACTCGATCAGCAACTTCACACGTATGCTGATCATGGGGCTCGGCCTGTCAAGAGAGGCTGCCACAACCGATAATCAGCATCTGCTGCCCTACTATCGCCATTTCAATCGGCTCAGCAGTCTGTTTGCCGTGATCACCGATGTAGCTTTACTCAACCTGAATGCTAAGCTGAAATTCAAGGAGATGCTCTCGGCCAGACTGGGAGACCTGTTGAGTATGCTGTTCCTGGGCAGCATGGTGATAAAGCATCATGAAGAGAGTCAAAATCCCGATCAGGAGTGGCCGGTGGTGCAGTGGGCCCTCGATCATCTTCTCTACCAGTATCAGGTTGCCTTCGATCAGCTGATGGATAACTGGCCGAATCGATTGGTACCCATGGCGCTGAAACGACTCGCTTTCCCTATCGGCCGTCGCTACTCAGCGCCGAAAGACAGCTTGGAAAAGTCGATTGTCAAACTGGTTACCGTTGACAGTGAAACACGACAAACAATGACCAGCGGCCTGTTCATGGAGGTTGCTGCGAACAACCCCCTGGGTGAGGTCAATCAGGTATTTCTCGAGAGTCTTACCCTGCAGCCGATTATCAAAAAGCTGCACCAGGCACAGAAGTCGGGGGACCTGGTAATAGCCGATGATACAGAGCTGGCCGATGCCGCCCTCGAGGCAGCGATGATCACCGAGCATGAAGCCGAACAGCTGCGGCGTTTTGACCGTCATTTGATGGCGATCATCCATGTGGATGATTTTGACGAATCAGAACTGGTCCGCACGCCATACCACGAGCAAGATGATCTGCACCAGATCACTGGATGACCATCCTCTTGAGAGAGGAGATGCGCTGGAGGAGAGAGGCCGATGAATTCAACCGTTCAGTTAACGACTGCTGAAGTGACTAAAGCAGCCATTCGCGTACCAACCTACAAACAGGTTGCGGTGCTGGGTGCCGGTGTTATGGGAGCCCAGATAGCGGCTCATTTCACCAATGCCGGCATTCGGGCACTGTTGTTCGACCTGCCCAAGGAGGGAAAGGATAAGAGTGCGATCGCAAGACAGGCGATCAAGGCGCTTGCAAAACAGAAACCGGAGCCCCTGGCAGTGGCTGGAAATGCCTCACGGATCACCCCGTGCAACTATGACGAGGACCTGGAAAAACTCACCGGTTGCGACCTGGTGATCGAGGCGATAGCGGAAAGGATCGAATGGAAGACCGATCTTTATCAAAAGATCGCACCCCATCTCAGTGACGAAGCGGTCCTCGCCAGTAATACCTCCGGCCTCTCCATTACCGAACTGGCAAAAGGCCTGCCGGATAACCTGCATCACCGCTTTCTCGGTATCCACTTCTTCAATCCACCCCGCTATATGCCGCTGATCGAATTGATCCCCCAACCCCAGACCGCGGCCGAGGTCATCGACGCGGTTGAGAGCTTTTGCGTGACCACCCTCGGTAAAGGGGTGGTCAGGGCAAGGGATACCGTGAACTTCATCGCCAACCGGCTTGGGCTCTTCTCCATGATGTCCACCTTTCATCATGCAGAGCGACTCTCATTGAACTTTGAGACCGTGGATGCCCTGACCGGAAAGTCGATTGGCCGGCCAAAGAGCGCCACCCTGCGTACCGCCGATCTGGTGGGACTCGATACCATGCGGCATGTGTTAAACAATGCAGCGGACAATCTCGGTGACGATCCCTGGGTATCGATCTACCAGATACCGGCCTGGCTCGACGCACTGGTCGAATACGGCGCCCTCGGTGCCAAGACCAAGGCGGGTGTATATAAAAAACAGGATGGTGACATCCTGGTCTATGAACCCAAAGACAACAGCTACAGAAAGCGTAAGGTGAAGATACCCGGCAAGGTGGAAAAGGTCCTGAAGGACTACAAGAACCCCGACCGCCTGGCAAAACTGCGTGCCATCAACGATCCCCATGCCGAGTTCCTCTGGTCCATTCAGCGGGATGCCTTTCACTATGCCGCCTACCTGCTGGATACCATTGCCGATAATGCCCGGGATGTAGACATGGCGATCCGTTGGGGATTCGGCTGGAAACAGGGTCCGTTCGAGATCTGGCAGCACGCCGGGTGGCAGAATATAGCGGATCTGATTCAACAGGACATCGATGCGGGCAAGTGCATAACCAGTGAACCCCTGCCCGCATGGGTCAAGAACATCGATGCGGTCCACACACCCCAGGGCTCCTGGTCACCCACCGACAGTGGCTACCATCCCCGCTCCACACTCCCGGTCTACCAACGTCAGCGCCGACCTGAACTGCTGGTTGGCGAGCAGGCCATGCAAGAGGAGGTGTTGTTCGAAAACGACGCCGCACGCTTCTGGCTGACCGATGGGGATGTCGGTGTGCTGAGTTTCAAGACCAAGATGCACGCCATCGACAATAACGTTCTGGACAGCCTGAATCAGGCCGCAGAACTGGCGGAGCAGCAACTCACAGGGATGGTGATCTGGCACCCGGACGAGCCCTTCAGCGTCGGCGCCGATCTGAAGTCGTTCATGCCGGTCGCCATGAAGAGCATACTTCCAGGCAACACTGCCTTGGACGACCTGTTAAAGAAGTTTCAACTCAGTTGCATCCGCATGCGGAAATCCAACATCCCGGTGGTTGCCGCCGTTCAGGGGCTGGCCTTGGGTGGCGGTTGTGAATTGATGATGCAGTGTGACCGGGTGGTGGCTGCAATGGAGAGCTACATCGGCCTGGTAGAGGTGGGAGTTGGACTCATACCCGCCGGCAGCGGCTGCATGGAACTGGCCAGGCGCGCCAGTATCAAGGCAGCGGGTGGAGATACATTCGACGAGCTGAAGGGTATCTTCGAAACCGTGGCCATGGGCAAGGTGGCCACCAGTGCCGAGCAGGCCAAGCGCCATGGCTTTCTGCGGGAGAGCGATATCGTGGTCATGAATCGCCATGAAGTATTGCATGCCGCCATCGCCCAGGTGCGCGCGCTGAGTGCCGCCAACTATCGCCCACCCATCGATGAGCCGATACGCGCTGGCGGTCGGGCCGCCATCGCCAACTTTAAGGCCGCCATGACAAACATGCATGCCGGCGGCTTCATCTCGGACTACGACATGAAGATTGGTAACTTCGTCGCCAACGCCCTCTGCGGCGGCCCTGTGGACGCCGGCACGGAACTCCCGGAGAGCTGGTATCTGCAATATGAGCGTGAGGGATTCCGTTCACTATTGAAAAGCACTAAGACACATGCCCGGGTGAAACATATGCTGGACACCGGCAAGCCCCTGCGCAACTGAGTGAGGAGATAGCGATGAGTGAACAGGCATATATTGTGGCAGCCAGCCGAACCCCCGTGGGCAAGGCCCCTCGCGGGGCATTCCGCCAGACCCGTCCCGACGATCTGCTTACCCACGTCATCCAGGGCGTGGTCAGTGATTGCGGCGGCCTCAAGGGAGAGCAGATCGATGACGTGATCATCGGCTGCGCCATGCCGGAGGCCGAGCAGGGTCTGAACGTGGCGCGTATCGCCAGCCTGCTGGCCGGGTTACCGGACAGCGTACCGGGTGTCACCATCAACCGTTTCTGCTCCTCCGGTCTGCAGAGTATCGCCATGGCGGCGGACAGGATACGCCTTGGCGAGGCCGACATCATCGTCGCCGGCGGTGTGGAGAGTATGAGCATGGTACCCATGATGGGGAACAAGGTCTCCATGAATCCGGCGGTGTTCGAGAATGAGAATGTGGCCATCGCCTACGGCATGGGTGTCACTGCGGAGAACGTGGCGGAGCGTTGGAAGGTCAGCCGAGAAGATCAGGATGCCTTCGCCCTGCGCAGTCACCAGCGGGCACTGGCGGCCATCGTCGCCGGCCACTTCGAGCAAGAGATACTCCCCTATCAGGTGCAACAGCATCTACCGGATCAAGGCAACGCCATCAGGATCGTTGATCGCCTGGTTGAGACCGATGAGGGTCCCCGTCCCGACTCGAACCCCGAAGGTCTGGCCAGGTTACGCCCGGTATTCGCCGCAAAGGGCAGTGTCACCGCCGGTAACAGCTCCCAGATGAGTGACGGCGCCGGGGCCGTGGTGGTGATGAGCGAGACTAAAATGCGCGCCCTGAATCTCGAACCCCTGGCACGCTTTGTGGGCTACAGCGTCGCCGGGGTGCCGGCAGAGATCATGGGCATAGGCCCCAAGGAGGCGATACCCAGACTGGAGAAACAGACTGGCGTCAAACTCAATGAGGTGGACTGGATCGAGCTCAACGAGGCCTTCGCAGCCCAGGCCCTTGCGGTGATGCGGGAGTTGAATATGGATCAGGAGAAGGTCAATCCCCTCGGCGGCGCCATTGCCCTGGGGCATCCCCTGGGTGCGACAGGAGCCATTCGTACCGCTACCCTGCTGCATGGACTTCGCCGCACCAATCAGCGCTACGGCATGGTGACCATGTGTATCGGTACCGGGATGGGAGCCGCTGGCCTGTTCGAAAGATGTTGAAAATAATAAAGTTGCCACAGCGTTGAATAAACAACCAAGACCAATCTAACGTAGACGGTGTTCGTAGCGTTCAACGCCCTCTCCGATCAATGGAAGTTGAACAGGCTCGTCAGAGGAGTGAGCGGCATGAACAGCGAGACAATGAACAGTCCAGGCACAACCCCCGAAGAACGCGTCGTCTCTCTTTGGCGACGCTTTGGCAATAGCGCCCTAGGCCGACGCATCTACAGCATACTGTTCGGCCGCATGGTGCCCTATACCGGCTCCATCCACCCCCTGATCGAAGAGATCTCCCCCGGCCGGGCCACCGTTACCCTGCAAGACAGACGGGGATTGCGCAACCATCTCAATTCCATCCACGCCATTGCACTGGCAAATGTGGGTGAGTTGGCAAGTGGCCTGGCAGTGGTTGCCGCCCTGCCCACATCCACCAAAGGTATCGTGACCCGTCTCGAAATCGACTATATCAAGAAGGCGCGTGGCAACCTGACCGCGGTGGGTGAGGCCCAGGTGCCGGATGTGATCAGCGAAGCCACAACCCTGCAAGCCCAGGCCACTATCTGGGACTATGAGGGTGACAGCGTCGCAACTGTCACCGCCCATTGGCTGTTGAGTCCAAGGGAGATGTCGTGAGCGGTGACACACCCCTGGAGACCCCATTCACCCAACATACCGGGATTCGGGTGCCCATCATCTGCGGACCCATGTACCCCTGCTCCAATCCCGAACTGGTAGCCGCCGCTTCCGAAGCCGGTGGCATCGGCATTGTCCAGCCGGTCTCCATGACCTTTGTCCATGGCCACGACTTTCGCGAAGGAATCAGGTTAATAAAAAGCCTCACCGACAAACCCATCGGCATGAATGCCCTGATCGAGAAATCCTCCAAAAAGTATCATGAGCGGATGGAGAAGTGGGTTTCCATCGCATTGGACGAGGGAGTACGGTTCTTTATCACATCCCTGGGCAATCCCCGCTGGGTGGTGGATCGGGTCAAGGCCTATGACGGCATCGTCTATCACGATGTCACCGAACGCAAATGGGCATTGAAGGGACTCGACGGTGGCGTCGACGGCCTGATAGCCGTCAACAACCGGGCCGGCGGACATGCCGGCGCCCTGACCCAGCTGCAGCTGCTGGATGAACTTGGCGACCTCAATGTTCCCCTCATCTGCGCGGGAGGCATCGGCGCCGAGCAGCAATTTGCTGAAGCGATCAAACAAGGCTATACGGGCTGCCAGCTGGGTACCCGCTTCATTGCCACCGAGGAGTGCAGCGCAGCCATGCCCTACAAACAGGCGGTGGTGAATGCCATGGAGAGCGATGTCGTACTCAGTAACAAAATAACCGGGGTACCTGTCTCCATCATCAAAACCCCCTACATCGAAAAAATCGGCACCAAGGCCGGTGCGTTCGCCCGCTGGATGTTAAAGGGAAGTAAAACCAAACACTGGATGCGTATGTTCTACACCCTGCGTTCCGCCTTTCAACTACGTAAATCCTCCCTGGACGAAAAGGGTGAAACGGAGTTCTGGCAGGCAGGCAAAAGTGTTGCGGGGATCCATCAGATAGAACCTGTGGCCGCTATCATCAATAGGTATGAATCTGCCTTGAAAGGATTGAATAAATAAGTAATAACGAGCTATGGATAATTAATAAACGCAGTTGGTTATTTTGCCGATAAGATAAGTACAGCCAGGTCACCTTTAGTACCCATTCTTCTCCAGTGCGCCCGGCCCTTTTAAGAAAATAAAAAGGACGATGTCCTTTTTAATCAACAGCGTTGTAATTGATATATTAATATTATTAGGGATATCTTATACTTAGGGCTTGGAGAGAAGGTTTTAATAAATTAGTAAGGACATCCCGATAATATGTATTAAAAGGGCATTGTCCTTTTAATTCGACTGTTATGCCCAATATCTAAGGATCGAGTGATGTCAACCTGCTTTGTAATACAGCCTTTCGATCGCGGTAAGTTCGATAAGCGTTTCGAAGATACTTTTCAGCCAGCAATTGAAGAGGCGGGGCTTAAGGCTTATAGGGTGGATCAAGATCCCGATGTCGAGATACCGATCGAGGCAATTGAGGAAGGCATTCGGGATGCCGCTATTTGCCTGGCTGATATCACAACGGATAACCCAAATGTTTGGTACGAACTTGGTTACGCTTTCGCTGCTGGAAAAGCAGTGATTATGGTTTGTTCCGACGAACGCAAAGATGTCCGATACCCATTCGACATACAGCATCGAACAGTAGTTGGCTATAAATCGGAATCCTCGCGAGATTTTGAACAGCTAAAAGAACAAATAAAACAGCGAATTCAGGCTCTAATGAAAAAGGGTGAGCGTTTGCGGGAGCTAGCGGAGAGCGACCCAATCGCGCCTCGGGAAGGTTTAAGTCAACCGGAGTTAGCAGTGTTAGCCACTCTGGCCGGAGATGCCGTGTTCCCTGATAGCACTACAAGTTTTTATTCGCTTAAGCACGATATAGAAAGGGTGGGTTTCACATCACTTGGTTTTGGTCTCGGATTTCGCCGTTTGCTCAAAAAGGGTTTTATAGAAACAACGGAAGAGTTCGATGAGCATCAAGGCGAACCATATCCCGCGGCACGGCTCACTCAACAAGGATGGGAATGGATTGAAGCTAATGAAGGTATGTTTTCCCTAAAGAAAGGCGCACCGGCCGCAAATGATTTCGATGATGACATCCCTTTCTAATTCAGCCCACAAGGACATAACAAACGGCTGCAGGCGACGCAAAACCCGCGCGCCTGAGCCGAAACGTTGAGGCTGTCGAAAAACCCCATAATTCGATAAAATCTCATAGACAATAACGGTGCATGGAGAAAGGACGATGGCACGTTATAAGGATTACAACTACGATCAGATGAAAATGCTGCCCGTGTCCTATGAGAAACAAATCCTGCCGGGCAGTTTCGAATACTCCCTCTCCTACCTGATCGATAACGAGCTTGATATAAGCGCATTTGACCAACAGTATCAAAACGACAGCACAGGCCGGCCTGCCTATGATCCCAAACCGCTGTTAAAGATCATCATTCTTGCCTATTCCAAGGGCATTACCATCAGCCGTCAGATCGATCGCGCGGTGCGACGTATGCTGCAACGCCATCGTGAGCAGGATACAGCGGAACAACAACCGGATATTTACGAGCGAGAGCAAGAGCAGATCAAAAAGCTGCGAGCAGCCTCCGCCGAAGGTAACGTTATATCAAAAAAGGGGGAGTCCTTGAAGCAAGTTTTTCTCATAATTTTGTTGATTTTTCCGGTACTAGTTAACGCCACGGCCGATGAAGTTGTTAAGCTGGATGTTCCCGTTGTTAAGCAAGGTCGTGCTTTATGTGGCCCAGCAACGATAGAAATGGTATTTCGATATTGGGGTATAACAGATTACGACCAGTATGATATTGCTTACAATATCTTGTTGTTTAATCCAAACGTAAAAAGAGTAAAAAAATCTAAAATATTACAAAGCAAGGCAATTAACTGGAAGCTTTATCCAGGTACGGGTACAAGTACAATGCGTGATTTTTTAAAGCAGTTGTCTACAACTAATAATCACAAGTTTAAAAGCATATCAACTGACTACAAATATGCAGAGAAACAAAAGAAAAGAATTTGGGGTATTGTTAAAGAGTATTTATCAAACGGTATACCAGTTATTGTTCACCAATATTGGAAAGGAAAGGGAACTAGAGGACATTATAGGGTAGTCACAGGTTTCAATGAAAAAAAGAAAGTTGTTTACCTCAATGATGCTAATCCAGGAAAAAAACTGACCCAAAGTTATAGAGAATTTTTCAAACTGTGGAATGTGGATGAGCCTTGGCTGCATTACAATGCCATTGTCTTTAATGCCAATGGTGATGAAGTGAATATTAATCTTAAGAAGTATGAGTATCGAAAATACTGATATAAAAAGACACTCCATAGGATTTGGTACACTTGTCACCTTTTTTGCAATCGCTTCGCTGGCAAAATAAGCCGCCAAGTACACCAAGCCCATGAGCGCAACGATAGACGATTATGCCCACTAAACCAGACCATCTGAAGCAATATATTAAAGAGATCCTGCTACCAAAGACTGGAGAAGATGGCTTTCAGCTATATAAGTCTAAGGAACTATTGCGAGTTAAAGGCCCGTTTGTGGATCAAATTAGCTTTCAACTCAGCCAATACGGTAGCAAAACTTTTTATGTGCATTACCAAAAAAACCTTATCGCATATCCATTATTAAACATTAGCTCGTATCGCGTTGGCCACAGACTTTCTAATAACTCAGATAATGGAGATGAATCTGAATGGCGCGGATCAGAATCCGATGAGGCAAAAAAGGCCATTATCAGCGTTAGTGACGCCTACGATAAAATCATTGAACCTTGGTTTGCAACCGTAAGCTCAGTCGCAGAATATGTTTTTGAATATTTTGCAAATAATCACGATGCCACAACTAAATCTCTAGAAATCGCAGTAGCATTCGCATATGCCGGGAAACGTAACCCCGCATGGTGGATTTGTAGTGATTTGCTGAGTGAGGGAATCGAGTCAGATAAAGTGATACTTGCTGCGTGCAAAGAGTATATTGATGTAGATGAGATTGAAAAACAAAAAGAGGCATTACAGAACGAACATTATGCAAAATATCATGCGGCCATGGCCGATTTGGCAGTTCCAGAGTCTCGTCACGACAATATAAATTCTCTTTTAAATCATTGGCGACAGCAAAATATTGAAAAATTTAAGCTTGAGAAATTTATCGTCTAACAAGAGAGTTATGTCACCAATAAAAGGTGCTGGCTGGGGCTGCTTTGCTTACGCTATGCAGTCCCATATTCGGGCATTATGCGCAATAGGAGATAAAAATAATGACGCAAAGATCGCGTGGCTGAAACACGACAATAAAGGATTTATCAAACCATGAAGCCAAGAATTAGCATGATCACACTCGTTGTTCGCGATCTGGGAGCAGCGATTGAATTTTACGAAAAAGGGTTAAGTTTCCCGCGCATGGAATCGCCGCCCGAAGTGGCGTTTTTCACTCTCAATGGCACGTGGCTTGGTCTCTACGGGCGTGAAGCATTGGCGGAAGATGCAAAGGTTCCTCCAGAAGGCACAGGGTTCGCAGGCTTTACGCTGGCCCACAATGTCGATTCTGAAAAAGAAGTCGATGAGGTGGTTGCTCAGGCGGTGTCGGCAGGCGCAACCTTGGTCAAGAAGCCCCAGAAGGTGTTCTGGGGAGGCTACAGCGGCTACTTCAAGGATCTCGATGGCCATCTCTGGGAGGTGGCCCACAATCCGTTGTTCTGGGTAGGCCCTGAAGATGAATAGTAGGGGATACCCATAGTATTCTTTAGTTTATAGAACATGTCGGGTTACCTTAAAAAAACATTTGAATCCAATATGTGGCGATTTATGCTGATTCACAGCCTAAATACAAATCCTCATTCGAGTAAACGTTCATAACGTTTATCAGTAAGGATCTTCATGAAGGCCACCAGCGCATCGATGCGCTTGTTGTCCAGCGCGGGACCGGTCTCCAGTTCCTTTAGCGAGATGTTTTCATTCACCTCCGGGGCTCCCCACTGTTTGCCGCTCTCCGGATTGATCTGGCGTTTCGCGCTACGGCTGTTGTACTTGTTGTAGAACGCCACAACGGTACGCAGATCCCGAAACACGCCGTTATGCATATACGGCCCGGTCACCGCCACATTGCGCAGCGTCGGCACCTTGAACTTGCCATCCTGGTTTGGATCATCGACCTGGGGATTCTCCAGCAGCCCGTGATCGATATGGTCTTCAGCAACACCGTTCAGCTTTCGAACGACCCGATTCACCGGTACACCGATGTTGTGATATTCGTAGTTGGAAAATGTCTCGCCCTCGCTGCCGGGTAACTGTTTGAGCTGATGGCAGAGATTGCAGTTGCTGAACTGCTGGGAGAAAAACAGGGTCATCCCCAGGTCCTCCTGGAGGGTGAGTTCGTACTCGCCACGCAGATAACGGTCATATTTTGAGTCGAAGGGGGCAAACAGCGCGGTCTTCTCAAACGCGGCAATACTCTCCGCCATGGCGGCATAGGCCCGCTCAGCGTCATTGAAGATATGCTTGCCGTAAAACCGCTCAAAGGCAGTGGTGTAGGCGCTGTTCTCCATCAGTCGCTCCACTACGGCGGCCTTGCCGGGCATGCCCATCTCGATGGGATTGGTGGGTGGTCCACCCGCCTGCCCTGCCAGGTCCATCTCACGTCCGTCATGAAACTGACCGCCCACATACTTACCCGCTTCATTCAGCTGAAAGCCTGGGCTGAAAGCGGCATAGGCAGCAGTGGGCGCATTCCGATCGCCCAAGGATTTGCCATCGTCACCCAGGGATACCGCGCCCCCCACACCATTGTCGCGACCATCGGCAAATCCGCTCTCCGGCGAGTGGCAGGTGGCGCAGGCCTGGGTGCGGTTTTTGGACAGGCTCTTGTCGAAAAAGAGCGCCTGACCCAAGGCCTCAACACTATCGAATGCGGCCATCGATGGCAGGGTCACCATGACGCCCGCCAATGTAACTATTGATGTTGCCAGTAACCCTAATCGCACCGTTGTTCTCCCAATGAAACGTCGAATATCAAAATGAATCCGTCAGATTCGCAGCATATGATTGTCCCAGCGAGACTCCCCTGCCTTGATCAACGGCAGCGGATGCAACTCCTCTTCACCGATCCGGTATCGATACACGCCACCCAGTCCGCTGCTAAGAATAAATTGACCGGGCTCAGTGCCTGCGGCGATACCGCAGCCGTCTGTCACATCCACTTGTCCCAGGTAGCCTCCCCTATCCACACTCCAGAAAGTCACCAGGCCGCCCCGTGGAGAAGAGACGGCAAACACTACCCCCGAACTATCGATACAGACACTGCCGCAATAGTTACGCATGCGCCTTTGTACAGATGCCGGGGCATGCAGGAGGCGGATCGCTTCGCCACGTCTGTGCATGCCGATCAATGGCGGTTGCCGGGTACGCCTGCCCTGGTACTGCATCACGCAGCAGACCTGGTCATCCGGGGTAATCGCCAGGTGGCGGATACTGTTCTTGTGCAGCCCATCGGCGAGAAACCACTGCTCTAACAACGCTCCGCTATGGGAGTCGATGTAGGTCAATGATGGCTGCATATCCGCGAGGTTGAGCTTGGCGCGCCCGCTATCCGGGTGGGTCCGGATACCGCCGTTGGCCACCACCAGGGTTACACCATCCGACAGCATGCCCAGCTCATGGGGGCCGATGCCATAGGACGGATACTCATCCACCTGCCGGTACCCCTGCTGTACATCCCGTACCCCGATCACGCCCTTGCCGTTGGCGAAATCGTTCTCCGTTGTATAGAACCAGCGACCATCCGGGGAGAACAGGCCATGGCCGTAAAAGTGCCGCTCTGTTCGACTCTCCAGTCTGTATCTCAACCGGCCGGTGTTCAGCTCGATGACAAGCAGGTATTGGCCAGGACGACGCGCCACTGCCACGGCTTGCCGCCTGTCCGGGGATAGGGCCATGGCATGACCCCGACCCGGTAAGCCAAGCCTGAACTGCTGCAAGCCGTACTCATTGAAGCCACTGATATAGTGGTTGCCGTCCCCATCGGCGTGGGCACTCAGATAACTTGCCTGCCCCGACCCGGTGGCAACAACCGGTAATATCGGGAGCAGGGTAAGACCGCTGGTGAGTTGCAGAAATCGACGCCGTTTCACGCTGACACCTCAATATAAAAAAAATAAAGTTGCAGCTGCATTTACTCAATCACCATCCAGGCTGTTGAAGCCAAGGGATAGACCCAACGCCCTGGGCAGCCGGGTGGCGATCAGACGTTTGAGGGCACGACTGTCATCAAGCAACTGCTGCAGTCTGGCTTGGTCTTGCGAGCCTTTTTCTATTTCATAGAGCGGCAGCTCGATCTTTTCCGCACTGAGTAAGGCCTTGTTGAATCCACTACGAATTTCAGCATCCAGCACCCTGTCCGCCACCGCCGCTGAGAAACCGACCCGATACAACTCCTCGCTGGCCTTTAGGTTCAGCCGGATGTTGCGCAATGAACGACGGCTGCGCCATGACTCGGCACGGCGTAGCCTGTAACCCTTCATGGGGCGCAGCAGCTTGTTGTCGACGATAGCCTGCAACTGAGTATGGAGATTGTTGAGCAGGCGGCTGCTCACCTCTTCGCTGCTTTCAAAATAGTCATTGCCCTGCTCCGCACCCAGTACCAGATCAGCATATGCCACATCGCCCGGCAGCCAATCCTTGACTACGCCGGATGACATGTGTGCGATATTCCGGGCAATGGCCATAACCAACTCGCAGGGATAGCTGGCTGTATCGCCGGATGTAAACTCAGCCAGCTGCAACTCGGCGGGAAACAGCAGGCGCTCCAGGCTGGTGAAACCCTGTACCGCCACACTGATATGGGGAAAACGATCCGGCAACAATATTTCCCTATCCTGTTTAGCCAACAGCTGGCGTAACTGTTTGGCGCCAGTGCCGTGTTTGTCCGGCCACAACTGGTAACGGTTGTAGCGCAGATACATCTCCACCGGGCCGAAACGCATGTGCTGGATGCCCATCCAGTCATCCATGGCTGCATGGTAGGCCGCACGCAGTTGCTCCAACGCTTTCAAATCCGGTGCCTTGCAGAACCGGGTAGCCCGTCGCGAAAGCATCCTGCCACTCTCGGCCAGACGTTCATAACGGGGCAGCAGATGTTGATCCAGGATTATCCGGTTGGCCGCCTGCCAACCCGTATCGGCACCCCTGCTGTTACTGCTCAATAGCAATCCCAGCAATACGCCTGTGAGGAGTACGGGTGTAATAAAACTATTTCGGTACATGCCCAGTCTCTATAGGGATTGAATAAATCGAATCAGTTCGGCACGCTGCAAACGGCTCATCGCCGCCACTCTGTCACGGGAGGCCTGTGCCTCGCCGCCATGCCAGAGGATCGCCTCCAACACTGTCCGCGCACGACCGTCATGGAGGAAATAGCGGTTACCGTTCACACTTGCACTCAGGCCTATACCCCAGAGCGGTGCGGTACGCCATTCGCGCCCGCCGGCCTCCCCTTCCGGACGCCTGTCCGCCAACCCATCACCCATGTCATGCAGCAACAGGTCGGTATAGGGCCATATCAGCTGACCGGCATGTTCCGGATCGATGGTCTCTTCTGCAGTGATGTATTTCGGCTTGTGACAGTCGATGCAGCCAGTCTCGTAGAAGAGCTGCTTGCCCCTGAGCACCTCCGGTGCTCCCGCTGCACGCCGTTTGGGGACGGCCAGATTACGGCTATAGAGGGCCGTCCAAGCGGTGGTCTGAGAAGGGGTTTCGAGGTTTTCATACTGGGCCGAATTGCCGTTGGGCACCTCCTGGCATGCCGGCTGACGTTGAGTACAGTCACCAGATGCATCCCGGTGCAAAGGGACAGAGATACCAATATCTGTGAAAAAAGCGCTCTGGGACTGCTCATCCACGGTTGCGGTGCCGGCCTTCCAGCCAAAACGACCCGGTACCACCCTGCTGTAGTGGAAACTCCAGACCCGGTTCAGCCTGCCGGAGATGCCATCACCATCCCGATCATCGGGATCGGCATTGGCCTCGAGATCCGACACCTTTATGGCTTCCAGCAGACCCAGGCCGATCATCTGCGGCGCGATACGTGGAGAGATCATGGTATCGGGCTGCATGGCGCCGTAACCCAGATCCCTAATGGTGTAGCTAGGTTTACGCAACCATACCTTTTCGTTATCGGCCAGGGCGACTTCGATCTCTTCATAGTCGATTCTCACCTGACCCTCTGCAGCGAGTCCCCTGACGGCGAAATTCTGCAGCTGACTACCGTAAGTGGGTTCCGGAATAGTACTGACCATATGCTTGTTCAGTTGTGCTTGCTGGTGTTCATCCCGGGGTGGGACGCTCAAACGCAGCACAAAGGAGTTGGCGCTGCCACCATCATCTTCCAGGGGGCGTCCCCGGCCGTTGCCCTTGTGACAGTGCAGGCAGGCACGCGCATTGAACAGGGGGCCAAGTCCGTCGGCCGCCTGGGTGGCGGTGGGTGCGGAGACCCATAGACGTTTAAACATCGCCTTGCCCAGGGTGAAGTCGAGCCGTCGCTCAACACTCATGTTGGCCGAGGGATGTGAGAAGGCCCGCTTATCCGCCGCCATGGAATGGGTGGCGGCGCCACCGGGATAGATCTCATCGACTTCCGGCTTGGAAAAGTCCGTGGTTGGTCTGGTCAGATACGCACCGCCGGCAGCAGCAACCGCATAGATCAGCAGCGTTAGAGCAACAAGCATGTATTGGCTGGGTTTCACTATTGGCCTGGCTGACAGATCGCCGACAGGGGCGGTATGGATGACTACTCAAACACCTTGTTCGGTGCATCCAGGCTGTCGGATCCCTCGAAGGCAATCGGCGTCAGATCGAGTACGGCAACCGCTCTCTCTATCCCCTTGGTCTGGGCAACCAGTGCATCGACCGCAGCCAATACCTTGGCGTTGCCCGCCTTGTTGCCCTCAGCGATAAGCTGATCGTAGGCGACCCCGTCCTTCTCGGCACTGTCCACCAGGGCCTGCATCCTGGTCAGGGTATGATCCAACTGATCCCGTAGCGCTGTATCGATGGATGGATTTTTAGCAGCCACCAGGTCTGACATGCTTGGTCCGCTGATCCTGCTGCCATCGATGCGGGTATAGCTCCCGGTGTAGACATTTTTCACGCCCAGGGCATCGTAGTAGTGGGACCAATGGGTGTTGTCGCTGAAACAGTCATGCTCCTCCTCCGGATCATGCAGCATCACACCCAGCTTCATGCGTTCGCCTGCCAGCTCACCATAGGACAGGCTGCCCATGCCAGTGAGGATGGTGCCTATACCCTTAAGGGGGTTACCCCTGGAGAGCGCGCTGCGTGCCTCGCCACCCGGTGCCCACTGGGCAGTCATCCAACTCAACTCATCAATCAACAGCTCGGTTGTGGCAGATAGATAGGCGGCTCGACGTTGGCAGTTGCCCGATGTGCAGTTGGCGCTATCGAAATCACTCGCGGGGCGTGTCCCTGCACCGGGACCGTTGCCATTCAGGTCCTGACCCCAAAGCAGAAATTCGATGGCATGGTAACCGGTGGCCACGTTGGCCTCGATCTCATCCAACTCATGCAGGGTCTCAGCCAGCAGCTGCTTGGTGATCTTAGTGGCATCGATCTCCCTGCCCCCCACCTTGATCCGCTTATGGGCAATGATATTCGCGGTGTAGTAGGGATTCTCGTCGGACTCGTCACCGTAGCTGGCGGCGACATAATCGATCAGGCCCTCATCCAGCGGCCATGCGTTGACCCTGCCCTCCCAGTCATCAACGATGGGGTTGCCGAAACGGTAGGCTTCAGTCTGCTGATAAGGGATGCGAGCGTTCTTCCATGCCTCCTTGGCAGCAGCGAGGTTGGCCTCATTGGGCTCGGAGACCAACTCATTGACACTTGTCCGCAGTACCTTGGCGGTGATCAAGGCGTCCTGGTACATGGCATGGGCCAGGTCTGCATAGTGGGCCAGTACGGCTTTTTCGTTTGGGGCGGCCTGAATGGGGGATACCAGAGCGATACCGATAATCAAAGACAATACCATTTTCATCTTTACATAACCTCTGAGTGAAAAGGATGAACTGGATTGGCTGGCGGATGGCTGGCTTACCCGTTAGTAGGAGTGTGGGGTTAAAAAATATCTGTTACTTGGTCAGTATCAACTTACCTTGACGTGTAATCTGCAGCAGATACTCGCCACCTTGATGCATGATCACTAACCGGCTTCGTCCCCGAAACAGTTCGACACTGTTTAAACGTGGCGTTTCGCAGGGCGACTCCTGTTTCCTTGGGCTTGGCGGTCGGTCCGATGGGGATGGGCTCATTCGCAATACCTCTGTTACATGGATTTAATGCGAATGATAATGATTATTATTTACATGTCAATAGGGTTCTCCACAAAATGCCCGTGGACCACTTGAGGGTGATAGACAACCGGCAAAAAAAAAGCCCGCCAATGGCGGGCCTTTCTCTCGATCCCGATGCGTTATTAGATTGACTGGTAATAGTCGATCAGGATCTGCGCCACTTCTGGGCGTGAAAACTCCTTGGGTGGAGCTATACCCTGCCCCAGCATCTCCCGCACCTTGGTGCCGGAGAGGAGGACGAAGTCCTCTTTCTCGTGATCCGGGGCTTCGCACATCATCACTACCTTATCCAGCTTCTTCGACCAGGCGGTGTGGTCGGCCTTGAAGATCTCGATCTCCAGGGCGCCGGCAGGCACCTCATCCTCGAAGATGGTCTGGGCGTCGAAGGCGCCGTAGTAGTCACCCACACCGGCATGGTCGCGACCGATGATGAAATGGGTGGCCCCCATGTTCTGGCGGAAATAGGCATGCAGTACCGCCTCACGGGGTCCGGCATAGAGCATGTCGAATCCGTAACCGGTGACCATGGCGCTGTTGGGTGGGAAGTAGAGCTCCACCATCTTGCGGATCGCCGCATCACGGACCGGTGCGGGGATATCACCCGGCTTCAGCTTACCCAGCAGCATGTGGATCACAAGGCCGTCGCAGCCGAGTCGATCCATCGCCATGTGGCAGAGCTCCTCATGGGCCAGATGCATCGGGTTACGGGTCTGGAAGGCGACGATCTTTTTCCAGCCATGCTCCTGAATCTCGTTGCGAATCTCCACCGCGGTACGGAAGGTATCGGGAAAATCGCTCTGGAAATAGGAGAAATTGAGTACCTGGATAGGACCGGAGACGGCGATCTTTCCCTGGCCGTTGAATGCCGCCACGCCTGGATGCTCGCTGTCGTCGGTGCGATAGACCTTGTCGGTCATGATCGCCATCTGCTCGTCGCTCACCGCTTCGATGGCCTGGATGTCCATCACCGCCAATACCGGATTACCCTCCACATTCGGATCCCTGAGGGCGATCCGTTTGGCATCACCAATGGCATCGGTACTCTCCAGCAGACAGAGCACAGGCACCGGGAAGAAGCTGCCGTCCGTCAGGGTCATCTTTTCCGCGGCACCCATGGCATCGGCTACGGTCATGTAACCTTTCAACGGACTGAAATACCCCGCCCCCATCATCACCGCGTTGCCGGCGGCCTGAGAGCTGATCACCACCGACGGCAGGGATTCAGCCTCATGGGTGAGTTTGTGATGGGTATCGGGATCGTAGACAAACAAAGGTTGTAGTTCCGCGGAACCGACTGGGTTGATCATGACGTTTCGTCTCCTTCGTTGATCGCTTAATCAGTGTGACCGGCCCAGTCAGAGAGTACCAAGCCTGCCCTAAGCCTTTACTAGTGAGTCAGTTATCTCATCCGCTTCTGCAGAAAAGCTCATGAGGGAATTTGGAAAAACCTAATAACCAACTGTTTTTATTAATAATATTTGAGATGCTTCGTGCCGAGCATATTTCAAACAGGCAATACACTACCACAACGAGGAATTATCCAACCCCATTAATTTTTTATGTGCTCAGTAAAATATCTGCTTTCCAAGGATTGGCATACTTCCCTCCGCGCCAAAGCCGCAAGTGGCACACTATCCGGGTTTGCCGGCAAGCAGATCGGGCAGCCCACTTCTACGTTGCATGGGGTGGGCGATCGCCGCTTCGAAGATCCCATCCTCACCGACCAGGGTGAAGCGCTGCTTCGAGCGGGTGATCGCGGTATAGACCAGTTCGCGACACAACACCGGATTCCACTGATCCGGTAGCTGCAGTGCGACCGCCTGAAACTCCGATCCCTGACTCTTGTGTACCGTTACCGCGTATACCGTCTCGCAATGGGGCAACCTGGCGGGTGAGATCCATCGGGTCTGACCATCACTGCCCTGAAAGGCCACGCCCAACTCATGCTTCTGTTCAGGATGGGGCAGGACTATGCCTGTCTCACCATTATAGAGATTGAGCTGATAGTCATTGCGCGACAGCATCACCGGCCGCCCCGGATACCAATCGTTGTGATCCTCGATATGCCCGCTCCTGATCAGTTCCCGGGTGATGGCGCTGTTCAATGCATTGACGCCGAACGGACCCTCGCGCAGCACACAGAGCAGGCGGAATTCATACAGCAGGGCGAACAGGGCGTGCACAGGCGCCCCCGCCCTGACCGCCTGAAACAGCCTGGCAAAATGAGTTGCAACCAGGGTGGTCACATCAGTCCCGGGCTCTATCCGGCCTACTTCATCACCACCATGCTGTAGCAGCTGACGCGCCCCTGGCGCGTCACCTCCATTGACCGCCTTGGCCAGCTGTCCCAAGCGGCTCTCGGGATCGAAGCGAAAACTCTGTTTCAGCTCGATAACACTGTTTCTCAGCTCACTGGTAGACGCCTCCCCGACCCTCACCGGCTGCATGGTGATCTCCCTGAGTTGTCCTGCGAAGTCATCATCCGGCCCATCGCACCCGGCACACAGATCGCCCATCACCGACCCCGCCTCCACCGAGGCCAGTTGATCCCGATCTCCCAGCAGCACCAGGCGCGCAGTGTCAGGCAGGGCCTGCAGCAGTTTGGTCATCAGTGCCACGTCCACCATGGATGCCTCATCCACGATCACCACATCCAGCAGCAGGGGATTTTCCCGATGGTGGCGAAAACCGGTGCCGGATCGATGCATGCCCAGCAGTCGATGAAGGGTCGATGCCTGTTCCGGTATCGACGCCAACTGCTGTTGTGAGAGGGGAACCGAGACCTTGGCCTGCTGGATCGCCTGCTGCAAGCGGGCCGCGGCCATGCCTGTGGGCGCAGCCAGGGCGATGCGCAACGCCTCGCCACCTGGCAGTTGGCGCAACAGGGCCAGCAGGCGAAGTACAGTGGTGGTCTTACCGGTACCCGGTCCACCGGAAATGATGGTGAGGGGGCGAAGGATGGCTGTGGCAACGGCGAGCTTCTGCCAATCAATACCCGACTGACTGTCAGGAAACAGCCTCCCTAAGGCCTGCTTGGCCCCCTCCCGGTCAACCTCATGCGCGACACTACTGGCACGTTGCAGCAGGGAATGCCCCAGACGCTGCTCATAGTCCCAGTAACGATGCAGATAGAGCCGGTTCCGGGTGTCGAGAATCAGGGGCTGCCATGCACCGGGTTGACCGATGATGCCGCTTTGATGCAGCTCGGCCTTCCACTCCGCCAATCCAGGGGCCTGCATCCTTATCTCCGGATCATCGAACAGCGTGTTCCCTGCAACTTCGTTCAGATCGAGACAGACATGCCCGTCGCCGGTGGCCCGGCTGGTGAGTGCGATCGCCAGTGCGAGGGATTGTGATGGGACCGCGGCCTCTGACAGCAGATATTCGGCAAGATGCAGATCAAGATTGTTGAGCAGCTTGTGCCGGTGCAGCGCGCGTAACAGGGTATCAGGACGACTCATCGCTGTGCGCCTCGATCAACTGGTCCAGGGCCTCTATGAAATCGACTGAGGGCCGTTCAGCCACCACGCCCAGACGCGCCCCGCTACGGGGTTGCATACCACGCAGAAACAGGTAGTAGACACCTCCAAAATGGCGCTCATACTCATACTCGGGAAGACGCAGCTTCAGATAACGATGCAAGGCCAGGGTGTAGAGCAGGTACTGCAGGGGATAGTGGTGCTCGATCATCGCCGCCATCAAGGCCCGGGAATGGTAGTCGCTGTAATCCTTGCCCAGCCAGTTCGATTTGTAGTCAGCCAGATAAAAACAACCATCCACCTCGAAGATCAGATCGATATAGCCCTTGATATAACCATCCACCACAGTGGCGTGGAGTTTGCCCAGGCCGTCGATCAGTCCATCGACATTGGAGAAACGGTGCTGTTGCGCCAGTGCCGCGATCGCCTTCGGCTGCAGGGATCGGGCCGGGAAATAGAACTCCATCTCATTCAAGCGTTGCTCCGATCCAATCCGACTCAGGGTCAAGCCTGCGGCATTGATGGGTGTCTCCACGACCTCTCTCAACCACGCCACCACCACACTCGTCCAACGGCTGTCGATGGCATGCAGCAGCAGCTTCTCCTCCACCAGGGCCTCCACCGTCTCCCCCCCGGTCTGGGTGAAGTCCAGCTCCTCCAGGATCCCATGCAGGCAGCTGCCGGGCCTCGAGCCGCGGGGGAAGCCATGTACGTTTAATCCCTGACGGGTATCATGCGGCTGGTTGAGGATCGCTGCCGGGGCATCGTAATCGGGTCTGTCTTCATGCTGCCCCGCCACCAGGGAGGAGAAACTGGCCACACTGCGCCGCGAGATGATGGATGCGGAAAAACGTCTCGGCGGCAACAATTCCGGCGGCGGGGACAGGCAGAGTTGTGCCGCCTCTCCCGGCTGGGGCAAGGCTGAGATATGGATGCTTCCCTGGCTGGCTGCGGCCAAGGCCTGTAACTGCTGCACATCTTGCTCGGCAGTGAACCTCTTGAGCTGTTGCTGCCAATGCGCCAGGGAGTGGGCGCAATCAGCTTGATTGGTTGTGTGCAATAACCAGGCGAAGGCCGAGGGCCGGCTCTGCTTCAACCATCCCCAGGGCAGATAGCAGCGATAGCGGGGACGGGTCAGGGCCACATACAGCAAACGCAGGTTTTCCGCGAACACCTCCTCTCGGAAATAGGCCTGGTTGGCATAAAAGGCATCCGATCCCAGTTCCAGCACCGCGGCATAGTCATCCTCCGGATCGTGGAAGAGAAAGGGTCTGTCGTCGGCCCTTGCCTCACCCTCATCCCAGACAAAGGGACAGAAGACGATGCCATATTCCAATCCCTTGCTATGGTGCAGGGTGTCGATCTTCACCAACTCCCCATCGCTCTCCAAACGCAGCAGGCGCTCATCGTCCTGGGATGGAGACTGACACTGGCGGGCAAACCACTTCACCAACCCCTCCATGCCGGCATGCGCAGTGGTGTCATGTTGATGCAGCAGTTCCAGGAGATGGTAGAAGTTGGTCAGGCGGCGCTCTCCGTCCCTGAACTCGAGGAGTCGGTTCTGTATGCCCATATCAATGGAGAGGGCCCTGATCATGGCCATGAAACCCTTGTCGCGCCAGGCACGGTGATAGTGGAAGAAACGGTTGAACATCCTGTTTTGCAACCCATCGTCCCGGTTCAACTCATCGATGGTGGCGCCGTCCCAACCCAACATGGATGTTGCCAGCGCGGCTCGAACCAGCTGCCCCCGGTGGGGCTCCAGCAGGGCGATCAGCAAGCGTTGCAGCTGCTCTGCCTCATGACTCCAGTAGACACTCTGCTGACTGCCGTGAACCGCGGGTATGCCATACACTCGCAAGGCGTGTGCAATGCGTGAGGCCTGATCATGGGTACGCACCAAAACGGCGATATCACCGCCGCACAGGGGTCTCTCTCCGATATGCGCCCGATCCTGGGCAGACAAGGTCAACAGGCGGGCGATCTCAGCGGCGGTGGCATCCGCTACCGACTGGCGGATCACTTCGATCCCCGTCTGTTGGTCGAAGCCGAGCTGCCAGATCTGGAATGGTGCCTGGTTACCGTGCTTGATCTTCAATGGGGGCAGCTCCCGATCCGCCGCCACGACCGCTTCGAAACCGATGCGCGGCTCGAAGAATGGCCGCTGGGATTGGCCGAACAGGGTATTCACCGCCTGTACCAATCCGGGCGTGGAGCGCCAGTTGATGTCCAGGGTATGGTGGGTCGCGCCTGTCTCCTCCCTGGCGCGCAGATAGGCGAACAGATCGGCGCCGCGGAAACTGTAGATCGCCTGTTTTGGATCCCCCACCAGAAACACCGGTTGCCGGCTGTCGCGGTAGATTTGACTGAGGATCTGATACTGTACCGGATCGGTGTCCTGAAACTCGTCCACCAGGGCAGCGGCATAGCGGCTGCGCAACAGGCCCGCCAAGTGGTCACCACTCTGCGCCTGCAAGGCGGCGTGCAGTTGCAGCAACAGGTCGTCATAGGACCACTCACCCGCCTCGGCCTGACGTCGCGGCAATTCAACCAGAAGATAGTCATGGAATGACTTCTGCCAGGCCACCAGTACCTTGTCGAAGGCGTCGGCGCACTGTTCTATGCTGACAAGATAACGGGAAAAAAGGGCAAAGAAGGGGTGTTGAGGGGCATCCTGGCCTGGTTTCACCGCCGCCTCGATACTCTCCGGTGTAAACCGCTCGGCCTTGTCGAAGGGCCTTGCATAGGGCGTCCCCAGCAGCCATTGATCCATTTTCGCACCCCAGCCCTCCACCCAGACCTGGCGGTAGACATTCCCCTTCATCACCTGGCTGTCGCCCAGCAGGGCGAGGATACGATTGCGTTGATCCTGCCACATTGTATTGACTTCGGTCCGCAGCTCAAGGGCTTGCTGTTCCAGTGCCTGCAAGCCTTCGGGCCAATCACTTGCCCTGACCCCCAGATAGGGCTTGCCCAGTGCGGGACCCAGGCGATAGAGCAATGTTTCGGGACTATCGATCACGTTGCGCAGGGCCTGAAGCAGCTGATCGGGCAGCCGGTTGATCTCGCGTCGCCAGAAATCGTCCGCAATCTGCAGCAGCCGATCGGCCTGGTCCGGCACCAGGTCGGTGTTAAACCCCTGCCCGGTCTCAAACGCCTGCTCGGTCAATACCCGTTGGCAAAACCCGTGGATGGTATAGATCGCCGCCCGGTCGAAGCTGGCGATGGCAAGGTCGAGGCGCCTGCGTGCCCGCTCCCTAGCCTCTATCTTGTCATGGATGGCCTGCAGCAGGGGGTCTTTGCATTCAGCGCCGCTAAACAGCGACCGGGCCTCGATCAGCCGCTGGCGGATGCGTGTTTTCAGTTCCGCCGTTGCCGCCTTGGTGTAGGTCACCACCAGGATCCGTTCCGGGCCATAGTCCTGTTCCAGCAGCAAGCGCAGATAGAGACCGGTCAAGGTGTGGGTCTTGCCGGTACCGGCACTCGCCTCCACCAGATTGAAGCCCTCCAGGGCAACCGATTCGATCTGCATGCTCATCCGTGCCACTCCAGATGTTCCATGAGGGGTTGCAGGATCTCACTACTGGTGGCAAAAAAAGTCTCGTCCAGGGCAGGCCGGTCCGGTAACAGCAGGCGATGGTAGGGTTTTTCCACATCACCGGTTTGAAACCGATTGCCAAACCAACGCTGTTGCGCCCCCTTGCGGGCCTTCTCCTCATCACCCTGCTGCAGCTTCTCCTGGTAGATCCATGCCGTTGCGGGAAAGAACGTCAGGGGTAGATGCAGCCCCTGGCGATAGCGTTGCAACAGGATCTCCAGGTGATCCATGGCCCTCTCGGCCGGCCTGAATTGACCGCTCCTCTCCCCCTCGAGCAGCCGTGTCAGCGGCTTGATGTCGGGAGGGTTGAGAGCATTCAACAATAGATGCCGAATCCAATGCCTGAGCATCTGGTAGGGGTAGAGGCGATCCGTGCTATAGACCAGCAGCCCTCCCTGATTGACAGCGTGCAAATGGCCAACCAGATGCTGTTCACCGAAAAGGAGATCAACCTCCAGGGGTTGCAGTGAATCGCCCTTATCGAGGGAGTGAACACGCTCAGCCATTGCCGTGGCCCGCATCTGCATCTGTCTGAATATCTGCTCACCCACCTTCCCGTGGGGCAGGCGTCCACGCGCACGTAATCGCTGATAAAGGTCCTCAGGGGTCTGCTCAGCCAGCAAGGCCTCCACCAGCTCATGTTCCAGTCCCATCTGGTCGAAATAATCAATGGAGAACTGTTCCCGCTCCTCAGGTAACTGGTCTGCCTGGTTGATATCCAGATTCAAGCGGTTCTCGGCAAACCCCCGTAGCGGATTGGTGAAGAAGTGGAGTAACCGCTGCAGATCGATCTGCTTTTCATCATCGGTATCGGCCAGGGGGGCTGGCACCAGAGGAAGGTCATCACGATTGCCGCGACCGACCCACAGTGCAGCCTCGCGCATCTCTTCCGAATAACTGAAAAGAGCGCTGTCAGCAATAAAATAGTCCTGGGCGAAGGGCTGCAGGGGATGGTCGAAGGTGATCTGCTGCATGCCAGACTCGTCAACCATCTGCTGCAACGTGTCGCGTAACTCATCCACCACCACAGAGGGTGGGAGCAGACTGTTGTCGCGCTGGTTGCGGCCCACATAGCTGATTATAAGACGATCACGCGCTGAGATTATGGTCTCCAGGAAGAGGTAGCGATCATCCGCGCGTCGCGATCGGTCCCCGGCACGAAACTCATTACCCATCAGATCGAATCCCAGCTCCGGCTGCTGGCGGGGAAAGGCTTGGTCATTCATACCGATCAGGGCAATCACACGAAACGGAAGACTTCGCATGGGAGCGAGGGCGCAGCAATTGACACCGCCGCCGAGAAAGCCCCGCTCGACTGCTTGGCTGAACATCTCCTGTAGGCGATAGCGAATCGGTGCGAAAGCCAGCTCCTGCTGGATTCCCCCCTGTTGCATCTCCTGGACCAATGCGTGAATCGTCTCTCTGACCGATTCGAGCAGTGACTCGCTCTCCTCGTCGGCAGCGAAGAATTGCTCGGTAAGACCGATCAGTAACCTCATCCATGCCTGGGGTGAACGACTGATCGAGAGCTCATCCTGGAGCGCGAAAAGCGCATCACAGAAGGCCAACATCCCACCCAGCCATTGACTCTCCGAACCCTCCACCGCATCCAGGGGATAGTGTCGATGCCAAAGCTGTTCGGCATCTCCCGGCATCGCATAACCCAGTACCAGTTGCCACAACCCCTCCCGCCAGGTATTACCCGGGTCGGGCGGCAGTCCGAGGGAACGCTTGCTGTCCCCATCCCGCCCCCAATGGACAGCCGCCTGGGTCAACCACCGGGTGACCTGTTCGATCCCTGCTTCATCCAATCCGAAACGGCGACGGATGGCCGGATATTCCAGTAGGTTGAGCAGGCCGCCGACCGGGTAGCGGGACTCCGCCAGTTGAACTATCTCAAGCAGCGCCGTTGCCAGGGGATTGCCCTGCAACAGACCGGCGCCACTGATCCTGAAAGGTAACTTCGGACGACTGCCGGGGGATGAGAAGTGGGCCTTGATCAGCGGCGCATAGCAATCGATATCCGGCGCCATCACCAGGATATCCGAGGCTGTCAGACCCGGCACTTCATCCAATGCCGCCAGCAGTTGATCGTAGAGCACCTCCACCTCGCGCATCGGGCTGTGGCAGCGATGCAGGCTAATGGAGCTGTCTGAGGAAGTAACCGGTTGCGGTTCACTCAAGGTCAATATTTGATCCTGCAACTGATGTAACAGCAGATCACCCTGCCGTGGCTGGTACAGCTCTTCCCCACCCGGATTCATCTCGTTGATTGTGGCGAAGAAGTCCCGCCCCTGCCGGCCCATTGTGGCGAGCAGTGGATTACCGACTTCCAGATAGAGCTCCTCTTCTCGCGAGCGCAGGGCCAGCCGCGCCTGTTCGGTGGGTGAGACGATATCTGCCCAGTGGGCCTCACAGGGATTGAGCAGAAAAAGATGCACATCGATCAGCGATGCGATGTGTCGAATGATCTCCAGGTAACCGGGGGATAGGGTCGGTACACCGAAAATGAAAATCCTTGGGGGCAGGGTCTCCTTGAATGAGGCTTTCCCTATCTGACCCAACTGTAGCTGCAGGCTCACCCAATGGATTGCATCCTCCGCGACCAGATGACGCCATAGACTGGCCTGCCAACTGTCGCCCTCGGTAGCGGACTCTCTCCGCTGCCACTTGACAATCCAGTCTGGCCGGTAGATCAGATATCTGTCGAAGAGTGTGGCCAGCTGCTGCGCCAACTGAAAACCCTTGACATCATCCGCGCCTGCCAGGTAGTTGCTGACCGATTGATCTATTTCTCCCCCATCAAGGGCCTCTAACAGGCAATAGATACGCCATGCCAGTCGCTGTGGCTGATAGCGATCACACTCCGGAACCTCCGGTAACAGGGTGTGGAACAGCTGCCAGATGAATGCCGCCGGCAAAGGAAAGGTCAGGTTGGCACAAATACCCAGATGGCTGGCGATCTGTAGTGAGAGCCAACGCGCCATGCCCGGGTGTTGCACGATGACCTGCTCCTGGCGGAGCGGCTCAGCCGCCGGTTGGGCGAGTTGCGTAGCCAGGCGCGCGGCGAGGGATTCGAGGTGATTTGATTGGTAGAGCCTCAACATGAGGCCGTATTCTAACCTGTTTGGGACTCAATCACTGAGTCTCAATCATGAAACAGCGCATCACCCTGGGCATAGCACCTGACTGATCACAGATGGGCAGTGGAAAATCGTTAATGTGGCTGGCTTTGTAGCGGCCTGACTTTCGGTCCCAACACCACATCCATGATCTCCATGACCTTGTGTGGTGTCAGTTCCATGACGGACTCTAGTTGTGCAGCATCCAATCCGGTCATTTTCCAGACAACAGGATCCACCAGGTCGATGGTTTCATCCAACTCGATACCGCTCAGATCGGCACTGGCCAATGTGGTAGCGAGAAAAAGCAGGGAGGTCTCCAATTGATGAATCTTTGCGGCCGCCGGCAGATGATGGTATGCAACCACGGATATGATGCTCTCAGGCAGCTTCCATTTCCTTAACAAGGCCTCACCCACATCCATATGGTTAAAACCAAGGACATCATTTTCCGCATCCGGCAACAGGGTATCGTCGCCGCCGGTAATCAACAGGATATCTCGCGCCTCTTGAGGCATTTTCAGATAGATCGCAAGTCGACCGATATCGTGCAATATCCCCATCACGAACAGCCGCTCGCTGTGCAGGACGTTACACCGTTTGGCCAATTCACCCGCGACCACACCAGTTGTAATCGAGTAACGCCAAAATTCGGCCATATCCACCAGATCTCCGGGGATACCGGTAAAAATCCGTGCCGCCGTGGTTGCCATCACCAGATTGCGCAACTCGCTGGTACCTACCACTGTGATGGCCCTCGATATGGTCTCCACCGGTGCCTTTACGTTGAAAAAAGCACTATTAACCAGCCGCAACAGGCGGGCTGACAGGTCGGTATCTTGGGAAATAATATCGCCCAGGGTTGCAGCCGAGTAGTTTGGTGCATCGATCAGCCGGTTCACCTTGACACAGACGTCAGGCAGGGAAACCAGGCTTTCAATCTCGATCACAAGTTGTTGAGGAGTCATGACTCTTACCTCAGGGCTACCTTCAATGTCCCTAGTCGTTAAGATTTAAATCACTGATATACAAAGGTTATTGACGTATTATTCAGCATCAATCTCAGCTAGTATGCGGGCTTGTATCCAGAAACAGCTATGGTATACATCTATTGTTATCGACATTTTTCTGGAAATCTTGACCTGCCCCCCACATCGACGGAGTAGTAAACATGCCGTTTTACATTTTCAAAGTATCTGCTGATAACAGCCTGGAATATCTCGAGGATGAGGAGAAGTACAGGCCAGCCAAGGAAAAGGTTAAAAAACTTCGTGCCGCCCATACCCAGGATGACGGTACCACCTATCGCATGGTATTCGCCAATAGCGTCGGTCAGGGAGAGCTTCTGCTCTCACCCACAGAAAGCAGTGATAAAATCATTGGAGATGATTGAGATGGTGTCTACGTTTGAGATATGTTCAAAAAGAGTGTGCGCCAGGAATCCAAGCTATGATAAAAAACCTTGTAATCATTACCATAAGTCACACATCTGATTGTTCATCTTAGGCATTCTTCGTGCTACTCTTTACTTATCACTCTTGCAACATACTCAGAAAAATCAAGTTTTAGCCATATCACCTCTATTTGGATATCGCCACTGATTCACTGAAGGATCCTTTAAACGTGTCAATACAGGACAGAAGAAACAAATATCAGAGTCAGTTTCAGCCGGTGCTGGATCGCTGTAAGGACACTGTAATCGTCTATATAAACGCCCTCCTCACCGAGCTTTTCAACAACTCGGATAAAGCGCTGACCAGCTTTGCCCAAAAGGCCGAAACCAACGAGATACAAAATCGCTTTTTCGAAGCGATGGCGATGATCCGCAACAGACATGGACTGGTGGAGCATGAATTTCGCGAATTGCTCAGTGAGGGCTTCGACAAGTTCTGGAAAGACCAACCCGAGATAGATAGTTTTTCCGAAGAAGACACGGAACTGGAACTCGTCGATCACGAATCGATGGATGTCTCCACCGCCCTGGAAAACATGATCAGCCGCACGGTGGGGCACCATCGTTCCCAGCTCTATGCACTGGGTCAGCGCCTGAGCGTGGTGAGTGGTGGACGTAGCGTTAAACATAAACAGATCCCTTCCGGCCCCCACCATCTGGCCAATGCATTCAGCGAAGCAATCGACGCATTGGGTCTGGAAGCGCGGATCAAGGTGATCATCCTCGCCCTGTTCGATAAATATGTGCTGAAGCAGTTGGGTTCGATCTATGACGACTTTAACAACAGCCTGAAGGAGGCTGGTGTTCTACCCCACTTACGCCCGGCGATCCAGAAGTCACCGGATGCAAAAGGCAGGACAGATGCTGAGGACGAGGATCATTCCGAGCTGCAGCAGGAACAGACTCAGGAAGAGTTGGGTGAGGAGCTGTTCGGCTCGATTCTGGATATGATGGCCAGCCGGCGACGCACCTCGCCAGAGAAGGTTGCCGCTAAGGAAGCCGCAGCAAAAGCGGCCGGCCGCCAGCTTGGAAGCGCACCACCCGCCACCCAGGAGAATCTGGTTTCCGCCCTGAGTAATATCCAACCGGCTCAGCGCTCTGACATGATTCCGGATGTCAACGCACCCGGTGCCGCAATTTCCAACATCGAGATCGATGAGCAATTCCTTATCCGGGTCAAGCACACCCTTGCCGAAGAGCGCCACAAGCTCTATTCCGAGGTTGGCGCGGACCGCCTTGAAGCGGCGGATGAGGATACCATCGACCTGGTGGGCATGCTGTTCGAATACATGTTGAATGATCCTGTGCTCCCGGCGGTAGCCAAGGCCCTGATCAGTCATCTGCATACCCCCTACCTCAAGGTCGCCATTATCGACCGCAAGCTGCTCACCGATAGCAATCATGAGGCAAGGCAACTGCTCGATTCCCTGGTTGAAGCTGGCAGCCACTGGATAGACGAGCGCAATCTCAAGCGGGGCATCTACCCCGACATGCAGAATGTCATCGACCGGGTACTGAAGGAATTTTCGGATAATGTCGGTCTGTTTACTACACTTCTGGAGGCATTCAAGAAACGTATGGATGAATTCAGGCGCAAGTCTGACATCCTCGAAAAGCGTGCACAGGATTCCATCAAAGGCAGAGAGAAGCTGAATATTGCCAGACAGCGTGCCTCCCAGGAGATGAGAGCACGCTCGTTCAGCGAAAACCTTCCTCAACCAGCCAAGGATTTCCTGGAGAAGACCTGGGTAGACAAACTTGTATTTGTCCTGTTGCGCCATCCGGATGGTGAAATGAGCGACGACTGGAAAGAGGCGTTGCGTATCGCAGATGAGATTGCCTGGACCTTTGAACCCAAAGACCAGAGCGAACGGGAAGAGTTAGAGCGGACTCTGCCAGATTTAAGGAAATCCATTGAGGAGGGCTTGGCCTCCCTGGGCGGATTTCACCAGGAGAAGAGCCAGACCCTGTTTGGCCTGCTGAGCAATGCCGAAACCGCATCCATAGCAACCGAACAAGCGATAAAATCTGTCCAAACCTCGGAAACGGTGGTACCCATAACCGACAAGACTGTTGTGGATGCGGAGCCCAGCAAGCCAGTCACCATCGAATCGCCTAAAGAAGAGGCCGAGGAAGAGGATATTCCTGAAGATGAAGAAGCAATGATGGAAAAATTGCGCAAGATCAAGTTCGGCACCTGGTTCGAAATCAGGGATGCTCAGAGTGGAGAATCACAAAAGGTTAAATTATCCTGGTTAAGTCCCTTGACTGCTTCGTGTATGTTCGTTGACAGAGCCGGTGTTCAAACCGCTATCAAACCACTAAGAACATTAGCGCAAGAGATTCTTAAAGGTGAATCAACCATTCTAGAAGACAGCAGTGATCCGTTTGTCGAGAGAACATTGCATGCTATCAGACGTATGCTCCAACGCTCCTTGAAAACCACTGATGATATAGCTAGCGAACTCATCGAAGATGATGAGGAAAACGAGGGTAAAGAGGTCCGTTAAGGACATAGGAAATGATTACATGCAAGAACAACGTCATTCTCCACGTAAAGTAGCTAACGAAGTACTGATCATTGCAGATCAAATAACTGGCAGTCAAATCGGCCGGGTGGTCAACATCAGTGCTGAAGGACTGATGTTATTGAGCGATGAACCGATGGTTACAGGCTCTGTCTATCAACTCAATCTGATTCTTCCAAATCCGAAGAATGGTCAAGATAATATCGCATTCGCTGCGGAAGCGGTATGGTGTACCGAAGCCTCCCAACCCGATAGTTTTTGGAGCGGATTTCACATCATTGATATCGATGCTGAGAATGTATTGATTATCGATGAGCTGATTCTTGATTGGCATTCCCACTAGGGCCTGCTTAGGGTTTTAGAAAGGCGAGAAGGAATTAGTTAACCATCGCCAAACGGTTGCGCTCGAACTCGTTAAGCACCTTTTTCACATAGTTTTGTGTTTCCGGATAAGGTGGGATCTTGTTGCCGTATTTGGCTACCGCATTTTCACCTGCGTTGTAGGCTGCCAGTGCGAGCTTGATATCGAACTCGAATAACAACAAAAGATCTTTCAGATATTGAGCACCGCCATGAAGATTCTGGGTTGGGTCATAGGAATCGGTTACACCATAACGATTGGCGGTGGCCGGCATCAACTGCATCAATCCGCGCGCACCCTTCTTGGAAATCGCTTTCGGATCGTAGGCCGACTCGACCATCACCACTGCATGCAGTAAACCCGGGTGGAGATGGAACTGTTCGGCGACATTATCGATTACCGGCGTCAACCTGGCCTTGTTTTTTCGCATCCTTGCCAAACTGTAGTTGTTATGACTGTTACGCTTTTTCTTCCCACTACGCCACAATAGGCGGTAGTTACCCTTCATCGGTTTATCGGTGAAATGGATGCTGCCATTCGCTCCCCGATATTTGTATATCTCAGCCATCGCGGACAAAGGCAGGCACACACAGACTCCCAGCAGGAGTAGCTGTTTGAAAATGCGTTTAGCGCTGATAGATCTTGATATCACGTAATCCCGGTCCATATCGATTCAACTAGGGCCTGTTAACAGGCCCTAAGGCAATTGTCGGCAAAAATCGAAGAAACTTGAAATCAAATGATTCTCCGGTTCAGGCACCACAGCATTTCTTATATTTCTTGCCACTGCCACAGGGGCAGGGTTCATTGCGCCCGACTTTCGGCTGATCCCGTTTCTCGGTTTTTGGCGCCACGAGCTGGCCATCGACAAAATACCAGGCTCCATCATGTTTGAGAAATCGGCTGATTTCATGATGCGGCCTCACCATTCCCTGCTCTTTATAGGTGGCGATGAACTCGACACTGCCCTCTTCGTCGCTCTCCCCTCCCCCTTGCACCTTGACAATTTGCAGCCCCAGCCACTGGGAATTTTCCGCCCAACGCCTGGTGGCTTGAACATCGTGATCATGCCGATGATCCGGGTGCAGGGATTGATGTAAGAACTCCGCCTGGTTGGCACCGAAAGCACTGTAACGCGCCCGCATCAACTGCTCGGCTGTCTCTGCCTTTACCCTGCCCTCATGGATTGGCCCGCAACAGCTCTCATAGGCGACACCGGATCCACAGTAACATCCAGCCATGATCTCCTCCACATGAATAATTATTATTTGGGAACAATAACATAGCGTCTGATTAACACCAAGACCAGGTTAAACTACCGGTGTTTCAATACAGCAAAAGTTACCCCGTATGCAGCACAGTGAATATGGCCTGGACTGACCGGGATATTCAGGATATTGATGCTGTTGGTCTGGAATTTTTATGGCTGGAATGAAAAAAAGGTGGGGTTTACCCACCTTTAAGGCCTCTATCATCGAGGCAATAGACTGGAAAAACGGAGTGACCCCATGTTGAGTCCGCCTCTATTCAATTAACCGGTATAGGCATTCCCTGAGATCATTCCTACGCCGACAACTCTAACAACCTCCCATGACAGCTTGATGACACTGGATGGATCAGCCTGATGTCCCAGCTGGGCAGGCGCAACTCGCCTTGATCATAGCCCCATCGCTTCGATCCGCTTCTGCAACCGTTTGATGGAGACGGGATAAGCAGTCCCCAACTCCTGGGAGAAAAGGGAGATCCGCAACTCCTCCAGTCCCCAGCGCAGCTCCTCTATACGTTCATCAATCCGGCCACTCTGCCGATATTGCCTGTCCCACTGTTCCCATCGCTGCTGCAGTTCCGCCATCTCTCGCATCCGCTGTTGGTCCCTAGCTGCAGCATGGGGCAACTTTTCAACCCGTTTCACTATACCCTGCAGATATCTGGGATAGTCATTCAGCCGTGCGTCCGGCACCTGCTGTAGAAATCCCCGATAGACCAGGCGCTCCAGCTGATGCTGCATATCCAGTACAGAACTCATCCAATTCACCTGGGTGACGGCAGCTATCGCTTGTCTGGTTTGATGGCTCAGCTGCAGAATCTGCAACAGCTGTTGACAGCTCCTGTTCGCCTCTTCCATCAGCATCCCCCGCTTGCTGTGCAGTCGTTTCGCAAAGCCCTCCTGGTCACGAATCTCCGGGAGTTGATTGAGGAATGTGCGATCGACGATAAAGGCTACCAATTCATCTTCAAGATCCTGCTGAACCACACCCGGTTGCTCTGCATCGCCCTGTGGCACCTTGGCATAGAGCAGACGCATACGGTCGAGTTGGTTGAGATTCTTGCGCAGATAACGTATCTCCTTGGGCATCTTGAGCATAAGTAATCGTCGTACACCCGCTTTGTGGGCACGCAAGGCACTGCTCTCGGCATCAAGTAGACGAATCGCTACACTCTCCTCTTCATCCACCAGGGCGGGATAGCCCTGGAGTGCAATCCCTCCCTGCTCGACACCCATCTGTTTCGGCAGCTCACCGAAGTCCCAATCCCGCACTCCACTACGTTCAAAACCGGGGGAATCGAGATGTCGATGCTCAGCCTGTGGCTGGCCTGCATGGCGGCGTTTCATACCAGCCAGATCCCGCCCCTGCTCCAGGGTGGCACCCCCTTGATCGACCACCCGCACCCGCATGCGCAAGTGAGTGGGGATATCGGCTTCGCTCCAGGCATGCTCAGGGATATGGACGCCACTGAGTTGTTTCAATCGCTCCCCCAGCACCTGTATCAAGGGCCTTTCGCTACTCGGCAGGTCTGCGAGACAGGCGTCTGCGAAATCGGGAACCGGGACGAATGAACGTCTTAGGGTTTTGGGTAATCCCCGGATCAAAGAGATTACCCGTTCTCGCAACAAGCCTGGCACCAACCATTGCAGACGCGCCTCGGTGATCTGATTCAGTACATCCTGGGGAACGATCAGGGTAAGACCATCCTTTGCGCTGCCTGGTTCGAACTCATACTCCAGGGGTAACCGCATACCATTGATATCCAGGTGATCCGGAAACTGTTCGCCGGAGACCCGTTGTGATGCGTCCCTGATCAGGTCGGATTCATCCATATACAGGAGTTTCGGCTGCTGCTTGGATAGTTGCCGCAACCACTTTTCGAATCCCGGGGCTGTCGAAATATCTTCAGGTATGCGCTGATCGTAGAAGCTATAGATACGCTCCTCATCCACCAGGATATCCCGCCGTCTCGACTTGGCTTCCTGGTCGTGAACGGCTTCGATCAACTCCTGATTATGGCGCCAGAAGGGTGCCCGGGTATGGAAGTCACCATCCACCAGGGCCGAGCGGATGAAGATCTCCCTGGCGACCACCGGATCGATGGGGGAGAAGTTGATCTTGCGACGGGGTATCAGGGTGATACCGAACAGGGTGACTTTCTCATACCCCGCCACCTGGCCACGCTTCTTTTCCCAATGGGGCTCCGAGTAGTTTCGCTTTACCAGATGTCCCGCAGCTCTCTCAACCCACTCGGGCTGGATCACTGCCAAGGTTCGCGCATAGAGTTTACTGGTCTCCACCAACTCCGCCGCCATCACCCACTTAGGCTGTTTTTTGTAGAGCCCAGAGCCGGGATAGATAAAAAAGCGGGTGTTCCTCGCCCCCAGATAGTCGTGACTGTTACTCTTTAGCCCGATATGACTCAACAGCCCACTCAAAAGGGCTCGATGGATCTCCTCATAACCCGCCTCGGCACTATTCTCGCGTAAGCCCATCTCATGCAACTGGGCGCGTAATTGGCGATGAATGTCGTGCCACTCCTGTACCCGGTTCCAGGAGAGGAACTGACGCTTGCACCAGCGGTGAAATTTGTTTTTCGAGAGGTGTTTTCGCTGCTCCTCAACTTCCTCCCAGAGCGACAGATAACTCAGGAAATCGGACTGCTCATGGCGAAATTTAGCGTGGGCCTCGTCCGCCAACTGCTGCTTCTCCACCGGGCGATCCCGCGGGTCCTGCACACTCAGGGCGGCGGCGATCACCATCACCTCTCTTAAACAGTGGCCATGGGCCGCTGACAGGAGCATCCTGCCGATGCGCGGATCCACGGGTAGCCTGGCCAATTGCTGTCCTAGACGGGTCACCTTATGGTCAACCGCAACCGCGCCAATCTCTTCCAGGATTCTGTACCCATCCTTGATGAGGCGGTGATCCGGGGGATCGATGAAGGGGAAGTGACTGATCTCTCCCAATCCGAGCAGTTTCATCTGCAGGATCACGGAGGCCAGATTGGTGCGCTGTATCTCAGGTTCGGTAAAGGGTCTGCGCGCCTCGAAATCCTCTTCCGTGAAGAGGCGGATACAGACCCCGGCCGCGAGCCGGCCGCAACGGCCCTTGCGTTGATCCGCCGAGGCTTGGGCGATCCGTTCCACGGGCAGGCGCTGTACCTTGCTACGGTGACTGTAGCGGCTGATGCGCGCATATCCCGTATCGATGACATAGCGTATGCCCGGTACGGTGAGGGAGGTTTCAGCCACATTGGTGGCCAATACGATGCGCCGGCTCGAGTGGGACTTGAACACCCGGTTCTGCTCCTCGATACTGAGCCGCGCATAGAGCGGCAGCACTTCCGTGGCGGGGAGTTTGTGTTTACGCAGGTTCTCCGCCGTCTCACGTATCTCACGCTCGCCGCTGAGAAAGACCAGGATGTCGCCTCGATCGATCAGCGACAGCTCATCCACCGCATCCACTATGGCCTGTTGCAAAGGATCATCCCGCTCGTTCTCAGCCCCCTCCAGCGGTGGTCGATAGCGCGTTTCCACCGGATAGGTACGACCCGACACCTCCACGATGGGTGCGGCATTGAAATATTCGGAAAAGCGTTGCGGATCTATGGTGGCCGAAGTGATGATCAGTTTCAGATCGGAACGCTTGACCCTCAGCTGTTTCAGGTAACCCAACAGGAAGTCGATATTCAGACTACGCTCATGGGCCTCGTCGATGATCAAGGTGTCGTATTGATTCAGATAGGGGTCCTGCTGGATCTCTGCAAGCAGTATCCCATCGGTCATCAGCTTGATATAGCTATGCGGCCCGACACGGTCGTTGAAGCGCACCTTATAGCCCACCGCCTGTCCGGTGGTAGATCCCAGTTCACTCGCCACCCGTGTTGCAAGGGTCCTGGCCGCAACCCGTCGCGGCTGGGTATGACCGATGTATCCCGACTGTCCCAGGCCGAGATCGAGACAGATCTTGGGCAGTTGCGTCGATTTACCCGATCCGGTTTCACCACACAGCACAACCACCTGGTTATCCTGAATCAGTGCCTTTATCTCATCCACTCGTTGACTGATAGGCAACACATCGGGATAAGAGATTTGCGGCAGATTCTCGCACCGCAGCTTAAGGCATTGCTGAGAATCCCGGATCGAGTGCCAGAGCTTTACCAGCCCTGCTGAATAGTCACCACCCCTGGCTTGGTTCTTTCTCAGATTGCGCAGTTGTCGAAACAGGCGGCGCCGATCCCGCAGCATGCACTGCTTGATCTCTTGCGGATCGGGGAAATCTTTGAGAGTCGCGCTCACGGTGACAATTTAGGGGGGTTCAATGCTTGTATATGAATCGTACTTGGTTCTGCAATCACCCAACAATATACCACACCGATTAAGAGCCAGGTTTCGGTGGGGCAGGCCCCACCAATCACGGCTAAACAATCTGGTTCCGGTGCGGCAAGCCGCACCCTAGGCTTCGATTACATGTAGGGTGCGGCTTGCCGCACCATTTTAGAAGTGGATTGGATAACTAATCGGCATACGCTTTATAAGGGAAGAATCAATGCCCTCCACCCTTGAGCGTAGTCACCATACCCTCGATCGTATCCTTGGCATCACCGAAGATGAGAGAGGTGTTGTCCTGATAAAAAAGCAGATTATCAACACCCGAGTAACCTGGATTCATCGAGCGCTTAAGAAAATAGACCTGTCTCGATTTCGCGGCTTCCAGAATGGGCATACCGTAGATCGGGCTGGAGGAGTCTGATTTGGCCGCCGGATTGACCACGTCATTGGCCCCAACCACAAGTGTCACATCGGCAGTTGGAAACTCAGAATTGATTTCATCCATCTCTATCACATGGTCATAAGGAATATCCGCCTCGGCCAGCAGTACATTCATATGTCCCGGCATACGCCCGGCAACTGGATGAATGGCGAATTTGACTGTCACATCCCGTGCTTCAAGCTCCTCCATCATCTCCTTCAAGGCATGCTGTGCCTGGGCCACCGCCATACCGTAACCCGGTACGATAATGACCTTGCTGGCATCTTCCATCCAGTAGATGGCATCGTCCACCGAGGCAGATTTGACCCCCTTCTCCGCAGCCACCCCGGCGGCACTGGGAGCGCCGTCCGACTCACTGCCAAAACCACCGAATACCACATTGATAATGGAACGATTCATGGCCCGGCACATGATAAACGAGAGAATGGCACCGGAAAAACCGACCAAGGCGCCCACGATGATCAGCAGCAGATTACCCAGGGTAAAACCGGTCGCTGCCGCCGCCCAGCCCGAGTAGCTGTTGAGCATGGAGATGATAACCGGCATATCCGCACCACCGATGGGAATAATCAGGGTAAAGCCCAGTACGAATGCCAGCAGGGTTATCAGCACCAGGGAAGTCATACTCCCTGTCATACCGAAGTGAACCCCCAGCAACACCGTGACGATGGCGATAACCGCATTCAGGGCATGTTGTCCCTTGAATTTAACCGGCGCTCCACTGACCAATCCCTGTAGCTTGGCGAAGGCTACCACCGAACCGGAAAAGGTAATCGCACCGATAATGATACCTGCCGATAACTCACCCAGCATGACTGGATCGAGGGTGCCCGCGGCATCATGATTGAGATAGGTGCCGATAGCCACCAACACCGCCGCCATACCGACGAAGCTATGCAGAGCCGCCACCAGTTGCGGCATTGCAGTCATCTGCACCCGTGCGGCGAGGACCGTACCGATCACTGCACCAACCACCACACCGACGATGATGAAACCGTATGACTGTACTTCGTTACCGAACAGGGTGGCGAGGATGGCGATGGCCATACCAGCCATGCCGAGATAATTGCCGCGGCGGGCCGAAGCCGGATGGGTAAGGCCCTTGAGGGCGAATATGAATAGGATTGCTGATATCAGATAGGCAATCGCTTGGGTATTTGCTGAAATCTCCATCGGTCAGGCACTCACTTATCTTTTTTCTTGAACATGGCCAACATCCGGTTGGTTACCAGGAACCCGCCGAAAACGTTGATAGAAGCCAACAATACCGCTACAAAACCGAAAATCTCTGCGGCAGTGCCCGCTGTCTCCAGACCGGTCACCAACAGGGCACCAACGATGATAATGCCTGATATGGCATTGGTCAGGGCAACCAAAGGCGTATGCAACGAGGGGGTTACCCCCCATATCACCCAGTAACCGATAAAACAGGCAAGAACGAAAACGTATAATGCAACCAGTGTGTCAGGCATGGGATCACTCTCGTATAGGTTGTTTTTGTGACATGGAGCTGACTTAAGACCCGGATCTCAGACGCATAGCCTGGGTGATCTCATCTTCTTCAAGATCCTTCAGCAACAGGCCGTCTTCACCCTTCTCCACCATGATATTCAGCAGGTTCATGATATTTCCACCATAGAAGGCACTCGCATCAGAAGCCACCATGGAGGGATAATTGGTATGACCGACAATGGTCACACCATGCTTTACAACCACCTTGTCGGCCTCGGTCAAGGGACAATTGCCACCTGTCGCCGCTGCCAGATCGATCACTACAGAACCGTCACGCATGTTTTTAATCACCTCCTCGGTAACCAACACGGGCGCGGGACGGCAGGGAATCAATGCGGTAGTGATAATGATATGCGCCTTGCTCAACTCATCAGCAAGGGCTTGCTGCTGTTTCGCCTTGGCCTCTTGGGAAAGCTCTTTTGCATAGCCTCCCTCACCGGATCCACTCTCACCGATATCGAGTTCTATGGCTTTGGCCCCCAGGGATTCGATCTGCTCCTTGGTTTCCGGACGTACGTCATAGGCAAGCACATCGGCCCCCAGACGTCTCGCGGTTGCAATCGCCTGCAGGCCGGCAACCCCGGCGCCCAAAACCACCAATCTCGCCGGTTTGGCCGAACCTGCCGAGGTCATCATCAGGGGTAAGAAACGCCCGTAGTGGAGCGCTGCTTCGATGACCGATCGATAACCCGCGATATTACTTTGGGAAGAGAGGGCGTCCATTGCCTGGGCCCTTGAGATTCTGGGGATTCTCTCCATGGCGAGATAGATGACCTGCTTGGCCAGGAGCGTGTTCAGGGTCTCATCAAGCTCACAGGATTCGATATGCGCAATCAATAACGAACCTTCGGGTAGCTCATCGGCCTCGCTTGCTGAAGGTTTACGTACCCGCACCAGAATATCGGCCTTCAATACCTCTGCAGGCGAGACAATCTCAGCCCCGGCATCCCGATACTGATCATCAGTGAAATCAGCGTTTTCACCCGCGCCGGCGGTAACCTTGATAGAGAAACCTTTATTACTCAGTTTCTTGACAATATCCGGTGAGAGAGCGACACGCTTTTCCCCCACCGCTGATTCTTTCAATAGGCCTATTTTCATCTTTTTTTTACTCAGCCAAATTTAGGTCGTAATAGTACGCTGTTAAGCGCGCTCCATTATCCAGCCTAATGGGTTGATTCACAAGAATAGCCAAATGTCTCCATTCCCGCCCATATCATGCTGCACTCAAATAGACACGAGCCCCGTGAACTATATTATTATCACTTAAATAACAGTAAGTTATCTAACCTTAGATGGGAGCAAAACAATTCGTTGCTTAGGCACCACAAGCAACAAAACCCAACTAAAACCATAGTAAAATTAATGTAATATTTGGGAAATTTTTCACATTTTTCGGTTAAATTTGTAAGGACTTTTGCGCTTAAACAGCAGTGAACACAACTTATGTTTTTGTAATTGAGCAGGCAAATCGAATCGGTCGCTGGACTGAGTTGATCATTGTTTAGCGTGAGAAACGGTCCACTTCTCTGCCAACGGTGTTGGCATACCTGTATAGACAGGAGAGCTGAGGGGGGACGGCAATTTAATCAGATTAGGTGCTTCCCTTTTAGATGGTGCCGTTAATAATAGGTACCGTAGTAGTTATCGCCACGGCTTTCCCTGCTCTTGTTCAGTACCAGGCCGATCGCCTTGTCGCTGTCCAAGCGGCTCAGTGTATCCTTTATCGCATCCACTGGTGTTCCACCGGCTTCCACAACAACCAGTACCTGACCCATGTGTTGATTCAGTACAATTGACTCGCTGGTTGAAAGCAGTGGAGGAGAGTCAAAAATGATGATTCGGTCTTGGTACCTGACCGCCACCTCATTGAGTAACTCTTCCATCTCCTTACTGGCAAGTAATTCAGTCGATTTTTCCGAACGTTTTCCTGCAGCTATTATCTTCAGCTTGGGAATCTGAGTTTCGAGTATGACATCACCCACGGTACAGTTTTTATCTTCAAGGACATCGATCAGACCTTTTTCATTCTCTATACCGAGCAGTTTACTCAAGGAGTAACGTAAAACATCGCCATCAATAAGGAGCACGGTCGAATCGAGTTCTGTAGAGATACTCAAGGCTAGATTCAATGCGGTAAATGTTTTACCTTCTGATGGCAGTGAACTGGAAATGGATACCAGATTCCCATGCTCAATAGGCGCCGCACCTTTACCTAATGCATTCATAATGATCGGGCGCTTTATGATTCGATACTCTTCAGAGAGCTGCTTATTTCCAGCATGCGGTACGATATATCCAACTCGAGACAGGGATTCGTAGTCCAGTTGAATCTTTTTTGCCGCACCTCTCTTTACAGACTCCTTGCTGGTGGGGATAGTTGGCTTGGCAGACTGCCCACCAGCGTCTTGCATGACAGGCTTTGTCTGGTGTACTGCAGGTTTGCTACTATCGACCGCGTTTTCACGAGCCTCCGTACCAGTTGGATTTATAGCATCATTCGCTTTGCTCTTATCCGACTTGGTTTTCGCTAACCTTTCAATGGCTTTCTCAATGCTGCTCATCTAGACCGCTTTCCTGTAACTGATGGGTATTAAAACCATGTTTCCGGGATAATCAGAACGTCGCCAGGCATCATTTTAACATTAGCAGAAATATCCCCATCTCTGATTAAATCGTCCAGGCGGACACGATACTCGGTGGTTTTTCCATTTACCTTTCTCACCACCTTGGCTTTGTTACCCGCTGCAAATTCAGTCAAACCACCCACTGCAATAATGACATCAAGCAGAGTCATTCCATCCCTGAAGTTGATCGACTGCGGTTGCGAAGCCTGGCCTACCACCCTCACCTGCTCTGTATATCGACCGACGAACTCTGTCACGCTGACCGTCACTTTTGGTGATTTGACGAATTTGGAAAGTTTTGCCTCGAGGGTTCTGGCCAAATCGGTCGGTGTTTTGCCGCTCGCAGGCAGGTCCTCAACCAAGGGTGTGGTAATCATGCCATCTGGACGAACGACCACTTGGGTTGAAAGCTCAGTGTCTCCCCAGACGAAAACATTCAGTGTATCGCCAGGACCTATGACATACAGCGGAGAATCTGGCCCTGCCACAGAGGCTGAGGCCTGACTTGCAGGTGAGGTCATTTCAGGCGGACTTGAACATGCCGCCAGCAAGCTTGCCGAGAAGATCCAAATCCATACCACTGCTTTTTTGTAACCTATTGATAACATATTGCATTCCTGATGTTCAACGATGTTAACTCCAACTATTCTAACCCTTAATTTGAGAGATCTCACTCAAAAGCTTCTTAGCTGCCTCGGATTCGGGGAAATCCTTATGCTCTTTGGTGATTTTAACCAGCACATCCTGTGCCTGATTTGCCTTGTCCGACCCCACTAGCATAACAGCATAGTGGTAAAGAATGGACGGATCCGAGTGCTTATCCATAATCGGGGTCAAGATCTTCAAAGCCGTCGCCGTATCTCCCAATTTATGTGTCAGCCAGGCGAAAGTATCTACCACCGACGGGGAGGCATTGCCAGAAATTTCATACGCCCGTTTCGCCTGTTCCAGCGCCATGCGTGGTTTCCGATCGAAATTTAGCAGTGCTGAATTGTTGAGGGCAACGATGTTTCGCGGGTTAACCTCTAGCAGATCATTATATAGCTTAACAGCCGCATTAACTTTCCCCATTGTCTGATAGAGGATCGCCAGTGCCAACTGCGCCTGTTGATTATTTTTGTGAGCTTTTCTCCAACTGGTCAACAATTTAATTGCACTATCTGGATTCCCATTCTTAATATGCAAATCTGAAAGCTGCTGCATGAGCATAAACGGCGCCTCAGGTGTGGCATAGGATTCAAGACTCTTGATGGCTTTATCCATATTCCCCCTTGCCTCGTAGTAGTTTCCCTGAAGGGTCACACCGACATATTTTGTCTCAGCGTCGTTGATCAGCTGATCCAGAACAACCTCCACCTGCTGATAGTTTTGCTCCCGCATCTCCAGTTTATATCGTAAAAGTTTGCCTTTAAGGGATGAGGGTATCTGTTTATCCAACCTTTGCAGTGTAACCCTGGCCGCTTTCGTATCGCCTCTCTTTGTCTGCAGATTAGCCAGTTGCAAATAGGCCATCTCACTTTGCGGATTATTATCCAGCAGTTTTCCTATTGTTGACTCTGCCTGGCTATAGTTACCTGTCTGCTCATCAATCATGGCAAGCATGGATATGACTGCAGGATTGCTGCTCTCCCTTAACGCCTCGTCGTCAAGATAGGCTGCGGCCTTCTCCGTCTCTTTGCGCCTTAGGAAGTATCTGGCCAAAATGACCCGTGGCAGCCAGGCATTGTCACCCGTTTCAACAGCTTTTTCCAACCATGTCAGCGCCTCCTTCTGGCCACCGGAACGCTCGCTTATCTGAGCAAGAAGCATCATCGCATTAACGTTCTTTGGTTCTCTAGCCAGAACCAGATTGAGCCTGTCGCTACCTGCTATCAGTCGTCCGTCCTCAAGGTCCATTCTGGCAAGCGCCAATTGAGCGGGAACAAATTCAGAATTTTTGTTAACTGTGTCAGTAAAAAACCGCCTTGCAGAATTTCTATTACCCGAATAGAGCTCAATCATGGCTCGCAGATAGAGATCTACTGGACGTCCTCCTTCGCGATCCAATAGTTGATCAGACAGTTTGCGTGCAGAATCAAAGTCCTGTTTCCTGATGTAAGAGAGGATTAACAGGGTATCTCGCTTTGATGACTCCCCTACCCACTCATCTTCCAATTCAGTAATAGCCTCATCCACAGAACCATGATTGATATAGAGACGAGCCAGCTCCTCACGAATGCGGGTATCGCTGGGATTGTCGTGGGCGGCCTTTTTAAGGAACTCTATTCCTCGTTTGTACTCACCAGACTGACTTGCTGCGCGGCCAATCATGGTGAGAATCTGTTCATCATTGCTATCTACAGCGCCAGATTCAAGCAGCGCCAGAACCTCCCGTGGCTTGTCCAATTGCAACTTGATTTCGCCAAGAAGTTTTCTGGCCTGGAGATGGGTAGGCACCTGATTGACATATCGCGTAAGGAGTATGTTTGCCTGCTCTAGATTATTTTCGAAAAAGTGCAGAGCACCGAGCAACAGGACTGTCGGCAGATGATTCGGCATAGCCGAATGTGCCCGTGACAGCTTGGTGACAGCACTTTCATAATCCTTGTTCAGGTATTTATAGAGACCTGTGAGATAGTCTACGTAAGGATTACTTTTGTATCGAGTCTCCAAGTCTCTAATGTATTGCTCGCTCTCAACCAGCTTTTCCAGATGAAAAAACAGGTGGATAAGATTGACTGTGATGAGATATGCATCTTGTTCAGGGTCATTCTCGTTGATCAGTGACAGCGCGCCCTCCAACAGCTCAACCGCTTTGTTATGATCTTCCAGCTGCACATGTACAGCAGCCAAGTCACGCAATACTTTGTAGTCCGCTTTATCTATCTCCATCGCACGCAGCAGGTATTCCATAGCTTCCGCATTATCATTTCGAATTCTTGCCGCTTTGGCCAATGATCGTAATGCGGTGACACTGTCCTGGTCCTTTTCCAGCATCTTCCTGGCAAGGGCTACTCCCTGCTCCAGCTTTTTTTCATTGATATAAGCATGCGAAACTACTGCCCACATCGCCATAGGTTCAATGTCATTCAAACCATCCTGTTCATAGGCCGCTACGATTTCTTCGTATTTCCCCTGCAACTCCCAGGAAGAGAGTAATATCGTTTGCTGATCGGCTGTTGGCGCCCTGTCGCTCGAAACTATCTTTATCTCCCTTTCTGCAGAAAATCCATCGCCTTTTTTCAAGTAGCATCTGGCCAGCAACTGTCTGGCTTCCGTATTAGCTGAGTTATCCTGTAGTATCTGCTTGAGCTCTATCATCGCTTTCGAGTAGTTGCCATTTGCAAAACTGGTTTGTGCTGATGTAAGTGCCTCTTTATCATCTTTACCGACAGAGCATGCTGGTAATGTGATTTGAAGCGCGAACATGCATAACACAAAAAGCCAAAGGCTAAACCGCTTAATGTAAATCCCTGCCATTGTCATTGCATAACCACCATACTATCTAGCTATATTGTTACCACTCGTTAACCCCTGGACAGATCTATTTAAGACCGTATTTATTGACCAGATCATATAAAGTGGGTCTACTGATACCTAACAGATCTGCTGCCTTGGAAACATTTCCACCCACGAAGCTCATCGCTCTAATTATCGCTGTTGCCTCTGCCCGTTCCCTGACCTCTCTCAAATTAACCGGCATGACATCTTCACTCTTCTCAGTCAATTGCAGTTCACTGGGAGTGATCAATTGATCATCAGCCATAACCACGGAACGTTTTATTCTGTTTTCCAGCTCCCTGACATTTCCTGGCCAGGAATAACCCTCGATGGCTTTCAAGGCTTCATCAGTAAATCCGCTGACTTTGGAAGAGTTCTGTTTTGCATACTTCTTCAAAAATGACCAAGCCAATAAGACCGCATCCCCCGCACGTTCTCTTAGTGGGGGAATATTGATCGAAATCTCACTGATCCGATAATAGAGATCCTCGCGAAATTCACCTTGCGCAATTTTCTCTTCCAAGTCCTGATTGGTTGCACAAACAACTCTGATATCCACAGGAATTTCTTCCCTGCCACCAAGTCTCTCGATTACCCTCTCCTGCAAGAATCGCAACATCTTCGCCTGTAAACCAATCGGCATGTCGCCAATCTCATCCAGAAACAGAGTGCCCCCGTTTGCTGACTCGATCTTTCCTATAGTCTTTTTCGAGGCGCCGGTAAACGCACCTTTTTCGTAGCCATAAAGCTCACTTTCTAAAAGGTTTTCTGGAATTGATGCGCAGTTTATCGCTGCAAACTTTTCATTATTTCTATCACTCAGGGCATGGATTGACCTGGCAAGCACCTCTTTGCCGGTTCCGCTATCGCCCAGAAGTAATGCCGTAATGTCTGTCGGGCTGATCTTTTCGATTATTCTGCAAATTTCCAGCATTTCCGGACTATTTGCTATGACACCGTCGAGCGGTGAATTGCGCTGAATATTATGCAGCCTGCGGTTCTCATCCTCCAGGCTATAAACATTAAATGCACGCTCGATAATAACCCGCAACACATCAGGATCTATCGGTTTTTGATAAAAGTCGTAGGCACCCAATTCAATTGACTTGAGTGCATTCTCACGATCATCATTACCAGTGACTACAATGACTTTTGTTTGTGGAACTAAATTCAAAATCTCTTGCAATGTCGCAAATCCCTCGCTGACATTGGTGGGATCTGGTGGTAATCCGAGATCAAGGGTAACTACAGGTGCCGATGTTTTGCGAAGACAGTTTATTGCGCTCACCCTATCGCCGACGATATGCACATCATAACCGTCAAAACTCCATTTGAGTTGGCTTTGCAACCCAGGATCATCCTCAACTATTATAAGTGATTTCAGATCTTTATTAGCTTTAGCCACAACTACGCCTCTGCTCTGGTAGATATGTGTGTGTCCGTTGCCTGTCTTGCGACCTCAAGCGGTATAATTATCTCGAATTTAGTCCCAGTTCCCATACTGCTATCTACCTTGATACTGCCATTCAGGGAATTAACGTATTCCTTGGTTTCATAAACCCCAATCCCCATCCCTGCATTTCCTTTTGTTGTTTGAAACGGGCGAAACAACTTTTCCTTGATGAACGATTCGTCCATGCCGATCCCACTATCCTCAATCGTAATAACTGCACTATCTTCGATACGATCTACTGTTACATCGACCCGACCATCCTCCTGCGACGCCTCTTGTGCATTTTTTATCATATGCACCATAATGGCTGTAAAGCGATCCTTGTCGGCGATGATTTCCAGGTAATTGGCATTGATACTAAGTCGCGGCTTGGGTAAATATGCATACAGCTCATTCACTGCCTGCGCAACTGACTCTTCCACATAAAACTGCTTTGTCTTCGTTGACTCGAATCTTCCCTGTCTCAACTGGGTAAGTAATCGTCCCATTTTACTGACTGCATTGCCAATGGTTTTAACCGCATCATCCATGAATTCAGGATTATTTCTATGCCGTTCGGCATTCTTCACCACCAACTCCAATTGAGCAATCAGGTTTTTCAGGTCATGCACCACAAATGCTGAAAGCCTGTTGAATGCTTCAAATTGATTAGCCTGATTCAATGCCTCCGAGGTTTGCAGCAACGCCAGATAACTAGCGGCCTGTTTTGCCGAAGCCTTGATCAGATCCCGATCCTCCCAATTGATCGACTTGGATAGATTTGATTGTGTCAACAAGACAAAACCAAGCAGTTGCTCGTGTTGTTTGATGGGTACGATTAACCAGGCCCCTTCGATTGCAACAATCTCAGCGCCCAGTTTCAGACCTTCATATCGTTCTGGAAATTTTCTGTATTCATCGAAATCGATGATCCAGTCGCTCTTGGAGAAGTAGGTCACTAACGGGTCATCAGTATCAAATGAGATAGCTATCGGCGACGTCTGCCAGTGACTGACACACTGGTAGCTGCCAACATCGTCCGTCATCCAGAGATAACCCCCACCCGCATCGATCGAATCAGAGAGCGCCTGGATAACCCGAACGCGAATCGCCTTACCACCTCTACCATCGGATAGGGTCTGAACCACCCGCAACCACTCATCCCGCCAGTCATACTTGTAGCTGAAGAAGTGTTTGTTGACAAATACCTTAACCTTTGAGCGCAGGTTCCCTGAGAATAATACGGTAACGAGAAACACGACTGCCGCGAAGACAAAGGCGATCTGTGTTGCCTTGCCCCAACTCCCACCGTAAAAGCGGATGTAATAACCCACTGCCGCCATGATCACCAAATAGGCCCCTGCGGCTATGATAGTGGTAGCATGAAATACCACCTGCTTCGAGACAAACACGCGCACAGACCAACTGGGATTTCTGGTTGCTGCAATCGCCACGAAAGGTACGGCCAGTGCGCTAGTCAAGCCCCTCGCCTGCCACAACGTAGCGTCCACCTTGTTAAACATCAAAGCCTCTGCGTAGAGGAAAAAATCGTAGACAAACAGGACGCCCATTCCGAGATAGAGATATTTGACAGCCCAGCGCATATCCGGCCTTGTGCTGCGATAGAGCTGTTCGATCAGAGTCAAGCCGGTGATGGCAAATCCGAGATAGCCAACTAAGGGTAAGCTCGCAAAGCGCTCTCTTGCGCCCAGCCCGGGAATGAATTGTGTCAACGGCTCGACCAATATCAAGATGATGGAGCTGAAGAGCATAACAAGTGGAATAAATGCCAATTCCCGACGCAGGTAACCGCTTGCCTTATCCAGGTTCCCCAAGAGGCGAAACAGGAAAGCAAACCACGCAATGTTCCTTGCTATCTCAGCAACTTGGTAGGTAACTCGCGTGAGTTCGGATTCATCCACCTGCAGTGCAACAGCGCTCAGCGCCCAGCAGGCTGTCGTCACAGAAGCGGTCAATAAATAGATTCCCTCTATTCGTCCACGCCAGCTGGTAACAAGCATCACGCTGAAGAGCAGGAAAAGAGTGGCCGATATGGCATAACCGATGATTCCAATACTCAAGCAGCTAATCCTCTCTGGAGATTCCTACGCTTTCATGCAGAATGAACTTTTACCCACATTGATGTACGTACTATCCTGAATACCTGTAACCACATTCACTTAATGCTATCCTGCACGATTAGATGAAATCCTTGTTATTCAATAGGTTATCAAATACTGTGATGTTTAGGATAGGCAACGGATACTCAATATTATATGGGATGGTGAACTGAATCACCCCTTTGGGGTGGATTTGCAGATGAATCTAGATTCCATAGCAGATTCCCTCGATAATAGCCCAGCATCAAACAGAGACAAATATTACGGGTTCGAAACCATTATGAAAAAAGCAGCACACACAATAATATCCACCTGTCCGGCTCACGCCGAGACCAGACGAAATAAGGGAAATCGTTTTAAAAACAAAGGTTTCACCCTGATAGAAGTGATGGTCGTCGTGGTCATACTCAGTATCCTCGCGGCAATAGTTGTCCCTAAAATCATGGATAGGCCGGAACAGGCCCGGATCACCAAGGCAAAAAGCGATATCCGTGCCCTGGAAGCGGCACTCAATCTCTATCGGCTTGACAATATGACCTATCCCACAACCGACCAAGGTCTCGAGGCCCTGGTAAGTAAGCCAACCGATTCCCCAGAACCGAGGAATTGGAAAGAGGGTGGTTACCTGGATCGGTTGCCCATGGATCCCTGGAACAATCCCTATCTGTATCTCAGCCCGGGCACACACAGTACGATCGATATCTACTCGGCGGGGCTCGATCCCCAATCCGCCGATGACGATCTTGGGAACTGGAATCTGGAGTGAGCGCTAAATCCTCACCCTTCTCATGCTCCATCCAGCGAGGGTTTACGCTCATTGAGGTGATGGTAGTGGTCATCATCATCGGTATCCTGATCAACTACGTCACCCTCTCTTTCAGAAGCAATACTCCAGAGGACCTGCTGAAGACCGAGGCCCAGCGACTATCCAGCCTGATCGGGCTGGCAAGTGAAGAGGCCCTGCTGAGATCGGTATTGATTGGGGTCGATATCGGTGAGGAGGAGTATGGATTCCTGCGCTTGGAAGAGGGGGTATGGCAACCGATGGACGATAACCTTTTTCGTTCACGCCAGTTGCCCGAAGGCATGCTCTTCAGTATTGCCTCCACCCAGCAAGTGGGTGAGGATGAAGAGGAGAACGTACCCGAAATCATATTACTCAACAGCGGCGAGATGACCCCCTTTGAGTTAAAGCTCAGTTCGGATCTGATCGATAGTTACTATCGGCTGACCGGAACAGAAATGGGGGAGCGTGTGCTTGATCATGTCACACCCTATTGACCTTCCCCGGTCCGGTGTGACCCGGCCCACCATCTTGAGATCAAAGGGATTTACCCTCCTGGAGATCCTGATTGCCTTGGCCATCCTGGCTATTGCTTTCGCCTCAATCATCACGGTTGCTGCCAACCAGTCTGTTAACGTTGGCTACTTAAGAGATAAAACCCTGGCACACTGGGTAGCCATGAACCAGATCACCGAACTGCAGATCAATAGCGAATGGCTGGCAATCGGCAAGAAGCAGGGTGACGAAGAGATGGGTCTGCACAAATGGCATTGGCAGAGAAGCGTCAGCAAAACCCCGGATGATCGCGTACGCAAGGTGGAAATCGCTGTATTTCGCGAGCGGGGTGATGATGATGCTGTAACGCGGCTTGTGAGTTTTATCTCCCGACCGATATGAATAGGGTTCATGGCTTCACTCTGCTCGAATTACTGATCGCCATGATGATTTTCGCGATTCTGGCTACATTCGTCTATGCGGGCCTCAAGGTTGTCCTCGACACTGAGCATCAGACCAGTCAATACAGTCAACGCATCTCCAAGCTTCAACTCGGGCTCAATCTCATGCAGAGAGATATTGAGCAGTTAGTGGCTCGACCGGTGCGGGATGAATACGGTGATCAACAGCCTGCCCTGAAGAGTGGCGGTATTTCAGACATCCTGCTGGAGCTGACGCGGGACGGCTTTTCCAATCCGATGCAATTGCCACGCAGCAATCTACAGCGTGTCGGCTATACCTTTGAGGAGAACACCCTCTACAGACTCACCTGGCCAACCCTGGACAGATCACAGGAGAGCGAACCTTACCGACAGAAACTGATCGGAGATATCGCATCCCTGGAATTGGTTTTCTACGATAAGGCGCTGCAGGAGAAACGGGAATGGCCACCCCGGACAAGCGGTGGCCAGGATGAAGATCCAAGCACACTGCCGGTCTCCATCGAACTCAAGCTGGAACTCAAGGACTGGGGTACGATTCGACGTCTGTTTCGAGCGGCACGGGCGGTCCCGGTAGCGGACGAATAAAATTAAATGTCAGGTATACCGATTCGCAGTTCGATTCATGAAAGGGGTGTCGCCCTGATCACCGCCATCGTGATTGTCTCGATAGCATCCATCACCGCCGTGGCCATGACTCATGAACTGCAGTTGAACATTCGCCGCAGCAGTAATATATTCGCTGCCGACCAGGGCTATCTTTATACCCTGGGCAGTGAAGCCTGGTCACGTGGTATGCTGATCCGGGATCTGAACAACAATAAGCAGGACGGGAACTATGACGGTCTTGATGAGGACTGGGCCCAAGAGCTTCCACCAACTCCGGTCGAGGGTGGCCAGGTACAAGCCGTTACAGCTTGCCTACAGGCCAGATTCAACCTCAACAACCTCTACTTGAACGAAGACGCCAGTGATGCGGATAAACAGTTAGCGAATGACAATCTGGCCCTGTTCCAGCGATTACTGACGATCTTGGAGCTACCGGAGTCGATTGCTCAAGCTACCGCCGATTGGCTTGATGAGGATATCAAGGCGCTCTACCCAGACGGCGCGGAAGATCTGGAGTATCTCGATCTGGATCAACCCTACCGTACCGCGAACGGGTTCATGGCAAGTCCAACCGAACTAAGGCTGATAAAGGGCGTGGACCGGGAGATCTATGAGAAACTGGCCCCATATATCACCACCCTGCCCGAGCAGACCAAGATCAATGTCAATACCGCAGATGCGCTAATCATTCAGGCATTGGCCGAAAACCTGAACCAAGCCGATGCAGAACAGTTGATAAGCGAGCGAGAAGAGGAACCGTTCACGCAACCAAATGCATTTGTGCAAAAACTAAAAGCACTTTTGGACGAAAATAAAGTAAAATCTGATCAAATAACCTCGTTAATCTCAGTTGAGAGTCAATATTTTCAAATGGAGACGGTTGTTCGAATGGAAAGCAGTAGCCAACGACTGGTAAGTCTGTTGTATAAGGGTGATGAGGATGTAATTGTCATCTCCCGTACCCTCGGAGCTTTCTGATGGCTGAGCGCATGATAATTCAGTGCCACGACAGTGACTGCAGCAAGGTCAGTTGGGTGGTCAAGGGCGGCATCAATCCGCAACCAGCCGAAGGCACCCTGGTGGAAGCCGCGAAACTGGCCAAGGGCAGGCGTACCCTGGTTATCATTCCCGCCACCGAGCTGCTCATCACAGAGGTAAGGATCCCTACCAAAAACCGTCAACGCCTTATTCAAGCGATCCCATTCTCGCTTGAGAACGAACTCACCGAAGATGTCGCTCAGCTTCACTTTGCCGCCGGCAATATGAACAAAGAGAACATTACCCCGGTCCTGGTGATCGCCAAACAGAGGATCGAACACTGGTTGGGGATGCTTGAAACAGCGGGTATCCAGCCTATCGGTATCTACGTCGACCTGCTCTCACTACCCCACGAGAGTGACGCCTGGACCCTCTATCAGGACAATCATATTCTGAATGTCCGCACCAATGGAGAGACTGGCTTCAGTGTCGACGCCATCAACGGCGAGGCGACGCTCAGACTGGCGCTCCAACAAGAGGGCGAGCAACCCCCCGGCAAAATCGATCTCTACCATCTCCGTGACACACAGGATTTGATCGATCTATCCCAGCTTGACGGTGACTACGAAGTCAACACCAGGCAACTCGATTCACCCACCGAGCTGACCACCCTCCTGGCTGACAATCTCTTCGAAAAACAGCAGATCAATCTCCTCCAGGGTGACTATCTACGGGTTGACAAGCTGACCCTGCAATGGAAGCGATGGCTTCCCGCTGCCGTGTTGGCGGCGATTTTCATTGGTCTCAGTCTGCTGTTGAGCGTTCAGGAATATCGCGAAAACAAACAACAGAGCATTGCACTGCAAAAGCAGATAAGAGAGACCTTTCAACAGGCCTTCCCAGAGGTAAAACGGGTTGTCGATCCCAAGGTACAGATGGAGCAGAAGTTGAAGCAACTGCGCCGCGGAGAGTCCGGCAGTTTCATTCAATTTGCCAGCCTTTTCGTACCTGCCGCTTCGGTGATAAAAAGCAGTCCCAATACCACCCTGGAAAGCATCAGCTTCCGGGATGGAAAGCTCGATCTGCAATTAACCATCAAAGAGCTGCAGGCATTGGAGAATTTGAAACAGACCATCGAGGCCAAAAAACTGGCGGTAGAGATCCGTTCGGCCAATGCCACCGGAAACCAGGTCACATCCCATATTCGAATCACTGGAGTAAGTCCATGAAAGAGTGGTGGCAGTCAAAAACGCCCCAGGAGCACATGGCCATGATCATCGGTGCAGCAGCCATCTTACTGCTACTGGTCTATCTGCTTATGTGGCGGCCATTCAATCAGGCACTGGAAAAGCAGGTCCTGTTGGTGGAGAGTCAGCAAGTCACCCTGAGCTGGATGCAGGACAATCTCGGTCTGGTCAAGCGCCTGCGCAGTGAACAAAAGGGTCGTGGCGCCAGCAGCAACGAAGCACTGCTCACATTGGTCGACAGAACGGCAAAGAAGATTCAACTCAGACAGCAGATCCAGCGCATCAAACCCCAGGGAGACAATGGGGTTCAATTGTGGGTTGAGCAGGCCCCATTCGACACCATCCTAAAATGGCTGGGAGATCTGACCCAGACCCATGCCATCGAGATCGACTCCCTGACCATCGACAGGCAAGAAAAATCGGGGCTGGTCAATGCACGCCTGGTGCTGCAGCGGGAGGGAGAATCCTGATGCGCTGGTGGAGTTATCTATTGATCGGTCTAGGTGGTTACCTGATTTTTCTGCTTGTGGAGATACCGGCACAACACATCGTGGGCTGGGCCCTGGCCGATAACGGCAAACTACCCTTTTCCTATGCCAGTATCAAAGGGAGCCTCTGGCGAGGCAAAATGGAGGCCATTAACTACCAGGGAACCCCCCTCGACAAATTGAAATGGCGCTTCACACCCAGCGGCCTGTTGCTCGGTAGAATCGGTTTCGACCTTGAATTGCGGCACATGAATCACAAGGTCGATGTCAATTTAGCCCGCACCCTTGGCGGTAGTTTGCTATTGAATAGTGTAGAGGGACAACTGCCGGCATCTATGATCGCCAAGCTGGCGAAGCTCAATCAGATCAGTGTTGATGGTGAGGTTGATCTCGATCTGGACCATATCGCCATAGAGACACAGCGTGTCACCTCGGCAGAAGGTGAGATCCAGTGGCTCAATCCCGCACTGCTGAGTCCATTCAGTCTTAAAGAGGGCAATCTTAAAGCTGATGTGAAAACAGACGATAACGGCAATATAAATATCAAGATCAATGATCTGGGCGGAGGCACCTCGGTGGATGGTGAACTGAGTCTCACAAACGCGGGAAACTATAATCTGAGCGGCGCCATCAAACCTGGCGCGGGGTCTGACCCCGGTTTGAGCAACGCTTTGAAGGCCGTTGCAAAAAGCCAACCTGATGGTAGTTATCGGATCAGTTTCAGCGGTAGTCTATAGATGTTTTCTGTGATCGGGAGCGACTAACCAGGCCAATACAGGCCTGTATGCCAACGCCCCATCATCTGCTAATATATAATGCATTATATATTTAACATAAACCCATGATGAATAAAGATTTTCACCATCAACATATTAGACTGCCCCAAATCTCCCACCAGCAGGTGTCACGATTCGGGTGCGAGACTTCGATGGAACCGATTCAACTATGAGTATTTTGCCAACCCTTTTCATGGATAGACAGCTCCCACGCACCGGCCCGATCTCACGCCTGGCCCTTATGCTGTACACCGTTGCCATGCTTAATCTTGCGTGGATCCCGCTCGGCCATGCAGAGCAGATTACCCTCAATCTGAACAATGCCGATATCGAGGCACTGATCAAGACGGTGTCGGAACACACCGGAAAGAATTTCGTCATCGACCCCAGGGTGAAGGGGAAAGTGACTGTGATCTCGGCCCATCCCATGGCTCGGGAAGAGTTCTATCAGGTCTTTCTCTCCATACTCGAAGTGCATGGTTTCTCCACCATCCCCAGCGGGGATGTGATCAAGGTGGTCCCCGATGTGAAGGCCAAACAGGGTGGGATTCCCACCGTCAATGCACTCGGCCAGCTTCCTGGTGATCAGATCGTCACCCGTATCATCCAGGTCAAGAACGTCACCTCTGCGCAGCTGGTACCGATCCTGAGACCCCTGATACCCCAGGAGGGTCATCTCGCCGCGTATCCGGACACCAATGTCCTGATCATCTCCGATCGGCGTCAGAATGTTGACCGGCTGATGAAGATAATCGATCAGATCGACAAGGTGAGCGACAGCTCCATTGAAGTGATCACCCTGCAGCATGCATCCGCTGCCGAGGTGGTGCGCATTCTCAACGGCTTGCAGACCCCGGCCGCCAAGGGGGCAAGAAAGAATGCGACGAAACTGGTTGCCGATGAGCGTACCAATAGCGTTTTGATCAGCGGCGACCCAACCGCAAGGCTACGCTCACGGGTGATCATCGAACATCTGGATACCCCGTTCGACAATGCAGGCAATGCCCAGGTTATCTATCTGAAGTATGCCAATGCCGTCGACCTGGTACAGGTATTGACCGGTGTCAGCGAAAACCTGGAAAAGAGCGAACAGGCAGGCGGCAAAACCGCCAAGGGTAAGCCCAAGGTTCCGACCGATATCCAGGCGGACGAGGCTGCGAATGCCTTGATCATCACCGCCCCGCCGGACCAGTTCAGATCCCTGCAGGCGATTATCCGTAAACTCGATATCCGCCGCGCCCAGGTCCTGGTGGAGGCGATCATCGCGGAAGTCTCCTACGACAAGGCAAAGCAGCTGGGGGTGCAGTGGATCGTCGACGGCACACCGGATGACAAAGGGCCCATCGGTGTCATCAACCTGGGCTCTCCGGCCATTTCGGACATCGCCACCGCTGCGGCAACCGGAAGCGGGGTTTCCCTCGGCCCAGGCACCTCACTCGGCTTTGGAAGATTCAACAGTGACAGGTTGAATTTCGCTGCCCTGATCCAGGCCCTGGAGAGTGATTCCACCACCAACATTCTCTCCACACCCAGTATCACCACCCTGGACAATCAGGAAGCGGAGATCGTGATCGGTCAGAACGTGCCCTTTATCACCGGCTCTTTTAGTTCCACCGGCGGTACCAGCAGCTCGGTAAATCCCTTCCAGACCGTTCAGCGGGAGGATGTGGGCCTGACCCTGAAGGTGAAGCCGCAGATCAACGAAGGCAACTCGATCCAGTTGGAGATAGAACAGGAGATCTCCAGTATCAATAGCTCTGCCAGTACCGGAACCAGCGATATCGTCACCAACAAACGCACCATCAAGACAGTGGTCATGGTTGATGATGGTAATACCATCGTGTTGGGCGGATTGATCGAGGAGGATCTGCAACAGGTCGAAGAGAAGGTGCCGATACTGGGCGATGTGCCTATCCTGGGAGCACTGTTTCGCTCCAATAGAACCAGCAAGGTAAAACGGAATCTGATGGTTTTTCTACGCCCGGTTGTGATCCGGGATGATGCCGTCAACACCCAGATTGCCAGCGAAAAGTACAACTTCTTCCGTGCCCAGCAACTCAAGATGAAGCAGCAGGGCGTAAATCTGATGTCGGATGAGGAGACGCCGGTACTACCAGCACGCTTCGGCACCCTCGCGCCCCCATTTGATGATGAAGAGCTGGAACCCGAACTCTGATCGGCGAGGTAAGGCGTATGTCTGATAACCTCTCACCCTCATCGCATATGGCCGACGAACTCGACGTTGAATCGGTGCTGCTGGATGAGGTCACCCAGACACCAATACAACTGCCCTATGCCTTTGCCCGTCGCCATGGTGTCGTCATCGTCAAGGATGATGAGCTGGATGAGCTGCAGCTGATACACAAACCTGGCGTCTCCCTGAAAGTACTGAATGAGGTACGCCGACTCTTCTCGAAGCCCTTGATCTATACCCAGGTCGAAGAGGAGGCACTGGAGAAACAGCTCTCCCTGATCTATGAATCGGGTTCGAAACAGTCGAGTCAGATCATGGAGACCATGGGTGACGACATCGACCTGGACAATGCAGCGCGGGCGTTAAACCAGCCGGAAGATCTGCTTGAGAGTGACGACGATGCCCCGATCATCAGATTGATCAATGCCCTGTTTACCGAAGCGATCAAGGAGCAGGCCTCGGATATCCATATCGAGCCCTACGAAAACCGCCTGGTGGTACGTTTCCGAGTGGATGGTGTATTGCGCGAAGTCCTCACCCCACCGCGCACCGTGGCCTCTTTTCTGGTCTCGCGCATCAAGGTCATGGCGCAACTGGATATTGCCGAAAAACGCATTCCCCAGGACGGACGCATCTCACTCAAGGTAGGCAATCGCCCGGTGGACGTTCGCGTCTCCACCCTCCCCTCCAGTTATGGCGAACGGGTGGTTTTACGTCTGCTGGACAAGCAGGCGGGTCGCCTCGACCTGGAACAGCTCGGTATGGCAAAGGAGCTGCTGATCCAGGTCGATCCGGGCATCATCAAACGTCCTCACGGCATCTTTCTGGTCACAGGCCCCACCGGCTCGGGTAAGACCACTACCCTGTATGCGGCCTTGAGCCGACTCAACACCCAGAGCCGGAATATCGTTACCGTGGAAGATCCCATTGAGTATTACCTCGATGGCATTGGACAGACCCAGGTCAACAACAAGGTGGATCTCACCTTTGCCCGCGGCTTACGGGCCATATTACGTCAGGATCCGGACGTGGTGATGGTGGGTGAGATCCGCGACCTTGAAACCGCCCAGATCGCGGTACAAGCCAGTTTGACCGGCCATCTGGTGATGTCGAGTCTGCATACCAATACCGCCATCGGCAGTATCACCCGTCTGCGCGACATGGGTGTGGAACCCTTTCTGCTCTCATCGAGCTTGATCGGGGTACTTGCACAGCGCCTGGTGCGCACCCTCTGCCCCCACTGCAAGTCACCCTATACCGCCAGCGAAGAGGAGTTGAAGGTGTTGGGACGCCCCACAACCGAAGAGGTGACCCTGTTTACGCCTAATGGTTGCGAGAAGTGTCACCAGCACGGCTACATGGGAAGAACCGGCATCTATGAGCTGATTACCATCGATGAGACCCTGCGCAACCTGATCCATAAGGGCAGCGGTGAAATCGAAATGCTGGAGCATGCCCGAACCATGAGCGAGAGTATTCGTCAGGACGGCATGAAGCGTGTACTCAACGGCGATACCACGATCGACGAGATCATTCGCGTAACCCAGGAGGGTTGATCAACCTTGGACGCCTTTGAATACGTAGCACTCGACCCAACGGGGAAGGAGCGACGCGGCGTACTGGAGGGTGACAGCCCGAGACAGGTACGTCAGCAACTACGGGAGTCGGGCCTTACACCCCTCAGCATCGATGTGGCCAGCGGCGCCACTCAGGCGAGAAAAAGCAGCCTTTTTCAACGCCAGATCAACGCCATGGAGCTGGCATTGATCACCCGCCAGATGGCAACCCTGTTAAAGTCCGGCCTACCTCTTGAACATGTTCTCAAGACAACCGCATCCCAATCCGACAAGCGTCACGTGGAGCGCACCCTGCTGGCGGTCAGAGCCAAGGTATTGGAGGGTCGCACCCTGGCGGATGGCTTGAATGAATTTCCCAAGACCTTTCCCGAACTCTATATCAAGACCGTCTCCTCAGGGGAGCAATCTGGGCACCTGGATGTGGTACTGGAACGTCTTGCCGACTATACGGAGCAGCGCCAGCAGATGCGCCAGAAGACCATCTTCGCCCTCTTCTATCCGGCACTGTTGACTATCGTCTCTTTTCTCATCGTGGTCGGCCTGTTGACCTATATCGTGCCCCAGGTTACACGGGTGTTCGAAACCATGCAGGCGGAACTGCCCTGGATTACCCGGGCCCTGATGACTACCAGTGATGTGTTTCGCAGCTACGGCATCTATATTTTTATCCTGGTTCTGCTGTTCGGACTCCTGTTCAGCTATCTGTTGAGAAAACCCGGCCCCAAACGCTGGTGGCATAAAACCATGTTACGCATCCCCCTGGTGGGACGCCTGGTTCGCACCTCCAATGCCGCACGCTTTTCCCGAACCTTGAGTATCATGGCGGCCAGTAGCGTACCGATCCTGGACTCGATGCGTATCGCATCCCAGGTATTGACCAACATGCCCATGCGCAACGCCGTAGAGGAAGCCACCTTACGGGTACGCGAGGGTACCAGCCTCTACCAGGCCTTGGATAAGACCGGCTACTTCCCACCCATGACCCTCAGCCTGCTGGCGAGCGGTGAATCGAGTGGCAACCTGGAAGGCATGTTGGAACGATCGGCGGATATCCAGGAGCGGGAGATCGAGACCCTGGTCTCGACCATACAAGGACTGTTCGAACCCATCCTGATCCTGGTGATGGGGGGTATAGTACTGGTTATCGTGCTGGCCATACTGCTCCCTATCTTCGACCTCAATCAACTGGTAGGCTGATGTCATGAAAATCCATCCACAACTGAAATTGACCCTGTTCTTACTCGGCCTGCTACCAGGTCTGATTGCATTGAATGGCTGCAGCACCACCCCTGACAGTGAAATGGACGAAACCGCCGCCATTCTCACAGAGGCCCACAAGGCATATAACATCAAGGCCTACAAGAAGGTTTTTCAATTGATCTTCCCCCTGGCCGCCGCCGGTAACGACAAGGCCCAATATGCCCTGGGCTATCTTTTCTACTATGGCTTGGGTGTTCAAAAGAGCGAGCGCCAGGCCATGCATTGGATTCAACAGGCCGCGGCACAAGGCAACCCAAAGGCGCGAAAGGCGCTGATTCCGAATCAATAAACGATGCTTGATCGCAGCTGATTCAGCTTACCTGCAACGGTGCGGCAAGTCGCATCCTACACCTTATCACTCACCCGTAGCGATGCGACAAGTCGCACCCTATATCTGAAGTTTTGCGTAGTGTAGGGTGGGGCCGCCCCACCATGGAGCATATAATTCGCTCAGATCACCTTGGAGAAACTTCCTTGAGACTGCTTGCTGCTGAGGTAGGCATCAAACTGCATACAGATATTTCTGATCAACAGGCGCCCCCTCGGCATAACCTTGATCTCACTATCATCGATGCTTAGCAGGCCATCCGCGGCCATCCCCTGCAAGGATTCGATTTCGTTGCCAAAGTACTCCTTGAACACGATACCCCAACGCCTTTCAACATCTGCCAGGGACAGGGAAAAGTGGCATATAAGACGGGTAATCACATCCCGGCGCAACAGATCGTCAGTGGTCAATTCCACGCCACGGAAGACCGCCAGTCTGTCACTGTCGATACGCAGGTAATACTCATCCAGGCTGCGCATGTTTTGCGCATAGCTCGGACCCACCATGCCGATCGATGTGGCTCCCAGGCCGATCAGGTCGCAATCGGCATGGGTCGAATAGCCCTGAAAATTGCGATACAGGGTGCCATCCTGCTGCGCCAGCACCAACTCATCATTCGGCTTGGCGAAGTGGTCCATGCCGACGTAGACATAACCTGCTGCCGACAGCTTGTCGATGGTCATCTGCAGGATATCCAGCTTCTCCTGGGGGGGCGGCAGCTCATCCTCATTGATACGCCGCTGCGGTTTGAAACGCTCAGGCAGGTGGGCATAGTTGAACACCGAGAGGCGGTCGGGATCGACCTCGAGTATCTGGTCGAGGGTGCTGGAGAAGCTCTCCACACTCTGAAAAGGGAGTCCATAGATGAGATCGATGCTGGTAGAGCGAAAGCCTTCGTCCCGCGCTTTTTGCAGCACGCCCAGTGTCTCCTCCTTACTCTGAATCCGGTTGACCGCTTTCTGCACCCTCGGATCGAAATCCTGCACCCCCAGGCTCATGCGGTTGAATCCCAACTCCCTGAGCAGTTTGATGGTATCCCCTTGCGCCTCCCTGGGATCAATCTCTATGGAATATTCACCACTATCATCATCCAGCAGGGTGAAGGCACGGCGTGTCTGGGCAACCAGTTCGCGCATCTCATCCTGGCTGATAAAGGTGGGTGTACCCCCACCCCAGTGGAGTTGGGTCACCACTCTCGATGAGTCGAACAACTCGGACTGCATGCGCAACTCTTTATAGATCCGTTCAAGATAGCCGGCCGCCATGCTGCGATCCTTGGTGGCCACCTTGTTACAGGCACAGTAGAAGCAGACCGTGTCGCAAAAGGGTATATGGAAATAGAGCGACAGGGGATTACCGGTCTGGTTGCTCTCTCTCGCGACCCGCTTGTATTCGTCTTCGTTAAAACCGTCATGAAACTGGACCGCGGTGGGATAGGAGGTGTAGCGCGGGCCACTCTGATCATATTTGGCGATCAGCTCGAGATCGAATTGTGTCGAATGATCCATGGATTGATTTTCTCTAATTAAATTTGGTTATCGATGAACAGGTGGTAACCAATAGGCTACTCAACCTCCACATCTATACCCTTACGGTGGGTTTCGTTGATCTGGCGCAACAATATGGCGAAGGGGATATCATCGCTATGCCGGTTCACCACTGACATGAAGGAGAGATCCTCACGGCCGAAACCGTATTCGCCCTCCAGCATCTGCCGGTAGAGTGTCTTGATGCCCTCCTCCAGTGGTTCCAGGAATGATGGATATCGGCCCATCTCATCCATCTGATAGTCATAGCAGTCTCGAAGATCGTCCACCTCGAATACGGCCTGCTTGACCCACTCCACATACTCTTCCGCACTGCGCGCACGTTGTAAGCTCATTTGCTGTCAATCTCTTTTCATTCTCTATGATCGTACACTCTCACCTATTCTGCCAGATCAGCCGCCGATAGCAGAAACACACCCTCGCCGCCGCGCTCGAAATCGAGCCAGACAAACGGCATCTGCGGATAACGGTCCACCAGCAACCGGGCGCTATTGCCGACCTCCACAATCAAAATACCCCGGGGAGTGAGGTACCGCCTGGCCTGCTTCAGTATCCGTTGGACAATCTCCAGTCCATTTTCATTCGCCTGCAGTGCCAATACCGGCTCATGCCGGTACTCATGGGGTAACGCCTCCATCTCGGCCAGACCCACATAGGGAGGATTGGATACGATCAGGTCATACTGCTTGTCCGGTAATGTTTCGAACAGGTCCGACGTGTAGCTGGTGACCCGCTCCTGCAGGCCATATTCAGCAATGTTCCGCTTTGCCACCTGGAGTACATCGGCAGAAATATCCACCAGATCGACCCTGCTTTCGGGAAGATAGGCGGCCGCAGCGATGCCGATACAGCCGCTGCCACAGCAGAGATCAAGGATCTGCGGCTTTGGGGAAGGCTCCAGCCAAGGTGCGAACCCGGTTTCAATCAGCTCTGCGATGGGTGAACGGGGTATCAATACCTGTTCGTTGACATGAAATCTCATACCTGCGAACCATGCCTCCCCCAACAGGTAAGGGAGTGGCATGCGTTCATCGATCCGGCGCTGAATCAGATCCAGCACCCTTTGACGCTCAGGGGCGGTCAAGCGGCTGCCAAACCAGCTTGCAGGGAGATCAGGGGGGAGGTGAAGAGCCCCCAGCACCAGCGCCGCGGCCTCATCCAGGGCATTATCGGTGCCGTGACCGAAAAACAGACCCGCCTCACTGAAGCGACTGGCACCCCAGCGAATGAAGTCGGCAATGGATATAAGTGTCTGCACGGAAGTAGCTGGCTGAAAAACCGTGAATCATAACTTATTCAGCCGGTAAGTTATATGCTCCTGCCCCAATAGACGACGGGGTGGCGGGCCAATCAGGCCCCCACCCCGTAATCTCCCAAGCCAATCTGCTTATCAGGCTGCTTGTGAGCTGGAGTTGTTGGAATCCCCGACCACACTCAGTGGCGGCTGCTCTTCCTCGCTCTCCTCACTCTCTTCACTCTTGTTCAGGTTTCTGCGCACCAGATCACCCAGAGAGATGTTTGCCAGGAAATTGAAGATCTCACTGCTGAGATCATCCCACAGGGTGTGGGTCAGGCAACGGGCGCCGCCGCTGCAGTTTTGCCTGCCGCCACAGCGGGTGAACTCCACCCACTCATCCACTGCACAGATAATGTTGGCAATGGATATCTCATCAGCGGTTTTACCCAGATAGTATCCGCCACCAGGTCCCCGGACGCCTCGTACCAGATCCTTGTTTCTCAGGGCGGCAAACAGCTGTTCCAGATAGGAGAGAGAGATACCCTGGTTTTCGGAAATCTCAGCCAGCGTAACCGGACCATTTTTACCGTTCAGTGCAAGATCAAGCATAGCGGTGACCGCATAACGACCTTTAGTTGACAATCTCATTGGTTTTCTCCAGTGGTATAAATTGCATTACCCAGTAAATCACTTGGTAATTAGACTAGAGTAACTAAGTAAATTAGTCAACTTTTATCATGAAAAAATTTCGTAAAGTTTAAGGTATTTATTATTATTACTTAATTTTCAATGTGTTATAATTAAATAGACAGGGAATTTTCCCTAAAAGGCGAGCTTGAAAGCAGGTTTTGCTGATAATTTTTGATCGCAGGCGTCTCTCTGGAGAGAAACTCCTGTATGGCTAAACTGAATTGCGGATCACCGATCCAGTGGTAAGAACGGGTCCGGGCAGGTAGAAATCCACGCCAGATCTTGTGCTCCCCCTGCGCACCTGGCTCGAAACGCTGCAGTTTGTGTTTGATCGCATACTCAATCCCTTGATAGTAGCAGGTCTCAAAGTGGAGACTGTCGTGATGCCGGGAAGCACCCCAGTGACGGCCATAGAGTACCGACTGACTGCGGTATAGCAGTGCCCCGGCAATACAGGCCTCATCCTCATAGGCAAGGACCAGGACTACCTGCTCTCCCATGGTGCGGCCCACTTCACGGAAAAAACCCGCATTCAATGTGGCCAGGCTGTAGCGCTCCTCGAAGGTCTTGGTATAGAAGTCGGTAAACAGCTGCCACTCATCATCGCTGACCTCATTACCATGCAGCACCCGAAACCGGATACCGGTATCCGCCACCTTGCGACGCTCCTGCCTGATGTTTTTTCTCCGCTTGGCCGTCAATTGGGCAAGAAAGTGGTCAAAACTCTCATACCCCTGGTTGCGCCAGTGAAACTGCACGCCCAGGCGCTCCAGCATGCCCATGGATTTCAACACCGCCCCCTCTTCTTCGGTGGTAAAGAGCCAGTGCATTGATGACAGGCCTGACTCCTTCGCCATCTCCCTGGTGGCGGATATCATCAGCTTACGTATCCCTATGACATCCGCATTCGGATCGACCAGCAGGCGTTCACCATAAGCGGGGGTATAGGGAATCGCACTCACCAGTTTGGGATAGTAGCGCCGGCCGCTTCGCTGATAGGCATCCGCCCATGCATGGTCGAAGACAAACTCCCCATAGGAGTTGCTCTTGATGTAAAGGGGTGACAGTCCGACCATCCGTGCATCTTGCCGAATCACCAAATGGCAGGGTGTCCAGCCGAACTTGCTACCCACACAATCGTGATGCTCCAGCGCGGCATGAAAGGCGTATTTCAGAAAGGGATTGGCGTCGACTACCAACGCATCCCATTCGCGCTGCTCCAACTCATCGATGCTGTGGTGGAATGCTACCTGCATGAGCCCGCCTCTAACCCCTCTGATAAATAAATCGATAGCTGATGATTAGTCATAGTCAGCTATCAATTGCATAGCCTCTATTTGTGTATGGTTTGAGTGGCTCCGGGATCTCTCCACTCTATTATTAATAGTATCACCAGTAATAATCTTGATCGGTGGGGCATGGCCCCACCCTACCCATTGGTATAGGATATTGGCGGGACAGGATGCAGGGTGTGGCCATGCCCCACCGTAACGGCCACATGATCTTAACTGAAATCCACGCCAGTGGTTCCATAGTTTAAACAGGGATACACCGGCATCCTGTTTAACCATCCAATGAGACAATGGTGAATCTATGTGCGGCAGGTTCTATCTCGATGTAACGGCAGAAGACATGCTTGAAGCGTTTGGCTTAGCATCCGCACCGCAGCTCAGCCCTCACTACAATATCGCCCCCTCGCAGCAGATTGCAGCCATCAAATCAGCCGGTGCAAACAGGGAATTGATCAGGCTGCATTGGGGATTGATTCCCTCCTGGGCAAAAGACAAGAAGTTCGCATATCGCACCATCAATGCCAGAGCGGAGACCGTCGAGAGCAAACCTTCATTCCGGTCAGCTTTCAAACATCGCAGATGCCTGATTCCCGCGAGTGGATTCTTCGAGTGGAAAGGGACCAGCCAGGGGAAACAACCCTACTGCATCACATCCGACGATGGCAAACCCTTCGCCTTTGCCGGGCTGTATGAACACTGGCAAGGACCCCAGGGTGAAAAGATCGATTCCTGTACCATCATCGTCACCGAGGCCAGGGGTGAGATCACAACCATCCACGACAGAATGCCGGTGATACTCTCCCCGGACAATTATGACGCCTGGCTCGATAAGGGGACCCAAGATCCGGCAATCCTGAAGCCCCTGTTGTCAGCCAATGAGATGAATAACATACATCTTTATCCAGTCAGCCGCAGGGTGAACAGTCCTAAAAACAACTCGCCGGAGAATATTGAATCCATCTGATGGAGTAAGTGATGTTCAGCTGGGTTTAGTTGAAAAGGTCAGGTGTGGATGGTGCCCGGGGCCGGAATCGAACCGGCACGACCCTAAGGTCGAGAGATTTTAAGTCTCTTGCGTCTACCAATTTCGCCACCCGGGCGGAGTGGTTCTGTTTTGATAGCTGTTACGGCAAGGAGATGGAGGCTGAGCCCGGAATCGAACCGAGGTCCACGGCTTTGCAGGCCGCTGCATAACCACTCTGCCACTCAGCCCAAATTGTTAATTCTATCACCGATCGTTGATGAATCGAATTTTATTAAAGCGAACCCTGATTCAATCAAAGCATGCTTACACAAAAAAGGCCCCGGTGGTGTCGAGGCCTTTTTAGCGTTTGGAGCGGGAAACGAGACTCGAACTCGCGACCCCAACCTTGGCAAGGTTGTGCTCTACCAACTGAGCTATTCCCGCTTAATTCAGGAAGGGCGTATTGTAGCTACAGATCCTCGTCTGTCAACCTTTTCCTACCCCTGCAGAGTGGCAGCCAGGCCCTTTTGGGCGGGATTTATGGGTTTGTCCGGTAGGGTAGCGTGATGACGATCTCAGCCTCTTTCTCGGTCCTTTGCATGCCGCTCACATCCGCATCCCATGGGAGTCTGAATCGACGCCGCATTGAGGAGGAGGAAGAGACGAAGCTATGACCGCGCTCGCTGCGATTCTCCACCCGATGGGCCTCTTTGTTCTGCACCAGGAGGGAGCGACCCTCCACACTCACCTGAATGGCATCGGGTGAATAACCTTGCAGGAAGATGCGCAGATGGTAACCCGAATCATCCTGATCCTGGCTGAATCTGACCCGTCGTTGTACATGGAAAGAGGATGGTGCTTCAGCGGCCCGGCTGGATGGCATACCTGGATGATAGTAGCCGGGAGGTTGGGCATAGAGCTGGGTAGCGGCCAGAGCCAGGCAGAACACGCTGATTGAATAAAGCAAGCCTTTCATTGTTAACCTCCTCAAAACTCCTGTTTCATATTGTTAAGCTTAGCAGTTCACCGGGTTGGGAACCTGTCCTTAGTCGTTGCCTGGGAAATGCACAACCCGGGGCATTTTCAGCCTCTTTGGGCCCTGGGGGGATGTCTATTTCCGCTCCAACGAGCCACCGAGCTGGCGCTCACCCAGCAGGCTGGGCAGGGCACCCCGAATATAGATCACCATCGACCAAAGGGTGAGTATGGCCGCTATATAGAGCAGTACGAAGCCGACTGTATAGACGGGTATGTTCCACAAGGGCTCTTTGTAGATGAGCAGCAGGATGGCAATCATCTGCACCGCGGTCTTGAATTTCCCGATCAACGACACCGCAACCATTGCCCTGGCACCGAGCTCGGCCATCCATTCACGCAAGGCTGAAATGGTGATCTCCCGGCCGATAATCACTGCTGCCGGAATGGCGAATGCCGGGGTTGGTTCCGACTGCACAAGCAGTAACAGGGAGACAGCCACCATCAGCTTGTCCGCCACTGGATCGAGAAAGGCGCCAAACGGAGATACCTGGCCCCAACGCCTGGCCAGATAGCCATCGAACCAGTCTGTAACCGCCGCGATGGAGAATACCAGGGCACAACTGAGCCGGGCCCACTCCACAGGGAGATAGAAAAGCAGCACGAATACCGGGATCAAGACGATTCGCAACAGAGTGAGAATGTTAGGAATATTCCACATTTTGATCACTAGCCCTTATCATGAAATGCGTGATAGATCTGCTCCGCCAAGGCTGTACTGACACCTTCGACACTGGCAATATCCTCTATACCTGCCCTCGACAGCTCCTGCAGACCACCAAACTGTTTCATCAACCTCTGTCTACGCTTGGGACCAATACCGGGTATCTGTTCCAGAACTGAGCGATTTCGGGTCTTGGAACGCCGCTGCCGATGTGCCGTAATGGCAAATCGATGGGCTTCATCCCGAATCTGTTGGATTAAATGCAGTGCCGGTGAATCAGCAGGCAGTATAATGGGTGCCTTGCGCCCCAACAAGAACAGCTGTTCCATACCCGCCTTTCGTTCCACACCTTTAGCCACCCCTAACAGGGTCAACCCAGAGATACCGAGATCCTGCAATCGATCATGTACAGCGCCGATCTGGCCCTTGCCCCCATCGATGAGCAGTATATCAGGCAGTGCCACCTCCCCTTTCTTGACCCTTCGATAGCGACGTTCCAGGGCCTGAGCCATGGCAGCGTAATCATCCCCCGGGGTGATACCTTCGATATTGAAACGCCGGTAGTCGGACTTTAACGGCCCCTGCTCATTGAAGACCACACAGGATGCCACCGTCGACTCACCCCGGGTGTGGCTGATGTCAAAGCACTCCATCCGCTCCGGGATTGCCGGCAATTGCAAGGCCTGCTGCAAGGCCTGCAGGCGCTCCTCCATACCTGCCTGGGCACTGAGTCTGGCCTGCAGGGCCATTTCCGCATTCCCCTGGGCCATTTTCAACCAACGGGCACGCTCCCCACGTACCCTGCTGCTGATACGCACCCGATGATCGGCCTGTCTGCTGAGCACCTCCTGCAGCAGTCCCTGCTCAGCCAACTGCTGATTGATGATGATCTCATTGGGAACCGGTTTTTCCAGATAGTATTGGGAGACAAAGGCCTGCAGGATGGTCTCTTCGGTCGCATCCCGGGGTGCGGATGGATAGAACGACTTATTCCCGAGATTGCGACCAGCGCGGATATAAAACACCTGGATACAGACACTCCCTCCCTGCTTGGCCAGGGCAACGATATCCAGGTCCCCCCCCTCGCCACTCACATATTGCCGCTCATGGATTCGCCTTAAATGTTTGATTTGATCCCGATAGATAGCCGCCTGTTCAAAATCCAGTTGCCGGGAGGCACACTCCATGAGCGTCACCAGTTCGTCGATCACCTGGCTTGTTTTGCCTTCCAGAAAGAGCACCGCATGCTGCACATCCTCCGCGTAGACCTCAGCAGATGTCAGTCCGACACAGGGCCCGCTACAGCGCTTAATCTGATATTGCAGACAGGCCCTGGAGCGATTGCGAAAAAAACTCTCCTCGCATTGACGCACGGGAAAAATCTTTTGCAACACCTGCAGGGTCTCCCGGGTCGATGCAGCACTGGGATAGGGACCGAAATAGCGACCCTTGCCCCGGCGTGCACCGCGCCGGAAGGAAAGCGCGGGGTAGGTATGATCTGTGGAAAGATAGATATAGGGGTAACTCTTGTCATCCCGTAACAGCACATTGTATTTAGGCTTGAGAGACTTGATGAGGTGATTTTCCAGCAGCAGCGCTTCGGCTTCAGTATGGGTGACGATGATCTCGATATTGGCAATCTGCCCCACCATGCTCTGAATGCGTCGATTGAGGCTGCGGGTAAAATAGCTGGAGACCCGTTTTTTCAGATTCCTGGCCTTGCCCACATAGAGCACCTTGCCCTCCACATTGAGCATGCGATAGACACCTGGCCTGGTGGTCAGGGTCTTGAGAAAGCCAGCGTGATCAAATTCCCTCTGCTGCATGATTCAGTAATAAGCGATAGCGGTAATCCAGTAATGATATTAACAAGCTTTATCCTGATGACGACAGGCAGCCGGAAATCAATGGGGTCAGAAATAGGGGGGTTATTTCGCAGAATCGACTATCGACTCTCGAGCAGTTCCCGGGCACGCCGAAAGATCTTTTGAAACATGGCTGGGGTAAGCCTGCGGGTCTGGGTGTTGTAGCGACTGCAATGATAGGAGTCGATCATCAGCTGCCGTTCACTCAGCTGATGTTCTGTAGCGTGAGCAAATGGGAAGCTCTTCTGCCTGAGCCCCAGGGCCTTGATTACAGCCTGGTGGGCAATCGAGCCCAGGCTGATGACAATACTGTTGTACGGCATTGCATCCAATTCATTCCGTAGAAAGCCGTTACAACTATTGATTTCACTGCCCACGGGTTTGTTTTGAGGCGGCAGACACTTCACCGCATTGGTGATGCGGCAGTTATGCAGTTTGAGTCCATCGTTTCGGGAAACGGCCTCGGGTTGATTGGAAAAACCGAATTCGTAGAGCGTGTCATATAGCAGGATGCCGGCGTGATCACCGGTAAATGGTCGACCGGTAGCGTTGGCGCCATGCATGCCAGGCGCCAGTCCGACAACCAGTAATTGTGCATCGGCAGCACCGAATGGGGCCACTGGAGCGGCATGATAATCGGGATAATCGACCTTCACCTGGCCAAGAAAATCAACCAAGCGCGGGCAACTACGACACTTGGCATCGAAGATCATGAGTTGTTTTCGCTGTCTTTCAGGATTCCATGTCGATACGCAAGGCGCGTCAATTCCACGTCATTTTTAATATCGAGTTTATCGTAAATACGTTGCCGATAGGTGCTGACGGTTTTCGGACTGAGGGAAAGGATATCGGATATTTCCAGGTTCTTATGTCCCTCGAGTATCTGCAGCAATACCTGCACTTCCCTGGATGACAAGGCCTTGAACGGATTATCCGAGCTTCCCTGCCACTCGGTAAGGGTATGTTTCCTGGCCACATCGGATGCGATGTAGTGATGACCACCATGCACAGCCCTAAGGGCACGCAGCATCTCATCGGCTGGGCACCCCTTGGTGAGAAAGCCCATGGCACCCACCTCATGCAGGCGCGAGGGAAAGGGATCTTCATCAAGAACGGTTAGGGCAATCACCTTCAGATCAGGTTTGATGCGCAACAGCCTGCGGGTCGCTTCAATACCGCCCATACCCGGCATGTTGACGTCCATCAACACCACGTCCGGAGAAGTCTGTTGCAGCAGCTCAATCGCCTCTTCTCCGCTCGACGCTTCTCCAGTGACATCGATATCGGGTGCTTTGTCCAAAATGCCTTTTACACCGGTTCTAATCAGTTCGTGATCATCAACCAGTAGAACTTTTATCATTTCTGTATCTCATGAGATCCCTCTTGTGTATTTCTGCGAACCGGAATTACATTCCTTTTATCTCATCCAGAGCATCCCGGCAGACCGACATATCGGTACTAATGTACCCCAAACCGCCGGTTACGGCGAGTACCCTAAGTCATTAGATATTCAATCCTCAGCACTTCTGTCAACTATATTCCGGTAGCAGCATTTCACCCGTAACCATGTGATTTTTGAGATCAAATCCATGGCCTTGCGCAACACAATAGTGCAACCATTTGGACAGAAACAGGTTGATTCGCCAACGTTGCTCGAGGGTGGGATTGCCCCCCCATCGATGCAGGGGCAGACTCGACTGTCTAAGATCCATCACATCGATCTGCCTGGAATCGTGATAGACCCTAAGCGTTGCATCAGGGTCGGGGTAGTCACCTACAACATGGCTGAAATAGTAGGTTAAGTGGACAAGCGTGGTATAGGGGGTCTGTTCCAGGGCCTCGAGGTGGAGATCCATGCCCCGCGCAAGGTTGGATTGATACTTGCCTGACATCTCGGCAAGTGCCGGTGCCAAGCGTATCAACGATGCATAGTTTTCCTCACTCAGATCCAGCACCATTCCCACGCTTGGTCTCGCGCTCAACATCTTGCGTATGTTCCATGGGTAACCGGCTCTATACATGAATGGATTCAACTTCCTCTTTTCTGGGTAGACAATAGTATAAGCGAGGCGGTAGATGGTCGAGTTATCAACCCGGTATACAAATGTGCGGGGTCAATAATAGAAAACCCTGGATTGATAACTTCATCCAGGGTTACCAAACAAAAAAGCAGGTCAGGGCGACTCCATGCAACTCGCGAAGCCCTTTTCACCATTTCACAGCGCGGCTTAAAGTCTCCTGATGCGCTGATTGCCGGTATACCTTATCCAAATCCCAACACCCGGGATGTGGTAAGACACTCAGTCAGGCATTTTGTCCCTTCTGTTGATCCTCTTCGATTTGCGCGCGAACCTCGTTCATGTCCAGCTCGCCTGCTTTACCCAATAATTCACGAAAGGCGGATTCCGGTAGGGCGCCAGGTTGAGAGAAAATAATGATATTGTCACGAAAAATCATCAGTGTTGGAATCGAGCGCACCTGAAAATGCATCGCCAGTTCCTGCTCTTCCTCGGTATTGACCTTACCGAAAACGATATTATCGTGATCCTCTGACACCGACTCGTAAGTTGGCGCAAAAGACCTGCATGGCCCACACCAGGGAGCCCAAAAGTCAATGATGACAAAATCGTTCTCTGTAATTGTCGATTCGAAGTTATCTTTTGTCAGTTCTACTACTGCCACTTTCCGGCCCCTTGCTGAAAACTAAAAAATTGATGGGATAGTATCAGAATAGCCGATTTAATTCTTCTCGGAATAATCTAACAGACGACACTATCGAGTCACTCAAAATCTGCTGCCGGTATAACAATAATCTGAGTTGTATAGGCATGAGTTGAGTTCTCTGAAGGCCGCTCCCATGAGCAGCCTTGCTGATGACCGGACTCAGAAAACCTTATCTTATCGCCCTATCCCAGGCCTTGAAAAATCTGCTCCCGAATCTCATCCACACCACCTACCCCATTGATTTTCAAATACTTGCAGCCACCTGACTCTGCAACTTTGGAGTAAAAGCTAATTAGCGGCTCGGTCTGATCGTGATAGACCTTCAAGCGCGCTTTGACTGTCTCTTCCTGGTCATCATCCCGTTGAATGAGATCTTCACCGGTTACGTCATCTTTACCCTCAGACTTTGGAGGGTTATAGATAACATGATAGGTTCGACCGGAGGCAAGATGCACCCGTCGTCCGGACATACGCTTGATGATCTCCTCATCGGGCACATCGATCTCTACCACGGCATCGATAGGCACGCCTGCCTGTTTAAGTGACTCTGCCTGAGGTATGGTGCGTGGAAAGCCGTCAAACAGATAGCCGTTTTTGCAGTCATCCTCGGCAATGCGCTCCTTGACCATGCCCATGATGATGTCATCGGAAACCAAACCACCCTCATCCATGATCTTTTTGGCGGCAGCACCAAGCTCTGTTCCCGCCTTGACGTGTGCCCGCAGCATGTCGCCAGTGGAGATTTGAGGGATCTGATACTTCTCTTTGATGTAGTTGGCCTGAGTGCCTTTACCGGCTCCCGGCCCACCGAGCAGTATGACGCGCATAATGATACTCCTTTGGTTTGTTATAGGAATTGGGGCAGTGTGCCACGCCCTGGCAGCTTGAACCAGTTGAGGCTATCAATAGGTGGATACAGGGTGTTTATGAAGGAGAGTCCCTCCTCCTTCGATCCAAGGGGATAAGAAAAAATCTCCCCTACATACTATCAACCCGATGCGAGCTTTAGCATTAAACTATTGAGACGCCGCACAAAAGCTGCGGGATCATCCAACTGCCCGCCTTCAGCAAGCTGAGCCTGATCGAAGAGCACCTTGGTCAGATCGCCGAATTTATCACCATCCTGTTCGGTTTCCAGACGCTCAACCAGCGGATGAGAGGCATTGATCTCCATGATCGGCTTGGTTTGAGGGGCGTCCTGTCCGACTGATTTGAGGACCCTGGCCAGATTGGCACTCATATCGTGCTCCTCCACCACCAGACAGGCGGGAGAGTCGGTGAGGCGTTGGCTGATACGAATCTCCTTGACCGTCTCACCCAGCACCTCCTGCATGCGCTGCAACAGCGCCTTGTGCTCCTCCGACTCTTTTTCGGTGTTCTCCTTCTCCTCCTTGTCTTCCAGGTCCCCCAAGTCAAGGGCGCCTTTGGCCACCGATTGCAGGGTTTTACCGTCAAACTCTGTCAGGCTTGTGACCAGCCATTCATCGACCCGGTCTGACAGCAACAATACTTCAACATCCTTCTTCTTGAGTACTTCAAGATGTGGACTGAAGCGCGCCGCCGCCGCGGTATCGGCGGTGATATAGTAGATTTTATCTTGACCCTCTTGCATGCGGGAAACATAGTCCGCCAATGAGACACTCTGTTCGTCAGTCTCGTTATGGGTGCTGGCGAATCGCAACAAACCGGCAATCCGCTCCCGATTGGCGTAGTCTTCTGCAGGGCCCTCCTTCAACACCTTGCCGAATTGATCCCAGAAGGTCTGATACTTCTCCTTATCCGCTTCCGCCAGCTTCTCCAATGCCGACATAATACGTTTTACATTGGCCTGTCGTATGGTGTCGATCTTGCGGTTATGTTGCAGAATTTCACGGGATACATTGAGGGGCAGGTCATCCGAATCCACCACGCCTTTCACGAAGCGTAGATAGCGGGGCATGAGCTTATCCGCCTCGTCCATGATAAACACGCGCCGCACGAAGAGTTTCACACCATGCTTCTGATCCCGGTCCCAGAGATCGAAAGGGGCCCGCTGAGGTATATACAACAGCGCGGTGTATTCATTGTTACCCTCTACCCTGTTATGCACATAGGTCAGCGGGTCCTCGAAGTCGTGAGAGACGTGCTTGTAAAACTCATGGTACTCCTCTTCGGAGATATCGTTTCGATTGCGCATCCATAGGGCTGTGCCTTTATTGACCCGCTCGAACTCCGGTGTCTCCGGTTTCTCCTCGTCTTCGGCGTAATGCTCCTTCTCCATCTCCACCGGAATGGTAATGTGGTCTGAGAACTTGGAGATGATGGAGCGCAGTCGATAGCTCTCCAGGAACTCCTTTTCATCCTCGCGCAGGTGGAGAATAACGTCCGTGCCGCGGCTCTTTTTATCCAGGTTTTCGATGGTGAAGGAACCCTCCCCGCCAGATTCCCAGCGCACCCCATGCTCCTCTCCCAAACCGGCGCGACGGGTCAGCAGTGTCACCTTATCGGCAACGATGAAGGCGGAATAGAAGCCCACCCCGAACTGGCCAATCAACTCGCTGTCCTTGGTCTGGTCCCCGGACATGGCTTCGAAGAATTTACGTGTACCCGAGCTGGCAATGGTACCGATGGTTTCAGCCACCTCCTGCCGGCTCATGCCGATACCGTTATCGGAGATGGTGACGGTTCCCGCCTCTGGGTCGAGAGTCACCCTGACCCTGAGTTCAGGATCGTTCTCGAACAGGGCTTCGTCGGTCAGGGCTTCGAATCTCAATTTCTCCGCTGCGTCGGAGGCGTTCGAGACCAGCTCGCGTAGAAATATCTCTTTGTTGCTGTACAGCGAACGGATTACCAGGTTGAGTACCTGGCTAACTTCTGCTTGGAATTCAAGGGTTTCCTTATGGGCTTCGACAGTCATCTTTAGCTTAGGTCTCCAACGGATTAGATTAACGATAGGATAATTGGTTAGCTATCAACCATCGCTTGATATGGGGATTCAAAGGCCGTTTTCAAGCCCTCTGGTGAAATTAGAGCTCTGATACGAAACCGATACTCGCTCTATTCTCTTCGTAACTGTTGTCATCCGTCTCAGCTTCCCGCTCGTAATGGGCAAGACTCAGAGAAATTCTACTGTCTTGGCCGATCTGATAATTCACGCCGAGGGAGGTCGACAATTGATCATAGGTCAAGGTCTCCTGTTCATGATCGGCGCCTATAACGTGAATGAAACCGCTCATCAGTCGTGAAAGTCTGCGCTGAATCAACAACCCGACTTCTATATCTTCCGTGTCTCTTCCTTCACGATCATAGATACGCTCCTGGAGTACGGCCTGCAAACCGATAGAGGTTCTACCCGTCTGATAAGTGAACTCGGTTGAAAACCTTTTACTCTCGTAGTAATCCTCGGTAATAGTAGGACTGTAAGCACCACGGGTCGTGACGGGAAATGATTCCAGTATGGGATCCCTAACCATTTCTCCGAATGCGTCCAAACGTTCAAACAGGGGTTGTGTCCTCAGTTCTTCTCGGGCACTGATGAAATCCTGCTCATACCTGGCTGTCCATATGGTTCTACTTGAGCGATGACTGAAATCAAAATAGTAGTCATCGCCAAATGAGCGTTCACCCACACCCAGTGCGATACTGGTTCTCGGATTGGGGGTGTAAATCGCTCCCACACTCCATGTTGTGTCATCTCTATCCTCGGTTACCGCCAATTCATAATTTTCGTAACCCACGGAGAAAGAGAGCGCCCATTGCTGGGTCAGTTTCTGGATATATTCGGCACGAATAATCTGGGTTTCATTATTCACATCCAGATTCTGATATTCCACATCACTCTGTTGGAGTAACAGTTCCCATATCTGGTTGGTAAACATGCTACCGCTACCGAAGGCGATCTCTGCCCGCTTACCGGTACTATCGTTATCTAATTCTTCGGAATAGTTGACCTTATCTCCGGTCAGCCTGGCCTCTACCACGCTAAAGTTACCTAATCTGCCAGTCAAATAGGGACTTATGCCCAGGGTGTAGTAATCGGTATCATCCTCGGCACCGGTTATGCCATCGATGCTCGTTCTTCCGGTACTGGTGATATTGGTTCTATCAGCCCTCAACCAACCATCAATGAACAGGTGGTTCTCAGCAAGTTCAACATTCCCCTCAGTACGCATAAAATGAACAACCTCATTATCGGAGGTCCCATCCCTGTAATGGCGGTATTGAGGTGCATAGTTGAAATCCAATGATGCCCTGCCTCCCTCCTTGAGAATCGACAAGGTAGGACTCAATACCGTGACGTTGTCGCTGACCGGATCCTCATTCGTCAGATTTACATTGTCAGTGTATATATGACTCAGTCCAATACTTGGTGAGATTACCCAATCGGCCGCATGGACAGCGTCTGAATTCACAGCTATGACCATGCCACACGCAAGACAACCAAATACAATGGAGTTGTCCCCAGTGATCTGCTCCATGACTAAATGATTCAGCTTTTTGATGATCATTTTTCACATCCTTCATCAATCGAAATCTGGTATAAACCAATCTGTATTTAGAATGTCTGCAACATCCTGGATCAAGGTTCGAAATAAGATACGCAGGATAAATCAAGAAGTCGAGAAATAGCGCTCACAAACAAGGAATCCCCCTTCCAACCCCTTAACAGCCTAATTCAGTTGCTCAGATCCCGAACTGAACACCGACCCAACGAAGCCCTATAACCCATTGATTATATGTACTTTCACACACTAATACCACTTACGCACCCAGATCACCTGAAGAATGGCATCTGTTGTCAACCGGGGTTCACATATGGGTACGAATAACGCAACATATAGAAAAATCGACGACGGCCGAAACGAGCAGCAAATGAATATTGACACAATCATTACCCAACCCTTCGATGATCAGCGCCCTGGCACATCAGGCCTCAGAAAAAAAGTCAAAGTTTTTCAATCACCTCACTATTTAGAGAACTTTGTCCAAGCCATTTTTGATACTCAAGTGGACCTCAAGGGAGGCACCCTTGTGCTTGGCGGGGACGGTCGCTACTACAATCGGGAAGCGATCCAGATCATTCTGCGCATGGCCAGCGCCAATGGGGTGAAGAAGGTCTTGGTCGGCAGAGGTGGCCTGCTCTCTACTCCCGCTGCCTCCTGCCTCATTCGTCACTATAAAACGGATGGAGGCATCATCCTTTCCGCCAGTCATAATCCCGGCGGTCCCGATGAAGACTTCGGCATAAAATTCAACACCCCCAACGGTGGGCCCGCTCCGGAATCGGTCACTGATGCGATTTTCCAGCGAACAACTGAAATTGCCGAATATCGAATCGCTCAGAGTAAACCCATCGACCTGGATGTCCTGGGGAGCATCACCCTGGGTGAGACCCAGATCGATATCATAGACCCGGTCAAGGATTATGCCGATCTGATGATGGCGCTATTCGACTTTGATCGAATCAGGATGCTCTTCGAGTCCGGCATGTTTTCCATGCGCTTCGACGCCATGCATGCGATTACCGGTCCCTACGCCACGGAGATTCTCGAGGGAAGACTGGGCGCTGAACCCGGAACAGTGATCAACGGCACACCCAAGACCGATTTCGGCGGCGGTCACCCCGATCCCAACCTGGTGCATGCGCATCAGCTCGTTGCCCTCACCAAAGGGGCCCATGCGGTCAACTTCGCTGCTGCCTCGGACGGTGATGGTGACAGGAACATGATTCTAGGCTGCAATTTTTTTGTCACCCCAAGCGACAGCCTGGCGATCATGGTGGCCAATGCCCATCTGATCAAGGGATATTCGGGCGGTATCAGCGGCGTGGCGCGATCCATGCCCACCAGCCAGGCGGCGGACCGGGTGGCGGACAAGCTTGGCCTCCCCTGCTACGAAACCCCCACCGGCTGGAAATTTTTCGGTAATCTGCTGGATGCTCGAAAAATCACCCTCTGCGGTGAGGAGAGCTTTGGGACCGGCTCTGATCATATCCGCGAAAAAGACGGTCTCTGGGCAGTACTGTTCTGGCTCAATCTACTCGCAGTCAAACAGCAGTCTGTGGAGAAGATCGTCACCGATCACTGGAAGGCCTTCGGGCGGAACTACTATACGCGCTACGATTACGAAGCCATTGACAAGACAGATGCCGAAGCACTGATGGCGTCATTGCGGGAGAAGCTGGCAACACTGCCCGGTCAGTCGCTGAACGGCTATCCCGTTGAATATGCCGATGACTTCGCCTACACAGATCCCGTGGACGGCAGCGTCTCGGAACGCCAGGGCATTCGCGTGGGTTTCGCCGATGGTTCGAGAATTGTCTTCCGCCTCTCCGGAACCGGCACTGAGGGAGCGACCTTGCGGGTCTATCTGGAGGCCTACGAGGAGGACTCGTCCAAACAGCTACAGTCCACCGAGTCGGTGATGACCGCCCTGGTGGATATCGCCCTGAACCTGGCCGAAATTGAAAAAAGAACAGGACGCACAAAACCCAGCGTAATCACCTAGAAACAGCTAGACAACCCAATAGTGAATCGCATATAAAGCAGCTGTAGCGAGACTGTCACGCACACTTATTAAACTACAATTTATCATTCGATCAATGGGGAGAAATAACGTGGCCAGCAAAGAGGAAAAGAGCACCACAACAAAGAAAAAGACCAAGGCCAAGGTGAGTAAGAAAAAGGCAGCAAAGAAAAAGGTAGTGTCGAAGAAATCGACCGCCAAGAAAACCACGAAAAAGATCAGCACCAGCGCCACTATCAGCCCAAGAGAGCGTTATGAGATGATCGCGACCATGGCTTATTATCGGGCCGAACAACGCAACTTCGCACCGGGCCACGATGTTGAGGACTGGTTCGAGTGTGAGAGTATCATCGATAACATGATGGAAAAATCGAAGTAACTGTCACCGGACTGGCAACTTGGATTCCGGGCCAGACGGCCAGCATGGAATATGGCGTCCCCAAGGGGAGTCGAACCCCTGTTACCGGCGTGAAAGGCCAGTGTCCTAGGCCTCTAGACGATGGGGACAGGTCTCTGCCGGGAATCCAGCGCCGGATGCCGCATGCAAAGTGGAGCGCGAAATCTACGGCACTTTATGTGCCGTGTCAAGGCCCTGTATAGCCCGAAATAAGGGATAGCAGAGAAGATCGTCTAGGTTTCAAACAACAGCGCTGCTTGTAGCGACTCAGGGGGTTGCAGTCTATGCCTGGGAGTACCGAGCAGATATCCCTGTATATAATCGCAATCCTGTTGCTGAAGAAAGCTCAGCTGGCTCTCATTCTCGACCCCTTCCGCAATCACTGCGATATTGAAGGCATGCGCCAACTGAATCATCGCTCGCACCAGGCTGGCATCGTTGCTATCCGCGACGACACCATGGATAAACTCCCGGTCAATCTTCAGTAGGTCAAATGGAAACTGGCGTAGATGGCTGAGTGAGGCCTGGCCCGTGCCGAAATCGTCCAATGCGATCCTGACCCCCAGCAACTTTGCCTGCTGCAGGAACTGGTCAGCTTCAGCCAGCTCCTGAGTAAGGGTGTCTTCGGTTATCTCCAGGATCAGACTGCGCGGCGCTATCTTTCCTGCAACCAGGTTCTCAAGCAGATTACGACAAAAAACCGGGTCATTCAGCAGCCTGGCGGAGAGATTGATGGAGATGGTCACCTTGTCTCCCACTTCGTCCTGTTCTGCCTGAAAGAGAATCGCTTCTTCTAAAAGCGGCTCGAAGAGCGTCGTGATCAGACCTGTATCATCAAGTACCGATAAAAAGTGTTCCGGGGTAAGGATTCCACGCTGTGGGTGATGCCATCGTAGCAGCGCCTCGTAACATAAAAGCCTGCCACTAACCGACTCAAGGATGGGTTGGAAGTGGTAGCGGAACTGTCCCGCCTCCACAGCCTGGCGAACCTTATGTTCCTGTTTAAGTCCCTTGGTCGCCCGTTGTGTCATTTCATCGTTAAAAAAGCGATAGGCCGCGCGTCCATGTCGCTTCGCCTCATACATGGCGGTATCGGCATCGCGGATAAGATAGTCAGCGGAAACATCATCAAAAGGCGCCATAGCTATGCCAATGGATGTAGAGATACGTAACTCCTGTCCCGCCACAACGACCGGCTGCTCAACCGCATGTAATATCTTCTCGGCCAGGGGCACCATGTCTTCGCGACTCGATATACCCTCAATCAAAATAGCAAATTCGTCGCCGCTCAACCTTGCTACGGTATCAGAGCTTCGTACCAAGGATATCAGGCGTTCAGCGATCTGTTTCAACAACTCATCCCCGGCCAGATGCCCCAGACTGTCATTGACTTGTTTAAAGCGGTCCAGATCGAGAAACATCAGCCCGATCAGACCATCCCCCCTGAGCGCAATCGCCAATGCATGTTCAAGTCGATCGTGAAACAGTACCCGGTTGGGCAGCTGGGTCAGGGCATCGTGATGCGCCACATGGTCAAGATGGCGTTGGCGATTATGCACCTGATTACGCATATCACTGAAGGCATCCACCAAGTCCTGTATCTCCCTCAAACCGCTATTCGGTGGCACATTCGATTCCAAACCCCCGCTCGCTTCCTGCTTTAATGCCGCCACCGTCTGACCGATAGGCAACAACAGATTTCGCTTGATGAACTGAAAGGCTAGAAACAGCATCAACAAACCCAACATCGCCATCCCCAAAATCGATAACGACAGCTGTTTTGCAGTTGTCGTAAGCTGAGTGATGCCATCCGCTGACTGAGTGTCGAGGGTAAGGTCGATGTGCGAAAAGCGTTGACGTATTCGGTCCAGAAGCGGGGTGATCGTTTCACGCACAATATGCAGATCCATACGCCAGGTTGGCTTATCCATGAACTGCAATACCTGTTGGTAGTTCATCATCCATGATTTGTAATGGGACTTTATATCCAGCAGACTCTGGTAGAGAATGAATCCCTGTTCATTGCGATCAAAATAGCTCTCCAGATTCTCTACATGCACGATGAATCGTTCGCCAAAATCATTAATAGTATCGTTCCGCCCTTGCGGCTCGATATCCTGATTGGAGGCAAACAGGCCAAACTGATTAGCCACCATGAGACGTAATTCGCCAGTGATACCCATCCATAGCCGTTGCAAAGTTGCAATCTCATTAATTGCATCCACTTGCTGATCCAGGGGAAATCCCAAATCCACCTCCTGGCGTAGCAGTTGAAGTTCGCTGAGAATCCCCTTGTTGTGCGGGTACATCTCCTCCAGCATTAAATTCATGGCGGGAAACCAGCTCTCCACATCACGTCGCACATCGATCAGATTTCGCACCTCCCGCTCCAGTACATGGTTTTCCTCCAGCAGACCCTCAGCCAGTGCACCCTCATCAGATGGCAGAGCCTGCAGGGAATCCACTAAATCGAGGAGTACTTGATCCAGGTTGTGTAAGCTTTTCTCTGTTTGAGCCAAATTGATTTTTAACGGCTCGTTGAGAATTCTATGCAGGCCATTTTCCAGGCGATTGAGTTGCATTTGGGCATCCACCAAGACACCAGCAGCAACTGTTCTGGCAGTTATATTGTCAATCTGTTTTTGACTGGTGCTATTTACCAGGTTCCAGCCGAGATAGGCAAAGGTGACCAAGGCCATGCCAACCAAGACGGAAAACAGAGTATAGCGGCCCCGATAGGAATCCAGATCGAATCTCAGATCTTTAACGCTCCACATATCCACTAGTTCTTATTAGTTCTTTCATTTCAGTGCGTTATGTCTATTCATTATGACCCCGCCTGATGAACATTGGGTGTCCACAACTACGCCATGAAACAGATAATATTCCTAGCGTATACAGTCAAGCGTATGCCATTGATGAAAGAAAATACCAAACTGATAATATGGGAATTTGCCGACGAATGCAGCCGGGAGTCAGCTGAATCTTGCCGGATAGTGAGGCCCGATCCGGCGGAGATCCACCCATCAGATCTCCGTCAGACTGCCTTCGAACACAATTTCATTGCTCGGCTTCTGCTTCGGCAACTGATCCATCTGTTCTATAGAGACCTTGAAGCGATGCTGATCGCTTAGGGTGATCGGCAGATCCATCTGCATACTGCCGTCATGCGGCAACAGGCCCAAAGGGTGAAGATGACCCTGCTCGTCCTCCATCCACAACTGGCAGACCTTGCCCTTCGGTAGCGGGGTCGGCTCTACAGCCTTCACTTTCAGATAGGGTTCGTGGTGCATGGCACTCACCAGCCAACCAGGCTTTGACTGATCGTTGAGGACCACCATTATACTATCCATATCCACCGCCTGCTGACGGGTGGTCAATAGTGCCGCCCCCAGGACCAAAACCAAGCTGGCTGTGATCATGCCCAGATTGCGCCAGAAACTGAGATTGTTCCAAAATCCGGTTGTGGCCTCGACTCTGGTTTCAGCCGGTTCTATTCGTTTCGAGATTTGATCCCATACGGCCTCTGGTGGTGTAACGGGTTCGATGCTATCCAACATCGGTGATAGGCGGCGGTGCCAGGCATCAACCTCGTCCTGCAGCTGTATATCCGTCTGCAGACGGCGTTCGAAATCGATACGCTCCTGACCTTGCAAAGTACCCAGTACATACTCTCCCGCAAGGACATTAAGCTCATTAAGTTCGTTCTCAGGCATCATGATCAAGACACCTCCTCAATTGATCCAGACCTCGACGTATCCATGTCTTGATCGTACCCAGCGGTGTTTCTGTATAGGCCGCCAGTTCGTCGTGGGTCAGTCCCTTGAAATAGGCCAAAGCAATAACCTGTCGCTGCTGCTCTTTCAACGCTTGCAGACATTTCTCCAGACGCCTTCCATCATCGCTTTGACTAAGTCCATCCAGCGGCAGCGGATTGTCGTCGACCTGTTCCGGGAAACCCTTGTCGTCGCTCTCTGTGATCTCCCGTTTACGCCTGCGCAGCAGATCCAAGGCTTGGTTTCTCGCTATCGCGGACATCCAGGTCAAGGGCGCTGCCAAATGCGAGCGATAGTTGCCCGCATTGTTCCAGACCTTGATGTAGGCGTCCTGCAAACAGTCTTGCGCCAAATCCTCTCTATTCAATATACGCAGCACAACGCCATATAGTTTCGCCGAAGTGATGCTATATAGACGCGAAAATGCCTTGCGATCATTCAGGGCACAAGCGGCAAGCAATCCTTCGAGTTCCTGATTGCGTAAGCGTATGGCTTCCTGTGGATCGGTGTCTCCCTGCGCCATGAACCCCCCCAAGGGATGTAAACCAGCCACAAGATTACTGGCCTGGCGCCATGGCGGCAAGAGGAATAAACACTCCTCTTGCCTGCTCCGTGTTATTGACACCCCTGCACTCAGTTGAAACAGATTATCCAAATCTGTCTGACAATGGGCGGTTAAACTGTACACAGATCCACCTATTCCTCTCCCTCCGGCTCTCCCATATAACCGGAAAACTTCAGACACTGTTTGCCATTGACCTCAACTATCTGCACCGTCTCTCCACCGCCGCGACCAAATCCCTGTACCACCGCCTCTGTCGGAGATACGGGTTGCAATGGCACTCTGATCAGGTTGTCACTCAGATGGGGTGCGCGATAGTGGAGACAGAGCACACCATCCTGATCACTCAATTTAAGATCCTGAATCGAGAACTCTCCATCCGGATTGATGGTGCGATAGCTGCCTAATCGTTTTCTCCATACCGATTCCCATTGATCGGTTTCGACCCTGTTGCCCAACAAGATCTCATTACCGTTCCGATCCGCCACCAGCACATCCATGCCATTGATCTCACGTTCATGTAATCGCAGATCGCCCAACACACGGTAACCATCCGGCAATTGCCTGATACTCTCCGGCGTAAGCCCCAAACTGCCGTCCTCGAAGCGCACCAGATCGAGAATGCGTTCGATAATACAGGCACACAGCCTTGGTTGTTCGGCATCGACCATTAACAGCCCCAGGTCGGTTGCGTAGGCACCCTGAGGAGTGTCATAGCTGGCAGGACGGTGATGGGCAATCCGGCGCCGCGACTGTTCGGGAAGTACACCGCGTGTAGAGGCCGCCAATACTATAATGGCTGCCGCCAACTCCTTTGCGACCCGATTGCTATCGGCACCATTGGCCAATACAGCAATACCCAAGCCATGTTCCGGCAACAACATCATTTCAGCACCGAACAACAGGGTAGTGCCACCATGACGGACACGCTTTCCAACCACAGGATGATGATCGATAAACCAGCCGAACCCCGGTGATACACCCAATGAAACCTGGTCGGCCACCGTCTGTGGCTGAAACATCTGCTTTAACAACGAATCCGGCAGACCGGGGATATGGGATCCAAGCAGGGCGGTCATCAGCAACCCAAGATCCTCTCCAGTGGTATAGAGGCCCAGTGCCGGAGTATCTCTAAGGGGTGGTTGAGGCCTGCTGCTGCCGTCCAGGTGTCCTTCGGATAGTCTGGCCTTCAACTCCGCTGAAAGCTCAAAACCACTGCTATGCATACCCAGCGGGGTAAACAGGGCGCGCTGGATGAAGTCTGCATAGCGCTGGCCTGAACGCTCCTGTATCAAGTGTCCCAACAGGTCATAACCGATATTCGAATAGCTATAGATCCTGTCCGGGTCGTAGGCGGCATACTCTTCATGCAGCAGGGTCGTCACTTGGGTAAAGGGCGTGTCCGTGTACATCCCTTTGCGCAGGTCGCTGGGGAGTCCACTGCGATGGCACAGCAGTTGCCGGGGTGTCAGGGGTGTTGAATCTTGCTGGTGATGACGTATGGAAAAACCTGACAGCTGATCCTGCAACGCAAGATCCAGGTCGATCTTGTCCTCTGCAACAAGTTGCAGCACAGCAATCGCAGTGACAGGCTTGGTTAGTGACCCAACCCTGAACAGGGTATCGATATCGACCCCTGCTCCGGTATGGCTGTTAGCAACACCGAACCCTTCAAGCCAAACCGGGCCTTGCCCGTCGACCAGAGCAATACTCAATCCCGGTACTATCTCTTCCTCCAACAACCGGGATATCAATTTCATCGACTCACTCCGCACTGCCGCCATATCGCCCTGGGGGAGGAGCCGGTTCTGTTCGGCCTGATGATCAAGGGTGGCGCAGGATGTGAGCACCAGCAATATCAGTAGTGCTGGAAATGGCAGGAGTATTGGCGGCACAGATCACCTCAATCTGAGTCAAATATGGACCAAGCAACCCAATCGACTGAGCCTTATCCCTTATGGCGAGTTAGTCGCACCTATACAACCTTTACGTCAGTTATTGGAAATTGGATTCAATTCATAGAGGTAAATTCAACAATTTGCTGTTGAACCGGCGTTTAGATCTTTTGTTGCCCCTTTGTCACTAGTCTGATTTCTCTCATTTAAGCTAGTATTTATCTATTATTTCAACTAGTTAAATCTGTAGGAAAATTTCAGTGATCCCACCAGGGACCAGGCTTTGGGCGGGGCAGTGGGCCCCGCTCAAAGGAACTACTCACTACCAATCTACCTGTGCACCAACATCGATCAGGCTGCTTGCATATGCATCGCCGAACCCAGGCTGTTCCTTGTGGACGCCTTTTGAGAAACCTTCCGAGTAGAGGAAGGAGCTCCCATACTGATCACCAATACCGGGTTGCATGGCCGTCGGCAGTATGTTCGAGCTAGACAGTCCGATATAGCTGTCGTGACTGTTGCCGATGACCCCGTACAGATCGTCATATGAGGTGGCGTAGAGGTTGCCGGACAAAATCATGGCTGCGGTTGCTAATAGAATTTTCATTGTAATATTCCTCGTATAGTCAAGTTGTTGGAAAGTGTAATTTGCTGCTTTCAAACATCTATACGAGGCGTATCCAGGATCGGATTCAATTACCCGACAAGATTGGTCTGTTTTCGCTTCAGCGCCCTGTGTCGCCCCTTGCAGATCCTTCCCGAAAATTATTCATGCAACGGTCATAATTTTGCAATATAAGCATGCCATTCTTGAGTCGTTGGCAGACTTAGGGTAACTATACCCTCTGCGGGGGAAAGACCATGCGCAGCGACACACACACCTTGAGACCCTTTAAGAATCCCACCTATATCGATTACCTGGTTGGTTGGAAATATCTCTTCGACAGGCACTACAGAGCACATGTCCACAACCGCTGGTCCGATCAGCCCTGGTTTATCTCCGGGACAGAGATGCTCGTAGGCATGGGCAGCATCCTGATCTCGAGCAGTCTCGGCGGGATACTGATGTTCATCGTCTGGGATTATTGGCTGAAATAGGGATAGAAGAGGATTCTGGCTTAGGACTTAATCATCGAGCATAAAAAAAGGGGCCTGATCGGCCCCTTTTTTATTGCCTGGTACGGATCAGGCCTCTTCAACCGCCTTCATGCTGAGACGAATACGGCCCTGTTTATCCACCTCGAGCACCTTGACCTTCACCATATCCCCCTCGGAGAGCTTGTCGCTAACCTTCTCCACACGTTCGTTGGAGATCTGTGAGATATGGACCAGCCCATCCTTGCCGGGCAGGATGGTGACGAAGGCACCGAAATCCATCAACTTGGCTACCTTGCCCTCATAGATGGTACCGACCTCCACATCGGCAGTGATCAGTTCCACACGCTTGCGCGCCTCCTCACCGGCGGATTTATCCACCGAGAAGATCTTGACCACACCGTCATCGGTGATATCCACAGTGGCGCCCGTCTCTTCGGTAATGGAGCGGATGGTCACGCCACCCTTGCCGATGACATCGCGAATCTTGTCCGGGTTGATCTTGAACTCAATAATGCGCGGGGCATGCTCAGACATCTCGTCACGATGGGCGTTGATGACGCTGTTCATCTCGCCAAGGATGTGCAGACGTCCCTCTTTGGCCTGATCCAGGGCGATCTCCATGATCTCCTTGGTGATACCGTTGATCTTGATATCCATCTGCAGGGCATTGATACCATCCTCGGTACCGGCCACTTTGAAGTCCATATCGCCCAGGTGATCCTCGTCACCCATGATGTCGGTCAATACCGCGAACTTGTCTCCCTCTTTGATCAGACCCATGGCCACGCCGGCCACAGGCGCCTTGATCGGCACACCCGCATCCATCAGTGCCAGGCTGGTGCCGCACACGGAAGCCATGGAGGAGGAGCCGTTGGACTCCGTGATCTCCGAGACCACGCGAATCGCGTAGGGGAAATCGCCGATGGTCGGCATACAGGCAAGCACACCGCGTTTGGCCAGACGGCCGTGACCGATTTCACGTCGCTTCGGACTCCCCACGCGCCCTGTCTCACCCACACAGAATGGGGGAAAGTTATAGTGCAGCATGAAGTGCTCGCGACGGGAGCCTTCCAGTGCATCGATGATCTGGGAATCGCGCTCCGTGCCCAAGGTGGTGATCACCAGGGCCTGGGTCTCGCCACGGGTGAACAGGGCGGAGCCGTGGGTTCTTGGCAAAACACCGGTACGCACCGCGATAGGACGAACCGTACGTGTGTCACGCCCATCGATACGGGGTTCCCCATCCAGGACACGGCCCCGGACAAGGCGCTTTTTCAGCTTCTCGAGGGCCCCTTTGACATCGTCGGCACTCCAGCGTGGCTCCGCCTCATCTTCCGGGCAGAGCTTCGCCACCGTCGCCGCCACGACTTCGTCGATGGCCCCATAGCGATCAAGCTTGTCGGCAATGCGATAGGCATCTCCGATGCCCTGGGCGGCCTCAGCCTCGACCGCTGCGGTAAGATCCGCATCCTGTTCCGGCGCTGCAAACTCGGCTGCCGGCTTGTTGACCTCGGCTGCCAGCTCTTTGATCGCCTGGATGACCACCTGAAACTTTTCATGACCGAACAATACCGCACCCAGCATGACCTCTTCCGAGAGCTGATTCGCCTCGGATTCAACCATCAATACCGCCTCTTCCGTACCCGCGACAATCAGGTCCAGATCGGAATCGGGATTGATGCCGGTGGTGGCGGCATTCAGAATGTACTCGCCATCCTTATAGCCGACACGGGCAGCGCCCACCGGACCCTGAAAGGGCAGACCGGAGATCGCCAGGGCTGCGGAAGTACCGATCAGTGAGGGTATCTCGGGATCTACCGCCGGGTTCAGGGACATCACAGTGATAATGACCTGGACCTCGCTGGTAAACCCTTTTGGGAACAGCGGGCGAATCGGGCGATCGATGAGTCTTGCGGTGAGAATCTCCTTTTCGCTCGGACGACCTTCACGGCGAAAAAAACCGCCGGGGATCATGCCGGCGGCGTAGGTCTTCTCTTGATAGTCCACGGTCAATGGAAAAAAGTCCCGCGGGATTTTGCTCTGCGCTTCAACCACGGTTACCTGGACCACGGTGTCATCCACGTTGACCATGACTGCGCCATCGGCCTGCCTTGCTATCTCACCGGTTTCGATGGAGACCTTATTGTCTCCCCATTGAAATTCTTTTTTAATTAATGTCACTTTGGAATCCTTGGATAATTGAAGTTGCAGGACGGATTAGCGACGCAGACCAAGACTGCTGATCAGCTCTTTGTAACGCTCTTGGTCCTCACTTTTCAGATAGTCCAAAAGCTTGCGACGGGAGTTAACGAGACGCACCAGACCTTGACGGGAGTGGTGATCCTGTTTGTGTTCTTTGAAGTGCTCTGTGAGCTGAGTAATGCGGCTGGTCATCAGGGCGACCTGTACTTCCGGGGAGCCTGTATCTCCAGGGGCCCGTTGGTAGGCTTCGATGACTGATTTCTTTTCTGCTGCACTCATTGACATGACGTTTCTCCTCTTGGTTACGTCGATGAAACTGGCCCTGTTCAAGGCCTACCCGACAATGAGTTCAGGCAAGGCCGGACCGGTGTAAAAATCGTTTTTTCCAGGCTGTGCCTGGAAAGATCGCGTAGTATGCGCGTTCTAGGCCGCCACAGCAACCCAATATCCACTGTTTGTGAAGCGTTTCTTTCTGCAATTCAATTTGTTACCTGCATGAGCCTTTTCGGCGCCACGCGGCCATCATCGAGAATCTGGCCAACACCGAGAAAATCGGTCTGATTGGTATAGAGACGCACCCAACCACTGGTGGGGGCATTCGGGACCAGGATCGGTTGGCCCTGTTTCATGTAAAAGGTGGCATCCGCGGACAGCTCCACCTGGGGCCACTCGGCCAATGCGCTCTCCAAGGGCAGCAGCCAATCGTCCATCTCCTGAAACAGCTTGTCGGAGAAGGCCTGCCGCACCTCATCCAGGGTCACCATCGACTGATCGTCGTAGGGCCCAACCCCGGTACGCCGCAGACCACTGACATAGGCGCCGCAACCCAGCTGTTTACCGATATCCTCGGCGAGGGTACGTACATAGGTACCCTTAGAACAGTGCACATCCATCTCAAACTCGGGCAGGGAGAAATCAAGCAACTGCAATGCGTGGATATTGATGGCACGGGGTTCGCGCTCGACCTCCAGCCCTTTACGCGCCAGCTTGTAGAGTCGTTCGCCCTGATGCTTGATGGCGGAGTACATGGGCGGCAGCTGTTGCTGCTCTCCCAGAAAGTCAGTCAGGGTATCCCGCAACATCGCTTCCGTGACACCACTCGGATCGGCCTGTTCCAACACCTCACCTTCGGCATCGGCGGTGGTCCTGGTCTCTCCCAGCTTGACTCTCACCCGGTAGTGCTTATCCGCATCCAGCAGAAACGCAGAGAGCTTTGTGGCCTCGCCAAAGCAGATCGGCAACAGACCGGTGGCGAGTGGATCGAGGCTGCCCGTATGTCCGGCCTTTGCGGCCTTATACAGAAACTTCACCTCCTGCAAGGCCTTGTTCGATGTCATACCTGCAGGTTTGTCGAGCAGCAATACACCACTGATATTGCGCCCTCTGTTGCGACGACGTCCCATACATTTACTCTAATTATCGCTAATTCGTGAGATAGGATTAATCCAGGTCGGTGTGGTTTTCCTTCACCGCTTGATCAATCAATGTGGATAGATGTTCCCCCTGTTCCACAGAGGTATCGTAGACAAAACTCAACTTCGGTATCGAACGCAATTTCATGTGCTGACCCAACAACCAGCGCAGATGACCGGCCATTTGGTTCAGGTGTTCGACGCTCTCTTTCTGAGTAAGCGACGCAGACATGGTGGTGAAGAATATCTTCGCCTGGGAGAGATCCCGAACCACCCGGGCTTCCTGGACAGTAACCAGTCCCAGAGCCGGGTCCTTGACCTCTTGCCTGATCAGCCCCGCCAACTCCCGCTGCAGTTCCGCACCAATACGGTCTGTTCGTTTAAAATCACGCGGCATAGTAATTATACGTTCCGCATCACTTCAGTACGTTCGAAGACCTCGATCTGGTCACCCACCTGCACATCGTTGTAGTTCTTTACACCGATACCGCACTCCATGCCGTTTTTCACTTCAGCCACATCATCCTTGAAGCGGCGCAGGGACTCCAAGGCGCCCTCGTAAATCACCACGTTGTCACGCAATACACGTATCGGGTTGTTGCGTTTCACCATACCTTCGATGACCATGCAACCGGCGATCGCGCCAAGCTTGGAGTTGCGGAACACATCGCGTACCTCGGCCAGGCCGATGATCTCCTCGCGAATCTCCGGCGAGAGCATGCCCGAAATGGCCTTTTTCACATCATCGATGATCTCGTAGATGATGCCGTAGTAGCGCATGTCGATGCCTTGCTCTTCAACCACCCGGCGCGCACCTGCATCGGCACGCACGTTGAAACCGATAATGATGGCATTGGATGTCACCGCCAGATTGGCATCGGATTCGTTGATTCCACCGACACCCGAAGCGACCACACCCACCTTCACCTCGTCAGTGGAAGTGTTGGTCAATGCCTCTTTCAATGCCTCGACACTGCCTTGTACGTCTGCCTTGACGATCACATTCAGGGTCTGGGTCTCACCCTCTTCCATCTGGGTGAACATCTCGTCCAGTTTCGCTGCCTTCTGCGCCGCCAGACGGGTATCCCGCTGCTTGTCATGGCGCAGTTCGGCGATCTCCCGGGCACGTCGCTCATCGCTGACCACGCGTACATCATCGCCCGCTTCCGGGGTGCCTGAGAGGCCGAGCACCACCACCGGTATGGAAGGCCCCGCCGTTTTGATGGCACGCCCGTTCTCATCGAACATGGCGCGTACGCGACCATACTCCTTACCTGATACGATGACATCGCCACGATTCAACGTACCCGACTGTACCAGCACGGTGGCAACCGGCCCCCGGCCCTTGTCCAGGGAGGATTCCACGATCGATCCCGTGGCGTTGCCATCCTGCACCGCCTTCAGTTCCAGCACCTCGGCCTGCAGCAGTACGGCATCGAGTAGTTCGTCAATACCTTCGCCTGTCTTGGCGGAGACTTTCACGAACATGGTGTCACCACCCCAATCCTCAGGTATCACCTCCTCCTGAGAGAGTTCCTGAGTGACCCGGTCGGGATTCGCCTCCTCTTTGTCGATCTTGTTGATGGCGACAATCAGCGGTACTTGTGCTGCTTTGGCATGTTGAATCGCCTCCTTGGTCTGGGGCATCACACCATCGTCTGCCGATACCACCAGAATAACGATGTCAGTCACTTTGGCGCCACGGGCACGCATCGCGGTAAAGGCGGCGTGTCCCGGGGTATCCAGGAAGGAGACAGTGCCCTTGTCAGTATCCACGTGGTAGGCACCGATGTGCTGGGTGATACCACCCGCTTCACCCGCCGCGACACGGCTGGTGCGAATATAATCGAGGAGTGAGGTCTTGCCATGATCCACATGTCCCATGATAGTGACCACAGGCGGTCGAGCGACAGCCTCACCTACCGTCTCTTCCTCCTCCATGCTCAGCAGATCGGCTTCAACATCTTCGTCGCGCTGATGAACCGGCACATGCCCCATCTCCTCAACCACGAGAATTGCCGTGTCACGATCCAGGGGTTGATTGATGGTCACCATCATGCCCATTTTCATTAACACCTTGATGACTTCGGCGGCCTTGATGGACATCCGCTGGGCCAACTCGGCCACGGTGATGCTTTCAGGTATCTTGACTTCGTGGACAACCGGACTGGTGGGCCGTTGAAAAGCGTGTTGTGCGTCACTGCCGGCCGCGGCATTGGCTCTTCTCTGCTTGGCGGGTTTTTTCTTACGCCGTCCCTTCGCGCCATCAGCCACATGCAGCTCTTTACGCTCCAAGCGCTGCTCTCCCTCGAGCTCCTTACCCTCACGCTTGCTCTCTTTACGACCCTTCTTGCCGCGTCCGGACTCCGGTTTGGGCGCAGGTTTTTCCGGCTCTGCCTTGGCAGGCTCTTCTGCTTTGAGTAATTCCGCTTCCACCGCCTTACGTGCAGCCTCCTCTTCAGCTGCCTTCTGCGCAGCCTCCTCTTCAGCCTTCTTGGCCGCTTCCTCTTCAGCCCTTTTTGCCGCCTCGGCAGCCTTGCGCGCTTCGATTTCAGCCTCCACGGCAGCCCTTTCCCTTGCCTGCTCGTCGAGGGCCTTACGCGCCTCTTCCGCCTCTTTTGACTTACGTTCGTCCGTTTCCACGTTGCCGCGTTTGACGTAGGTACGTTTTTTACGCACCTCCACACTGACCGTCTTGGCAGGTGTCGACGATGTGCGACTCATGGTACTGCGTGAAGCTGTGGGCTGACGTAATTCACTGACGGTTTTACGACGTAAAGTTACCTTGCTTGGTGCTGTCACACCGGCACTCTTTTGCTTGCCATGACTTTCACGCAGATAGTGCAACAGCTTGGCTTTTTCCTCATCGGATATCCTATCGTCAGGCGTTTTGGCCTGGATACCCGCATCCTCCAGCTGTTCCATCAAGCGATCGGCAGGGATACCAACGACATTTGCAAGTTGTGCTACCGTTACTTCACTCATACATCAGGCCTCTTGTATTTGCCTTATCCATCTATTCCTAAATTTATACCTACATACCGGACTCTCATGCGGTGTAAGGATTCACAACCACTTATTTCGCTTCTTCAAACCAAGGTGCACGGGCTGTCATGATCAACTCTCCTGCACGATCCTCATCCATACCATCGATCTCCATCAGATCATCGATGGACTGTTCAGCCAGATCCTCCATGGTGACAACACCTTTACCTGCTAGTTTAAACGCGAGCTGCTTGTCCATGCCCTGCATGGTCAATAGATCGTCAGCGGGTTCGCGAAACGCCTCTTCATTGGCGATAGCCCGGGTCAACAGAAAATCCTTCGCCCGGTTGCGCAGCTCGTTGATCAGATCCTCGTCAAACTCTTCAATGGTGAGCATCTCCTCGATCGGGACGTAGGCGACCTCGTCAACACTGGTAAATCCTTCCTGTACCAGTATTGCAGCCACATCCTCGTCCACGTCCAGCTGCTCCATGAAGTTATCCATGAAACCCTTGGCTTCGGATTCACTCTTCTCCGCCGCCTGGGCTTCATCCATTACGTTCAATTCCCAGCCGGACAACTGACTTGCCAAGCGGACGTTCTGCCCGCCGCGACCGATCGCCTGGGAGAGATTCTCTTCACTCACCGCCACATCCATGGTGTGAGAGTCTTCATCCACGACGATGGAGACCACGTCCGCCGGTGACATGGCATTGATCACATACTGTGCCGGGTTCTCATTCCAGAGAATGATGTCGACACGTTCCCCGTTCAGTTCATTGGAGACCGCCTGTACCCTTGAGCCGCGCATACCGACACAGGCCCCCACGGGATCGATACGCTGATCGTGTGCCTTGACCGCGATCTTGGCACGCAGGCCGGGATCACGGGCGGCGCTCTTGATCTCGATCAGTCCCTCGCCCACTTCCGGCACCTCAAGCTTGAACAGCTCGATCAACAGTTCCGGCATGGTACGGCTGATGAAAAGTTGCGGACCCCGGGGCTCAGAGCGAATTTCGTAGAGATATCCGCGGATGCGGTCGCCTACCCGGATCGACTCCTTGGGTATCATATGTTCACGCCCGATGAAGGCCTCCGCATTGCCTCCCAGGTCAAGAAAGACATTGCCGCGATCGATACGCTTGACGACGCCGGTAACCAGCTCCCCTTCGCGCCCTTCATAGGCCTCGACCACTTTTGCCCTTTCGGCTTCCCGCACCTTTTGTACGATCACCTGCTTGGCGGCCTGGGCGGCGATGCGACCGAACTCTATGGATTCGATCGGCTCTTCGACGAAATCACCGACTTGGATATCGGGATTTTCCTCTTTTGCCACATCCAGGATAACTTGGCGCAGCGGCGCATCCGGTTCATCTTCCGAATAGGCCTCTACCACTTCCCAACGACGAAAGGTGTCGTAATCGCCAGTGGTCCTGTCGATTGCCACGCGCACCAGAATATCGTCTCCGTTACGCTTACGGGTGGCGGATGCCAAAGCAGCTTCAATGGCCTCAAAGATGATCCTTTTTCCGACATCCTTCTCATTGGAAACCGCATCTACGACCAGCAATATCTCTTTACTCATCAATTGTTTCCCAATTTAAATATCCGGTATCAAACGTGCCGAATCGATCAGGTCAATCGTTATCCCATGGACTTTCCCATCTTCCTCGATCAGAACCTGATTCTCGGCCACGCCCCGAAGTACACCGCTAAAACGGTGACGACCTTCAATTTTGGTGTGGGTCTTAACCCGCACCTTGTTTCCCTGGAATCGCTCAAAATGCTCACGCTCAAACAGGGGGCGATCCAAGCCTGGTGAAGAAACCTCAAGCTGGTACTGCTCCTTGATCGGGTCCTCCACGTCCAGCACGCCGCTGATCTGGTGACTGACCTGTACACAGTCATCGACACCGATGCCATCGGCATGATCGATGTAGACCCGCAGCAGTGCGCCGCCTTTGCCCTGCCCTGTCATCTCCAAGCCAACCAATTCATAGCCCAGCAGCTCTACTTCAGCACGGACCAGTGACTTCAATTTTTCCGGAGCCGATCGCATTTCTTCACCGCATAAAAAATGGGCACATGGCCCATCCGATGTCTTCGATTACCGATACCCGGGTGGATACAGATCCCTGCCAGGGTATTTGCTCGAAAACAAAAAAACCCCGCTGTCGGGGCTTTATTATAGTTATTGCGGCAGATCAAGGCGCTTCAGGCCGATCCACAACCGCAAATTCGACGCGAAGAATAGCACAGGCCGCAAGCCTGCGCAATTACGGCATGATGAGAAAACCTAGGGGAGCCAACCGCCTGCTGCCTGTACCTGCTCGCTGTTGCCTGGACGACTGAGCCAGGCAACCACGGCCAGCCGCTCTGCATCGTTGACCGAGAGTTGTGGCCAGGGAAACCGCCACTCTCCCTGCTGCGGCGGCGTTTGAGTGTGGCTCAGCACGACGAAACTCTCCTTGAGGGTCTTGCCGTGGTTTTCACCTCCGCCAATGGGGCTGGAGAGGCCGAACCCGAGGATCGCGAAATGGGCCTCCAGTTTGACTCCATTTAGATGGGGCTCGGGTGAGAACTGGAGTGTGGCCCCTGTCCCGGATTCCACCTTCAGGGTCAGAGCACCAACCTCTTCATTGGCTTGCAAGTCGAGTTGAGGCCGGTAGAACCACTGACGCCACTCCCGTCCGTTAAGGACAAAACCCGGGGTATAGACAGAACGGATGGCCCCCTGTCTCTGATGATCCCGCTGCATTTTGCTGAAGGCAGGAGAGGCAAACCGGTCCGGCCAGCCAAGGTTGTCCCAGTAGTCCACATGGAATGCCACCGGGATCAGCCTCTGCCACAACCCCGGATGGCTCTCCAGTTTCCGCAGCCAGGCATCCGCAGGGGGACAACTGCTGCAGCCATGGGAGGTGTAGAGCTCCAGCAGGTTGACCCGCTCCACAGGACTCTGCAGGGTCAAGGCCTGGAGAGGCTGAGTGACAATGGCCATCAACAGCCCACCCCCCAGCAACATGCCGCGCCAGCCGTTCATGCTTTCGCGGGTATGAATTTCAGGGCGATGCCGTTGTTGCAGTAGCGCAGCCCGGTGGGTTCCGGCCCGTCATTGAACACATGCCCATGGTGACCGCCACAGCGGGCGCAATGGTACTCGGTACGGGGCCAGATCAGCTTGTAATCCTTCTTGGTACCCAGGGCGCCAGGCAGATAATCGAAAAAGCTCGGCCATCCGGTGCCGCTCTCATACTTGGTGGACGAGGCAAACAGATGGTTGTCGCAACCCGCGCAGGCGAAGATACCCTCACGCTTCTCGTTCAACAACTCACTGGTCCCCGGCCGCTCCGTACCCTCTTCCCGCAGGATATGATACTGCTCAGGGGTCAATCTCTCCCGCCATTGTGCATCGGTCAGATCCAACTTTTCTATCTGCGTCATCTTCTCGTCCTGTCTGGCTAATACCGACTGACCCACGACCGGCAACAAGGCCGCGGCACCCAACAGCTTAATCAAACTTCTTCGCTTCATCACGCTTCTCCTCACATGCACGACCCCGTAATACAGGGATCGCATAGGACATCTGACAGGAATTCTAAGCTGAGATTCACCACCATAGACAGGGGAAAAAACGGGGAAATCTTCAATTACACCTATGAACCCGATCGCTTATGGATCAAAGTATAGGGGCGGATTTTCCGCAGGGAATCACAGAGTTATCACAAAAGCATCACAGGGTTTCTGTTCCGGCAAAAACCCATCGTTTTAACACCACCTGGCCCTGAGAGCCAACTTGACGAGCCCAGGCTCGTGTTAAATCACAGATTGTTATGGCTTTGTTCCGCCTCGCGGATGGCCTTTACATTTTTATTGATGTAGTGAATACCCCATGGCAGAAAGACACCATACACCCCCCACATGTAGAAGTTATATGGTTTCGGCAATAACAGAAGCAAGGCCAGGAATATGGTGATTGCGATCCATGCATAGACCGACACTCGGATCATGAAGGCCCTCTCTGCGGGGCTCTCTGTGTTGGTAATACTAAAGTAGGTACCGACCGCTCCACCCATCAACCCAATGATCGCCCCTAATGCCCCACCGATAAACCCAAGCGTTTGACCGTCCATATTAACTAATCACAAATGCGTGTTAAGCCTGTTCGCGAGTACAATCTCTCAATGAGATTGTAGACGTCTATTCGTGTTTCATCCCTGTAGGGCACCTGAGCCGGTAAGCTCTATCACCAAAGGTGTCGTATATAAGAGTTGTGAACAGGTCCTACCTTGAAGGTCGCTGTCGACCACATATTGCACACCAGTAACCGGGAGAGGACCAAACGCTGATTATCGTGCTACCCCCAAGATCGGCCGGATTCATTTCAAAACGAATCCACCCGGTTATAATTAATGTAATCAAACGGGATCCTCCACATAACAACTTGCCTGAAAATAGAGAACTGTCCCCGAGGAGGCTTCCAGGCTATGATCTTTCTATCCTCGACCTTTTAGCGACAGGGGGCGTCTATGTCCGGTATCGTGATCTTCCAGATGGACCTATGGCCACGGGTCAAGGAGCAGTTTAAGCCCAAGATGTTGACTATCGACAAGATTTTGGTCGAAGTGACATTTCCCAGCAATCCCCAGCTTCAGGCGGCTTTCAAAAAAGATCCACTTCTGTATCAGAAGCTGCAGGACAAGATCCTCGCCTATATGACCGGAAACGTCGTCAGGAACATTGGCAACGTGGTGAAAAAGTTCGATCCCCAGGCGGTTGACGCGGCCAAGATCGACGATATGGAAAAAATGCTCAAGATCCTGGATAAGTTTCAGGAGACAGTCAAAGGGTACACACGCGCCGCCTCGACCATGGCGGCTCGCCAAGCCGAAAAGGAGTGGATGGCCCTAACCCGGACCAAAGCCGAGTACCGGAAATACAAGATCGTTGCCGGCGCGAAGCTCACCGCCGGTACGGCCGGGCTGGCGACCGGCGTCGGCATGACCATCGGTTCGACAGTGGCTACCGTCGCATCGGGAGGCGCGGCAGCGGTAGGGACTTGGGCCAGCCTGACATTGGGCATCATCGGCATCCTGAAATCATCGGTTGGGCTGGGCAAGGATATTTACAACCTGGCTATTTCGGCCGACACGGTGCAGAAAAAGATCATCAAGTCGCTGGAGAAACTCCAGGCCCGCTATCTGGACATCATCAAGGGAAAGAAGGTTGGTCCAGGAAGATCGAAGGCGACGGTCATGGCGACGGAGTTGAACTACGAAGCCGTAAGGACGATTTTCGGCACGAGTCAGTCAACCATATCGGAATGCGACAGAATGAATGGGCAGTTTCACGACAAGCTCAACGGTATCGATGTCAAGTCGCACGAACTGTCCAAAAAGCTGGAAAAGGTCTTGTCCGAGACCGAGAAACT